>DAGF01000086.1 GCA_002495645.1 Euryarchaeota archaeon UBA549
GCAGGCTCAACGGGGGCTGCCTTGACCGCAGCAGGTGTTTTCTCGGCAATAGTCGGGCTTGTGACCACAGAGGCTTCTCCTTGGCTCGCATCGAAGGGGATACCGTCTGCGAAGCTTCCAATGCCAAAGGGCAATCGAGAATCGTAAACCGTGGATTCGCCTTGAAATCCAAAGGGTAGGCTGCTCGGGGCGGGAGCGGGCGATGCTTCTTCTTCAACTTCCTCAGCGGGGGGTTCAATCCCCTCAAGGTCGTACCATGCTGCAGCAGCATCATCCAACCCAGGCACTTCGGTTGGGAGAACTTCATCGGAGGCGCCATCAAGCGACAAGTCCGTACGGAGTTGGCTCCCGCATGCAGGGCAAGCAGTGCCGCCCAAGGAAAGGAGTCCACAGATTTGACACTCAAACATGCATCTGCCCCGTACCTCCGTTGCGCCGAAGGGACTTCAAGTCAACGCTCATGTGCGCCTTCACTCTTCTTCGCCACGGAGGAGGCCAACAACGGCGCTCTTGGCTTCCACAACCAATTCTTCGAGACCTTGCATTTCGTCATCAACGAGAGCTTCAGCGAAGGTTTTGCCCTTGCTGCGACCTCGTGCGAGTTGACCGATGATGCTCAACGTGGTGATGCCGACCAGAATCAGTTTGACATAGGTACCGTTGTCTTCTCCACCAACAATGAAGACGAGCAACATGTAAAGGGAGACGATGAACGTGGTTAGAATCATAATGGGGAAACCTGCTTTGAAAAATTCGTTGAACGAAATCGGGTAGCCCGCCTCTTCGGACATGCCGGCCGTCACCACGTTCGCAGAGGCTCCAATCAGTGTTCCGTTTCCGCCCAAACAAGCACCAAAGGCCAGAGCCCAAATCAACGGCCCGAGGAGGTAATCACCAAGGTTGTCGGCGATTTGAAGGACGATGGGAATCATTGTGGCCGTGTACGGAATGTTGTCAATGAAAGCAGAGGCGATGGCAGAGACCCACAAAACAATGAGAATTGCGGCTGCCAAACGAACGGTTTGACCGTCGCCGGTATCACTGCCAAAGAAGGCGATGGCCCGCTCGACATACTCGCCGATGAAAGCGATAACACCCATGTATTGAAGAGAGTGAACGAGGACAAATAATCCAGCAAAGAACAGCAACGTGGTCCACTCAACATGGTGAAGAGGCTCCTCAAGTTCGTGGCGATCGGTGGCCAAGAGCATGACAACCGCACCCACAAGTGCAATCCACGAAACGGCGATGTGCGTGATGGGGTGAAGGAAGAAATTGATAATCACGAGAACAAGGATGGTTCCTGCAACCTTGAGCATCTGAGGGTCCTTGATGCCGTACTTAGCCTCAAGTTCTGCGACATCTCGAATTCGGCTGCCTGAAAATTCATCGGCGTAGTACCACTTGAGCAGCATAAAACTCGGAACGATACACATCAAAATGCCCGGGCCCATTTCAATGATGAAATCGTTGAATGTCACGCCGTATTCGGACATGTAGGCGTATTTTCCACCCTCTGCAGAGGCGATCTTATCGGGAGAGAGGCCCGAACCAATCATGATATTCGGAGGGTCACCGATCATGGTGGCTGCACCACCAATGTTGGAAAACAACACCTCGGAAATGAGCAATGGAATGGGTTTGATATCAAGCACTTTGGCCAATTGAATGGTGACCGGCGTCAGCAAGAGCATGGTCGTCACGTTGTCCAAGAAGGCAGAAAGAACGGCCGTGACCGAACACAAAATGACGACGAGGGTCCAAATTGAACCGCCGCTCTTTTTGTAGGAAAGGACGGCAAAGTACTCGAAGACACCGGTGTTTGACAACACACCCACCATGACCATCATACCCAGGAGCAAACCAATGGTTTCCCAATCGATCATCGTGGTGATTTCAGCGAGGGAGAAGGTATCGCCTGTGTCGTAGTAATTGAGGGCGAGCATGGCGACGATACCGCCAACAGCGGCAGCCAACGTGCGGTGCACTGTTTCGAAGATAATCAGAATGTAAACGGCAATCAAAATGGCAAGACCAACATAGACGGCTTGGTTTTCAAGCCCATCTTTGATGTGAATCTCAAGACCAATGCCGCCACCGCCACCGGCACGGGATGGATTGGCAAACATCATGGCGCCAATGAACATGAGCAATCCAAACGCAATTTGGCGACTTCGGTTGGTGAACAAATGGGAGTTCATGGACAAGCCTCTGCAAGGTGAGGGGGATGAATACACCCTTTGACCCTTTGCTTCAGGTTCGTTTACCTGCGCCACAAAACACCGATGTTTCCTCGTTGCAGAACCAAGGTTGAACCGGTGTTTTCTGCAAGGTAATTCCACACCTCGCCTCGTTGCTCTCGTTCAAACAACCCCTTGTTCACCTTGATTTTGACAAGGTCTCGAGACTGAAGTTGTTGCCGAATTTCTTCCAAGACCGTCTCGCTCAACCCAGCCTTACCAATACGAACACTCGGGCGAAAGTCCCTCGATTTGGCTTGTCGAAGGATATGCTGCGGAATGGTGCTCATCGTTGGCCACCTCGCTGATGGCGATGATGCTTTGGGCCTCCACCAAAACGACGTACACTGCCACACTTCAAGCATGTTTTGATTCGCTGGCCGTGTTTAATCCGAACACGAAAACGAGTGGAATGAACGTGATGAGACCAACACTTCCTGCACACCGTTTCCTTTGCGGCAGGAGGCAGTGGAAGACGATGTCGGCGAGATGTTTTCACAAGGTGAACTGCGGCGGCGTCAAGCACGGGTGCAGGGTGTGACCTTGGATTGCTGAGTATTCCCGCAAGGTGGTTTTGGGCGTTTTGCGCAGATTGGCGCCTGTTCGCTTTTTTGGACGCACGGGCGTTCCTCCTGCGACCCAAGAAACCACCTCAGTTTAGCACGCCAAGCAAGTCGGTGGTGATTTCATCTATGGCTCGGTCACCGTTGACTCGGTGGAAGAGTCCACGCTCATCGTACCAAGCAGCAAGCGGCGCTGTCTGTTCATGGTAGGCACCCAATCGGTTGAGGACGGTGTCTTCATTGTCATCCGCTCTTCGCTTTTCTTGGTAGTTTCCGCAAGGGCATCCGCCATCAGGAACGGGGTTGAACGTATCGTGGTATACAGCACCGCAATTGCCGCAGGTTGAGCGGCCACAAATACGCTCAACGATGCGTTCATCAGGGACTTCAATGGCGAGGACGTGCGTGATGGTCGTCAATGCTTGAAGCGCTTCAGCCTGTGGAATCGTACGGGGAAAACCATCGAACATGACGCCGTTAGCAGCATCGGCTTCCTGAATTCGGTCCTCAATAAGTGCGAGGATCACGCCATCGGGAACCAACTCCCCACGATCCATGTAACCCTTGGCCTCAAGGCCGACCGGCGTTCCAGCCTTGACGGCCGCACGAAGCATATCACCCGTCGAAACCTGCGGAAGACCGGTGTGTTCCATGATTCGGTGGGCTTGCGTGCCCTTCCCTGCTCCGGGGGGACCAAACAATACGATGCTGCCCATGATTGTGGGGAGTGCCTTCTCCCTTTCAACCTTGATGAATCAACCTTGACGGTTCAGCCATTCGTGACCATAATGCTGCCACTGTTCCATGGTCCAGCCAGCTGGAAGACCGCCAGGTGGGAGGGGTGGGCCTTGTTGAGGCGTAGCGGGAGCCGGAATTGCTGCGGGAGCGGGTTGTGGCGCTGGCGTTGGAACGGGCAGTGCTGGGAGGGTTTTCCCGGAACTCGGGGGCATACCGGCTGGTGGCATGCCTTTGGGGACCGCTGCTGGAGGCATGCCGGAAGGAGGGAGGCCTTGCGGGACCGCTGCAGGCATGCTCGGCAAATCCATCGACTGCATGATGGCTTGGGCAATTTCTTCATCGCTCACTTCACCACTGGTCAATTCATCAACCGCAGAACCGAGGTCGAGGGCCTCTTCTCTGCGCTCACCTAACATGTCTGGATTGGCGTGGGTGTTGGGGGCGACGAGGGACGTGCTGTCGTCTTCAAGTTCGCCGGATTTCTTCATCCGCCGAGCAAGGACCACACCGCCGATAACGAGGGCAGCGACAATCGCACCGCTGGCTGCGGGTGGTAGGATGTTAAACAGACCAGTTGAACCCTCAGAAATCTCCACACTGACTACCTCCTCAAACGTGGTGGTCTGTCCTTCGTTGGTTGTTAGATTCAAGAAAAGTTGGCCGGTACCACGCTCTACATCATCGGATGGCAACAAGGTCACAGCCACCTCAAGAGATTCACCAACCGCCAGGCCGCTTACGGTAGACGGTTCAACCGACACTGTCCAGTCCTTGCGCTCCATGCCGCCCTTGTCGAGAACAACCACCGTGACGTCGCCATCAAGGGGTGCATTGCCGTCGTTGCGTATGAGGAAGGTCTCGGTTCGTCCATCGGTTCGAGAAATACTCTGAAGCAGACCCTCACCGTCTTTTTGCGCCGTGATGTTGCCAAAGGACGATGCGAGAACACCAATTGATACTGTTTCTGAGGCTTCAACAAATCGCCCGTCGTTGGTGGCGTTCACCTGAATGAGCATTTCAAACGCATTGTCTGAAGCTGGTGTCTGTGCTGGAGGAATGAGACCGAAGCGAACGGTTTTTTCTTCCCGGGGCTCCAAATAAACGATGGGGTTGGCAAAACCAACTGACCAGCCATCCGGTGCAAGGCCGTGCGTCCATGTCAAGCCAAGGTTCGTGTTTCCGGTGTTCTTGACCGTGAATTCACCGTAGGAAAACACATCCGAGACAACCGTATCGATATGATTCTCTGCAGGAGGCGTAAGCAGAATTCCCAACTCATCCTTGACCACCAAGGTGGTGACATTCTGTCGGAAATTGGAAAGGGTTCGCTCAGTGCGGATCGTAAACCCGTTGCTATCGCCTTCCTCCGCCGTGATGGGTACGCCAAAGATGAAGCGTACATCGGTGGATTCTCCCGGTCCCAAGGAAAGGGAAATTGTCCTGGAATCTTGGTCATCACCGTGCGATACCTGAATGGCCCATTGTGGATTGTCTGGAAGAACGGACACGTCAAGGTCAATGCCGATGTTTCCTGTGTTTTCAATCGTCATGTTGAGGTGAACCTGTTGGCCGCTATCAACCGCAATGTCCTCTGCGAGGTGGTTTGGTCCAACCGGGCCGTTATCGTCGTTCAAATGCACGTCAAAGGATTCTTGAGCCAGCACGGTGATGGTCACGCTCTCCGTGAAATTCATCAATGGATCAGTTTGCGACGTGACGTAGCAAGTTACGGTATCGGTATCGCCTGCGGAGGGAACACCGTCGGCCACCAACGGCACGAAGACCCGAATGGACATGGGAAGGTATTCCAGAATGTTCAACGGTTCAAAATCCAGTTGCGAGGAATTCGACGTCCCGAGCATGACCTGCCAGCGTTGCTCGGAAAGGCAGTCAATACTGTACTGCGCTGGAGCGTTTCCGGTGTTTCTCACCGAGATGGAGAAAATGCTTGACTGGCCGGGTGTGGCTTCAAGTCCACTCGTTCCCGCTGCGACCACTTGGACCTGGTCGAGTTGTTCCACTTCAATGAAAATACGTTGGGTGTGAGCCACCGTGGGTTGGTTTTGGTAGCGAGCCGTCAACTCAATCACATAGGTGCCAGCCCGAACATAGCGAGGATTATCTGGGTCGCTGGTCAAGTCCGCATCAATATCTTCAAGTCGCAAATTAAGGGAGTTATTGGCGTCATCAGTCCCTTGAGCCGTGAGTGTGAAGGTCGTTGATTCATCAAAGGTTCGAGTCCACTGGTCAGGGCTTGGAAGGAAGAAATCCTCTCGGCCGGGCACAGGAACTTGGACCATGGTGGCCGACAGGACAACCGGTTGTTCGCCCGTACCTTCGTGAAGCACGGAAACCGGAATGTCAATCCCTGAGTCGTTTCGGACATCAAGAACCATGTCCGCATTGGCCGAACGTTGCTCGGGCGTTTCTGGAATCGTACCGTCATCGTTGTCCACCACAACTCGAACGCCGAGGGCCATGACCTCAATGTCCTCAATCAAGATGTTGTTGTCCGTCCCGGACGTGGCGTCGTTCATCTCAGAGACGGTATTGCCGGTATCAATGGAGAGACGAAGCGTATGAACACCCGTGGTGGTGAATTGGTGGAAGATGGTGTAGGAATCGATCATTCCCGGCCCAAGAGCTGGGCGAGATGCAGTGGCCAACGTTGTTTGCGCCGTCGTGTCTTCAAGGATGATGTCAAAGGGCGCTGTTGTGCTCGTACCTTGGTTCACCCACGCCAGACGAATGGAAATCAAATCGTTCTTGAGGGGATTTTCCGATGATGTAAGAATGCTCCCGTCAAAAACCGCCAAATCGGGCTGAGGCGTCGGGGTGGCAACCGCACTCATGACCAAGGAAAAGTCTTGGTCAGAACCGCCACGGTGCAGCACTTTGACCACCCAGTTTCCTGAACCAGAGCTAAGGGTGCCTGGTGCAACTCGAATGCGCTCGACATTGTTGACATCGTCAGCGGTTCCTCCTGTTGTGGAGAAGCCTTGAGCAAAATCATTGCCAAGCCATTCGTTGCCGTTGGGGTCGACCAAGACCAGGTCGAGATTGTTGACCAAGCGAGCCTGGGACTGAGCGGCGTTGGCACTTCCGGCTTCATCGGTCCACACCAACGTCAGGTCCATACCATGGCTTGGGTCGATGGAGAAGGAGTACAACAAACCGAATCCAGGCGAGAGAACTTTTCGGTCATCAAAGAAGGTATCAAGAGCGGTTGAGCCATCCATGGGAAGCACGGTTCGCTCAAGGTCAACTTCTCCCCAGCCTTCGGCGGCGTTTGGAATATCAGCAGCCCCCAAATCACGGGCCCCGTTGATCATGGCAGCCTTGACAAGGGAACTGGAAGGCGCAGAGATGCCTGCTTGTTCTCGGATAAATTCCCGGGTCAAGCCCGCAACACCCGAGGCGATGGCCGTGGCTTGGGAGGTGCCGCTGAGGGTCATGTAGTACGAGTTGCCGTCCGCATGCGTTCCGGTCAGGCACGACGGCCCGGCTGGATTTCTCGCTTCCTCTGCGAGACCCGAGCAGATACCAACACCGGGAGCCACGAGGTCAGGCTTGATGCGGCCGTCCAAACTTGGACCGAGGGAGGAGAAATTCACCACCGAACCAGCAGCGGGCGTGCTAGGTGCACCGGTGGTTGAGGCACCGATGGCGATGACGTTCTTTGCCGTGCCTGGCGAGGAGACTTGTGAGGCGCCCGAGGTTCCACGGTCGCCAACGGAGAAGATGGGCGTCAGGTCCTTGCGGTCATGAACAAAGGTGTCGACCGAGCGGGCATCAGCGGTGTATTGGCCATAATTGCCGTTCAATCCCCAGGCGTTGACCGAAATGCGGGCTGTCAATTGTTCGGCGTCTCTCAACATGTCGTAGATGGAGCCGATTCGCCCAAAGGTCCCTGTTGGGTCGTGCTCCAGAGCGTACATCACGAGGTTGGCTGCAGGGGCCACACCTCGGGCGTCTGCATTCCCCGTGCCGTTGCCCAAAACGGACACCGCAATGTGGGTGCCATGACCGCTGTTTGAATCAGCAGGTGACGGGTCCAGGCCAAACTGCGTGTAGGTGGCGGCGACGCGACCGGTCAAATCGGGGTGGTTACGGTCCAAACCCGTGTCGGCAATGGCGATCATTTCCCCCGAACCATCGAGGGTAAATGTGGCGTTGTTGGCCACATTTTGGACCCCCGCAATCGACCATGCGAGGGCGTTGTGAACTCGTAATTCCGAGGTGGGTTCGGTCCAAAGAACACGACCGTCATGCGCAAGATGATGAACCATCGTTCGGGCTGAGGTCGCATCAACGACCGCCAAGCACATCCATGCGTCGCACGATGCTTCCACGGCTCCGTACTGCACCATATCGGTGGCGAGTCCTGCGTAGCCACCGACTCCCAAATCCGGCGTTGGCACCACAGCCAGTGCTTTATGAGATGCTGGTTGGGTCAGCAACGAGGGAGCGAGCCGCCAGCCGGGCTGGTGATGACCGACCCAACGAACGGCGTCTTCTCCCTGCAGGTCTGTGAAACTCGTTTTTCCATTCTCGGGAAGGCGAACCAACCACGCCTCATCGTGAAGCACATCTAAGACTGTCAGATCGTGCTTGGCCACGAGGCCGCTGAGCGCTGTCCCATCGGGTTGGTGCAATTGGACGATGGCCATACCTGTATGCGAAGCATCGTGCTCTCGCACCAATGTCGCCGGTGCTTCAGGACCACCACCGAGGAGAGGGTCAAAACTGCCCAAGGCCAAATGGATCATTCCGGTCGACGCCATGAGTGGCACCGACACGGTGGTTCCCTGAGGCATTGTAGACCAGTGTGAAGCAGCCAATTCCAGTCGTTCAGCCTCCGAAAGTGATGGCGAGGAAAAGACGGCTGTTGCAGGTGCTTCCTCCGAGGCTTCGCCCGTGGCGGTTATGGCCACCGAAAGAGGGGTGGAAACCATCAGAAAAAGAACGAGCAGAAGCGAGGCCCGTGAAAGCATGAACCTCGGACACTTCGGACGCTTTTGAAGGAACCTCTTCGCTGTGTTGCAAAGGTGGCTGAACGGTTCACAGTCCGTTGTAAGCAGAAATCGCTGCATCGGTCTTGGCAACGGACACTTTCCAGTCGGCTTCTGTACCCATCAACGCACGAATGGCGTCAACGTTTTCGGGGATGACATCGGATTCTTGGTGGATGGCTTGGAAGTAATACAGCGTATCGCCGTCGAGTTTAACCCCGTCTTCCCAGACAAAAATTTCGTGCAGGTCGCCCCACTTTCGGCCAATATCCCGAGCGTACTCCATGACTTCTGCCGTTGTCGTTATGTTCGTTTCCGACCCGTTCATGATGATGATGCGTGGGTTCTGGCGCCACATCTCGAGGACTGTTTTGGTTGTCAGCCCGTGCCCTTCGGGGAGGAAGGCAACGATGGAGTGGCAGTGCATCAAGGTCGTAGGGACGGCCACGGCCATGGAATTGATGTCAATTTCCGGCTTGACCGTCATGACATCGGGGCCGTGATGCGAGGGCACCTTCAGCACCGGCTTGATGGCGTTAATCGGTCCCTTTTTCGAGTCCCCTGGGTCGGCAGCGCGACGAATCATGGTGCATTCCACCTTCAGCGAACCGCAGTGCTCGTAGAGAGGAACAAGGGTGCGGGAAAGTCCGGTGGTGTTGCACGACACAACACGGGTGCCGGCGGCGTTCATGTTTTCTGCATGGTTGGCAGAGGACGTGTAGGACATGCCCGCCATGTCATGCTTTTCCCCACCCTGGAAGATATACTTCACACCCGCTTTCACGTAGGCCTCTTTGTTGGCGGCACCAACTTTTCCAGGTGAACAATCAACCACGATGTCAGCAACGGCGAGCAGATCATCAAGCCCGCCATGACAGGTGTAGCCGGCCGGTCCAAAGGCTGCAATTTTATCCGCATCGTTGTAGGTGCAATAGAGCGGGTAGCCCTTTCGAACAGCGAGGTCACATCCAAACGATGGGCGCGTTTTGGTGACGCCGATGATCTCCATATCGTCCTGTGCATCAACTGCATCTGCGACCCGCTTACCGATGGTTCCGTATCCGTTGATGGCGACTTTGATGGTCATGACCTTCTCCATGCTTTGCTCATGAAGGCCGTCAATAAAGGCTTCTTCACCGCACGGATGCGTCCCGCATCGGAAATCAAAATTCGTTGGCGAAGTGAACAGCAGTGTATTTGTGTGAGGGACACGACCATGGGCCATGGCGGGTGTTTCCGAGGTCGTCTTGCGCTCGATGAACATCAACGAAAAATTGGGCCCTCGCCTCATCGCAGCGGCTGAACAGAACGCCATTCTCCGAATTGGATGGACCAATGCCGGCGACCCCGTCCCCAAAAACGGTGAGCTCGGGTTGTGTCCTGCCCTTCCTGAGGGTGCACGACTGCGTGCACTCGGTGTCCTCGGTTCGTGGGTTGCGGCTTTTGGAAGCGGCGGCTCTTTCACCCTCCAAGGAGACGCAGGAAGTTTTCTCGGGGCTGCCAATCAAGGCACGACCATCGTCTGTGAACGCATGGCTGGTCACTTCACTGGCTACATGATGGAAAGCGGCTCCATCACCGTTCTTGACGGCAGTGGAGATGATACGGGCGCCGAAATGCGTGGCGGTCACATCATCGTGCGAGGCGCTACCGGAGCCCGCGTTGGTGGTGGCATGCACGATGGCCTCATCCTCGTTCACGGCGATGTTGGACCCGACCCCGGTGCAGGAATGACGGGAGGGCGTATCGTCGTCAACGGACGATGCCCAGCACCGCCTCCTGGCGTGTTATTGCGTCCGCTCACCAAGAAGGAAGTCACAGAAATCAACGGCCTCATTGAAGATGAGAGCATGCACGTCCCCTCCGATGCAGTGTGTTTGGTGCCCCAAGAAGGATTGCACATCGAGTCAACTGGCTTTTCGGTCTCTTCTGATGACCTGTCCAATATTGGTCTGACGAGTGAAGACCCACCGCTGCGTTCCTATGAAACCGTTGACACGGTTGCACTGGTTGGCCTGTCCGAGCAGGTGCAATCCCTCGCTTTGCCCCTTCCATTGCTCCCCTGCATCGATGCAGGTTCGACCATGCAGGCCACCAAGGAAAACGCAGAAACTGTTCATAATGTGTTAAACAGGCACCCAGCGCTTGTCCTTGAACAACCACGCCCTGTTGACATGTTGATGGTGGCAAAAGCAAACCTTCTGGACATCCGAGATACCCTCCCTAAAGCCGGTGGTTTTGCCATCGACCTGCAGCACTTACCACCCATGGACGCCGAGCAACTTGACGGCCTTCTGGTTGCGTTGCGCTCCATGGCCACAGACAACGTCCCTGCTGCCTTGGTTGAGGCCATCAGCCGGGTACAAGCCCTTCACGCCCGTGCAGCCCACCATGGCATTGACCTTGCGATGGCACGAATCGAGGACGGTTCGGGCCTTTCAGAAGCCTCTGCTCTGCCAATGACAGGGCGGTCGAAAAAAGAGCATCTCGACACAGGCCAAACACAGACTGGATTCCTGCTCGGATTTGCCGCCAGCGGTCACGACCTCGCCGTCCTCATGGCGTCGGGTGTTGATGTGGTCAGTTGTGCTGCTCCGATGGCAGATACCGAGGACATTGCCTATTGGTTGCAAGGTACGCAAGAAGACCTTGCCAGTGAACTTCGCAGAGTCGGCGTGAAGAGCATCGACATGCTTGAGCGAAAGCATCTACGGGCGCTGAACCATGAAACGGCCGCCGTAAGTGGACTTCGGCTCGCTGGATATGAACGACCGCTCCCCCACTGGTTTGCAAGGTGAGACCATGCCAACCATTTCCGTCCCACAATCGCTTCTTCGGTCCTTGATGGCTCAGCAGGGATTCGAACATAATGTGGACGAGGTCAATGAGCAACTTCCGTTGCTGGGGACCGATATTGATGCGTGCACTGAAGAACTACTGGATATCGAAATTTTTCCAGACCGACCCGACCTCCTCAGCGGAGAAACCTTGGCTGTGGCCATGGCGAATTTTCTCCACAACGCGCCGGCAAAACCCCACCTTGAGGTAGGAAAAAGCGGCATCACCATGACCGTGGATGCGAGTCTGGAGTCAATCCGCCCGGTGATTTACGGAGCCGTGGTCAAGGGCGTTGACATCCCCGAAGACGAAGAGGAGCGAGAATTGTTCATCAAGGGCTTGATGGACCACCAAGAGAAACTCCACTTCGCTCTTGGACGAGGACGTCGTCGTGCATCCATTGGTGTGCACGACCTCGAAAAACTCGCCCCGCCTTTCCGTGTCGTATCCGTACCAGCATCCCATCGCTTTGTGCCTCTGGCCTGTGAGGAAGCCATGAGTGTCTCAGAAATTCTAGAACAGCATCCAAAGGGTGTTGATTATGCTCATTTGCTTGAGGGCATGACCGCCTACCCCATGATCCTTGACAGCAACGACGACGTGTTGTCCTTCCCCCCCATCATCAACGGCGACCACACCACCGTCACCCATGCAACCAAGGATTTCTTCATCGACGTAACGGGTTGGGACGAGCGAGCATGCGAAGCATCGTTGATGTTGGTCTGCCTGCAGTTGGCGCAGCGCGGCGGAACCGTTCACTCTGTTGAGGTCACAACCTGTCAAGGAAAGAGCATCACCACCCCCGCTGGGCAAGGCCTTCAACACGCTGTTCCCGAAGAACTGGTGTCCCAACTGCTGGGTCGTTCGTTCACCGATGAGGAACTCAACACCGCCATTCAACGCATGGGTGGACAATTCGACGGACGACGCCCTGCCCCGTCCGACGCTCCGCAACGGTCCAACAAAATGGCCGTCGCCAGCGCCGGCACCTCCGAACTGCTGTTCACCATGCCACGCTGGCGCTTTGACCTGCTTCATCCCGTGGATTTGGTAGAAGAATTGGCCATCGGCCACGGCTACGAAGACCTCGGCGAAGACCTACCCAAAGCCCCCCTCACCGCACAACCGAGAGAAGATAACCATCTGCGACGTCGTCTTCGAGAATCCATGCAAGGCCTCGGCATGGTGCAAATCCAATCGCTCACGCTTTCCAATGAACACGACCAATTCACCAACATGCGTTGGCAACCAAACCACGAAGTGACGACCATCACCAACCCCATCACGGTCGACCACACCATTCTGAGGCAGCACCTTCTCCCCGGCTTGTTAAAACTCCTCGCCACCAACCGCCATCACGACCTTCCACAAGCTGTTTACGAACTTGGCACGGTGGTACGAGACCACCGAAACGAGGACCGATTAGCGTTCATCACGGCGGAACGAAGTGGCGGTTTTGCAGCCGTTCGCGGTCGCATCCAAGCCCTGTGTACGGATTTGGGCGTGCAGGCATGGACCGCTGAGTCGCTTCCGCAAGGAGAAGGTCCGTGGTTGGCTGGGCGCGGTGCAAAATTGCTCATCAACGGCCAGTGGGTCGGATGTTTCGGAGAACTTGATCCCGCCATTGCTTCACACTACGACTTGCGTGTCCCACTCAACGGTGCTGAGTTGGATGTCACTGCCTTGATGGCAGCCATTGATGACCCCGTGTGAGGGATGCTTGTGTGCGGTCGGTTCGCCATCTCAACACCGGTGCATGAACTGGCAAAGATGACCTCCTCGCAACCGCTTTCCGACTTGACCCCGTTTGAACCGTCCTGGAATGTTGCACCGCAAACATTCATTCCGGTAAGCACTGATGTTGGCGTCCACGGTGAGATGGACGTCCCTCGCCATTTTCGAATGATGCGCTGGGGTTTGCGACCTTCATGGTCAAAACCCTCCCAAAGAGAACCCATCAACGCCAGGAGTGAAACGATGCACGAAAAACCGATGTTCCGACGAGCCGCCAAGGCCCGTAGAGGGTTTGTTGCCGCTGATGGGTGGTATGAATGGATGACGACTCCCCAGGGCAAGGTTCCGTGGTATCATCATCGCATGGACGGTCATCTCTCGTTGATGGCGGTGCTGTGGGAAACCTGGACGAGCAGTGAAGAGCATCTCGAATCTTGTGTGGTCCTCACCCAAGCCGCCAACGAAGACTGCAAAGAAGTTCACGACCGCATGCCCGTGCTGCTCGATTCACACGAAGTTGAGCCATGGCTCTCATCAGGTGCACTTCCTCAACAACCCGGAATTGGTGTTATTGACCGACACCCTGTTTCGAGGGAAGTGAACAGTGCTCACAAGAACCATCCAGGCTTGGTGAAGCCACTACCCGGATTGTTTAATCAGGAATACGGCGAATAAGAGCCGTCCTGATTCTTGATGTGGGGCGTCGGCTCAAAGGAACCGTCTGCACGTTGCTTGTAGTGGTAGCCATCGGTGTGATGAATCCACGAAAATGCAGCATCTTCCTTCGATGGTGGCGCCTCCTCCACGGGCCCAACATCTTCTTTTTCCACATTCTTCTGCCCGGAGGTCACCGCTTCGTCGGCGCCCTCAAAGGTTGAATCTGCTTTAGGTTGTGCTGCCGTCACGCCGTCGTAGTGAACGGACTGGTCGCTGGCTGCTTCGACTTTTTGCGAACCGTCTCCAAACAAGGCCAAGGCGTCTTTGTACGCCCCCGAATCCGCCTCAATATCTGGCCGTGCATTGGGGTCCTCGCCACGCTTGTAGACAATCGGTGCAGGAGCTGCTTCTTCGAGTTGCACCACGGCTTCCTTTTTCTTGAACGGCCAAAACGGTGGCATGACCGTTCCATTGTCCCTTTCTTCATGAAGCCACCGACACCTGATTGTCCATCAAAGGGAGTGATTGATAGGGGAGAGCGACGACCATGAAGCATGAGGTGGGCGTTTCTCATCGCCGTGTTCATCTCACACCTCGCCTTTCCCATCGTATCGGGTTTGGGAACCGAAGAGGCACGCGATGGCGAATTGATGTCGTTCACAGCACCCAGTGAAATCTATGTTCACCGCAACGAAACGATCAGCACCTACATCACGGTGCACAACAAGGCCGACCAAAATCAAGCCTTTACCGTTGAGCCTCTGTCGTTGCCGGGCTCATTGAGCACGGTAGGGTTGCCAAAAAGCGAACTCTTGGTGCCCAATCATCTCAAGCAAATGGCGTTCGGTCTCCGAGCGGACGCCACCGCTGCATTGCAAGACTACACGGTCTCGTTTTCAATCACCAGCGACCTTGATACGTCCTTGAACGAAACGGTTGAGATGACCGTTCATGTCGTACCGTGGTCGAACCTCTCGTTTGGGGTTGACGATTACATCGCCTTTACAGTTGATGAATTGGTTCGTACCTCGGTCGCCGTGAACGTGACGAACAACGCCACCTCCACCGATGATGTCACCTTCAACCTCTACACCTCCTCAGGATGGAATTGGGGGTGGAGCATGGAGGACACGAACGGAACAGAGGCTTACATCACCATGGCGCCAAACACGCTCTCCTATGTCTATCTCTGGGTGGATGTACCTCCGGTCATCGATGGCGCCCCCCTTGCAGACACCGGCCCAAGGTTTACTCTCTCTGCAATATCGGGTCTTGACAAAGCTGTTTCAACATGGAACTTTGACCTCTTGATGAACGAAAAGAGAAACGTCAGCATTGACTCCATAGGGGCTGCAGCCGAGGTGGCTCCCAACCAAGACGTGCGCGTCAATGCTGTCGTGCGAAACGTTGGAAACACGCCCAACACCCTCAACATCACGCTCCAAGGCCTAACCGCTGGGGGCGACCCGCTTCCAAGCACGAGTCCCGCCGACCGATTCAACGCAAGCGGTTGGGTCGTCGCCCTGTTCGGCGGTTTGGAAGATGTCGTCCTCCAACCCAACGAATCACGAACCATTGAAATCGGGTTCCAGGCCCCAAATGAGTTCCAAGGCGAGATGAATGTTGAGTTGCAGGTGTTTGCCAGTGGTGCGAAAGCCAACACCCTCAAGGTCAAAACAAAGGCCATCATCAACCGAACCTCCTCGGCAGACCTCACATATGTTGCAAATGGATGTCAAGCCATCATCCCAAACCAGACATGCGATGTGGTTCTCAGCGTCCAAAACACAGGGAATTCATACAACTTCTTCCTCTTGCGAGACGGGGGAACGACCGACGGATTCAGTCTTGGTCTTCCAAGCGAGTCACTCTTGCTCCAGCCAAACGAAATGAAAACATTCGCGACAGCGACACTCCAAGCATCTGGCGAAGCCATGGCCTTCACGCTCGGAACATCGACGATTGAAGTGGTGGACGACACCGGTGAAACCGTTGACCAAGTCACGGTCTCAATGAAAGTTGCACCCGTCATCAACTGGAGTTTCCGAAACGTAGAGGAGCAGGTCAATGCTAAGGGAAGATTATCCATCGCTATGGAAGTTCGCAACGAAGGAAACGCCGTTGACGGCTTGACGGTGCAACTCCAATCCAGTCACGCCGTTGACATGGGCTTCATCCCACCCGACATCGCTGTTTACGAAGATGGTGTTGAGTTCCCCCGTTCCTTTGAAATCAACGACATTCCGCTCAATTCAAACTTCACCATACGAGCCTGGGTTCAACTTCCTCAAGACCAAACGAGTAATGGCACCGTCTACATCAACACCACCATTCGTTCCCGGCTCTCGCCAGAACTCCCGTTTATTCACACGAGCACAGGTGAGTACCTCGGTGTTGAGTGGCAACCCCAGCCCGACTCTGACGAAGGTATTGATTGGGGTGGCATGGCCAACACTGTTGGCCTCTACGTCAAGGCTTGGTGGGGTGTGGTTGTCTGTATCCTCTTGGCAGGTGTCATCATCTACAAGGCGGTCATCGACCGAGAACGACGCCTCGAACACGAAGGCACAATGCCCTACCAGCAAACAGAAACTTCGGCCGATGATTGGATGAGCCAATACGGGGAAAAGGAAGTGGCTGAACTTCCACCGGCACCCGTACAGCCCACCCAAAGTGTCCCCAAGGAAACCTACGAAGCCATGTTCCGCCACCAACACGGTGCGGCTCAGCCAAGCCAAGCCCCCGTTGATACCAACCTCGTCTCCGCTGCAACCATCGTGCTCGATGCACGCACAGAGGAAGCCAACAAATCGCAGGCGGATGCCATGCTGGTTTCGCTCCAAGCGGGCGAGCGGCATCAACCACTCGCAGAAAACGATCAACTCTTGCCCAAGCAAGAAACAAACACGCCACTCCCAGAGGTGAACAATTCACCCGATGAACCGGTGGACGATTTGGAATTTTGAGGGGAAAACATGCTGGTTGGCATTGATGAGGCTGGGCGTGGACCTGTTCTCGGCCCGTTGGTCATCGGCATCTGCTGTATTCCCGAAGAAAAAGAATCGTTGCTCGTCGAAGCAGGGGTGAAGGATTCCAAAGATTTGACGCCGGCTCAACGACGAGAGATCGAAGCATGGTTCAACCAAAGCAAAGAGGAACACGGCTGGTACGGAACCACCGTGAAACTCTCTGCGGAAACCATCGACCTTGCTCTCCAGGGGAAGGGTTTGAATTGGCTTGAAGTCGATGGCTTCCGTCAAGCGCTTGAAACGCTTCCATCAAAGGAAGAGGTGCAGATTTTCGCCGATGCCTGCGATGTGAACGCGCAACGTTTCACTCAGCGCATTCTCGCTGACTTGCCTCAATGGCCTTGGCCTGAGAGCCGAATGACCTCCGAACACAAAGCTGACACACGTTATCCTGTGGTGGCCATGGCCAGCATTCTCGCTAAAGAGGAACGAGACCGAAGCATCGCTGCCATGGCAGCCCGAGTTGGCTTCAATGTCGGTTCGGGCTACCCCAGCGACCCGAACACGAAAGCAGCACTTGGAGACCTCATTTTGCAATCAGCAATCGACGAGGATGTGCGTTGGGGGTGGGCGACCGTGGAGCGATTTTGGTCCGTTCATCGCCAAGGAGATGTCCCCGTGAGAGGGCAGCAACGTACGGTTCAACAACGCCTCTTCCAGTCCGAAGATACACGCATTTCTTGAAGGGGTGTCCCTTGGTTGGGCTGAGCGAGATGGATTGGACCCCAGACGATGAAACGCTGAACCTCATCCGGCATGTTGCTCTACAGAACGTCCTTGAATACGAAGGAAAGGCCGCCGTTGGTTCGGTCATCGGGCGAATCATGGGCATGCGAGACGACCTCAAGCAACACGGGAAGGCCGTCACTGGCTTGGTCGCCAAGGAGGTGGGTCAAGCCAACACCATGGCGAGTGAACAGGGGTTGGAAGCGGTTCGATCCGTGCTCGAAAATGAAGCCCCTCATTTGTTGGAGAAGCGCGAGGCAAAGGCTCGTCGGGAAGGTCTTCCGGACTTGAACAACGCCACCAAGGGCAAGGTCGTTCTTCGCTTTGCCCCAAATCCCAACGGCCCACTCTCATTTGGCCACACCAGAGGTCTGGTCATCAACAGCACCTATCGAGAAATGTACGACGGAGAATTCATCCTTCGCTTTGACGACACGGATACCAAAGTAAAACCACCGATGCTCGAGGCCTACGAACAAATTCAGGAAGAAACGGAATGGCTCATCGGGCGAAAACCCGACCGAGTGGTGGTCGCCTCCGACCGCATTGAGACCTACTACGAACACGCCACCACCATGTTGGAGCAAGGCTTTGGCTACGTGTGTCGCTGCAGCGCAGAGGAGTTCAAGGAATTTCGAATATCCAAAACCAACTGCCCGTGCCGAAGTCAAACGCCTCAAGATAACATGGTGTTCTGGAAGCGAATGTTGAACGGGAATTTCAAACCAGGAGAGGCTGTTGTCCGAGTGAAAACGGACATGACGCTCAAGAATCCGGCCCTTCGCGATTGGCCTGCTCTTCGTTTGCAAGACACCAATGCTCACCCCCATCCTCGGCCAGAGATCGGTTCGACCTACACGGTGTGGCCCTTGCTGGACTTCCAAAGCGCCGTTGAAGACCATCTCCAAGGCGTCACCCACATCATCAGAGGGAAAGACCTGATGGATTCTACTCGCAAACAAACACTGCTGTACGAGCACTTCGGCTGGACCTATCCCGAGACGATGTATTGGGGGAGGGTGAAGGTCCACGAATGGGGTGGCTTCTCAACCTCCCAAATGCGCACGGACATCGAGGATGGAAAATACAGCGGCTGGGATGACCCTCGCCTCCCAACCCTTGCTGGACTTAGGAAACGGGGAACCCAAGCACTTGCACTGAGGAATTTTTGGCTTGAATTGGGCATCACCCAAAAGGACATTTCCGTTCCATTGGCCACGCTCTATGCCCACAACACCAAGGTCGTTGACGACGAGGCCCCACGGTTGTCCTTTGTTCGACATGCCGTGTCGTTTGACCTGATTGGTGATTACGCGCCGACCATTGAGTTGCCCCACCACCCCAACCACCCCAACATGGGTGTTCGTCGTTGGAGTCTCGAAAACGGGAAAGTATGGCTTGAAGGTGATGACCTTGAAAAAATGGACCTCCGATTGAAGGAATTTGCTGATGTTGCCTTGCACGACCGGGAGGCACACCTCGAGAGCATTGAACGAAGCGATAAGCGCCCCATCGTCCACTGGTTATCCGACCAAAACAGCATCGAAGGTGTGCTGGTCGGCACAAAAGACGACACGTGCTTCCGCATTGAGGGTCGGATGGAACGGCATAAGCACCCAACGGGAACAATTGTCCAGCTGGAGCGTGTCGGTTATGCACGCGTCATGGAGGATGGAAGTTTGATGCTCTGCCATGAAGAACTTCAGGACGAATGAGAAGCAAGAACCAAAACCCTCAACCGTCCTCGTGAGGTTATGGGAAAGACGGTGGCCGACCTGACGCTTGATGATGAACACATGACAGTGGGGGTCGCCGATACCCTCCAGGAAGCCGCAAAGCGATTGCTCACCATATCGGGGGGCATCGTTGTTGTCCTCGACGATGACCAGCGAGTCAAAGGCGTGCTCGGCCAACGCCAACTCATCAAGGCCATGAGTGAAGGTGTTGATGGCGAGGCTGCCCAATGCCACGAATACATGGAGATGGATTTCATGCAAGTTGAACTCAAGGATTCGCTCAAATCCGTGCTTGCAGACATCCAAACCAGAAGTCCACAAGCCGTCGTGGCCGTTGATGGGAACCAAGAATTTGTGGGATACTTCTCACCCGGAGACTATCAAGAAGCCGTTCAACTCGTTGACAACCTGAAGGGCCTCAACCTTTGATTAAGCCACCAATTTGATGACACGCCCACAGCCGACGCAATTGAATCGGTGAGGGCGTTCATCAGTGGTTACGGCGTTCATCGTTTGACATGCAGGGCAGGGTATCTTCGGATGATTTGCACGAAGCGTTGCCCGTGGCCCACCGACAAGACGAGGGCTCGCAATGGCTGTTACCAACCAAATAAGCCCAACTGCACCTATGGCTGTTCCGATGAACACGGGTGGGTATCCAAACATGGTGACAAGAAGGACGAAGGGCACCAGAACCAATTCGAGATAAAGGTAGGAGCGACGGCGATAACGGGTTAACCGGAGACCCACAACGAAGGCTCCCAGCAACCCCACCAAGGTCAGCACCGAAAGCGAGAGGGGAGCGTAGATCAAATTGCTCGTTGGCAGGGCCTCAAAAGCGAAGTTTTCGCTCTGTTCAAGGCCCTCACCCTCAAGGTGAATGCGGTCGCCCCAAGGTAAGCGAGAAACGGAAAAGTCGAACGCCGTGGATTCCTTAACTCGGCTGTTGCTGAACGCCGTGAATGCTGATGAACGGGCATCGAGTGTCAACGAAAAATCACTCCAAAGCGGGGCGGGTTGGACCACAATGAAATTTCTCAGCAGGTCGATGCGTTTGCCGTCGGTCACAAGTTCAGTGGTTGAAAAGCGAAGGGTCACCGGGTGGTTGATGACAGCGGATTGGCCGTTGAGGTCCACCTCAATTTTCAACTCGTTAAACGCTCTGAAATCACCCAGTAATTCCTCGGTATCCAAACCCAAACCAGCGTTCATGTACATCGGCCCAAGGTTGACCATTTGACGTTCAAATTCTGCGAGTTCAACATCTTCTACAAAGCGGCTGACACGGTCTTCATCGGTCACGGGCCCGGCCGAAAACGCCCGAAGCATTGGAGACAGTGCAGGATTTTCATCCCCGATATGGTCCATCCCCCAACGCATCCAAAAGGCGATTTCGTCGTCGACGGTGATGGTGGTGACCCGCTCGAGCATGAGGCCGCCGTCTCTCTGCTCAAGCGTCATGCTGATGTCGAGGACCATGCTGCTTCCTCCACCATCTGTGCGCAACGGTTCATCTGGAGGATAGTATGTACCGGTTCCACCACCCGTATCGAAGGTCTCAATGGTGTAGGTTGTGGAGCCACGGAGGGACGGCTGACCAGGTTGGAATTGCAATTCAACCTCGACATTGATGGTTTCTTCTCCACCAGCAGCCCCAGTCCACGTCCACGTCACCCGAACCGTTTCTCCAACTGCAGTTTCAATGGGGTCGCCGGAGACGGGAACACCGTTGACCTTCAGCATGATGGATTCAGCCATCGCCAAGGTGGTCAAGCCCCAGGGAGAATCCAATCGAACGGCGAGGTAAACATCGGAACCCTCAACCTCAGGTTCAACCATGAAAATATCAAGCAGGGGAATGGTGGCTTCAAGACTGGAATCCTCTGACTCACTGCCCCAGAAAAATTCCAACTTCGCATCAGCGGCAGGTACGCTGAACAACACCGCCTGAACGGTCAATTCAACCTCGATGTTGGAGGAACCACTGGTGGAGAACGAATCCACATCAATATCGAGACTCAGAGAGCCCTTGCCTTGAGCAAGGAAGGAAGACCCCGGTTGTGTTTCTGCGCTGAAACTTTTGGAACCCACGCTCACGGTGACCGTGGCGTTCAGTTGGACACCTGCCGCGTTGGCGACCTCGTAATTGATGGAAAACGCCCATGTTGAGGAGGGGACGGTGCCCGCCCAAGTGTTCGGTAAGAGCCAACGACCAATGGTTTCTTGCGAAGTGATGGATGTTTCAACGCTGACGCTTTGTGGCTCTTCGGCCAAATCTGCGAGGAACGGAGTCAATCGCTTATTGGCATCACTGCCTATGAGGTACAGTTCAACCGGCGCTGCATCACAGCACACAAGCGTGTCTCCGCTATCACTCGCTTCTGCATGCGTGAGGAACGGTGACGCAACCGTCAGCACGAGAACAAACGTGAGAAGAAGGGCCTGTCGCATTGGTTCTCAAGTGGTCCAAGAGCCTGTGGCTCATAACTTCAACTCATGACCGTGAGGAAAAACGGTCAAAGTGCCTTCTCAAGAAGGGCCCCGAGTTCCTTTTCGAACAAGGTGACCAAGGCTTCACCAACCTCTCCCTGTAATTCATCTGGCAGAAGGCGAAGCCCCAGCCGAGTTGCGGCCCGAGTGGCCTTCAATTCAGCGTAAATACTGCGTGCTTTTGAGTGGAAATAGTAAGCAACAGCCTCTTTGATCTCGGCTTTGAGCTCGGGGTCTTCATCGACCTTGGCACGAATATGTGCCTTGAGTTCATCCTTGACCAAATCCTTGAAGGCTTCAATCACCAAGTCCTCTGTTGACATCAACTCTTGGAGTTGATTTTGGATATTTCCAGTCAGCAATCGTTCAATCGCCATACCACGCCGAGGGGCCTCAACGGTTTGAATCCGTCGCTTCTTGGCCGGTTTTCAACAAACCGGAACTCAGCCACTCGTCAAGCAGGGTAGAAGCGTACAATTTCGATGCTTTTTCGTCTTCCGGCCATTCTTCTTTGATGGCGTGTGCTTGGCTTGCGAGGTCCATTTCTGCATCACCAACCACCATTCGGTGCCAAACCAATTCTTCCAAACGAGGCGTTGAGAGGCCCTTTTCAAGTAAACAGGGGAGGATGAGTTCACTCAACGCCAGACTGCGCTGGTCGACATCCATGGTGGTCCACACCTTCGAAAGGCGTTTGAGTTGACGCTCAGAAAGACCTGAAATCATTCCGGGCGCAGGGGCCTGTACCTCGGGAAGGGGAACGATTCGTACCGAGCCTTCCTCCTTGAGATGGTTCAACATCGTCGTGTGAACCGGGTCCATGCTGGTGTCCAAGGCACCGCGCAACCACAATCCCAAGGAAATGTACGGCCGCAACTTTCGCACCCGTCGGCCGTTTGGTGCCAACCACGCAGCCAGGGCACCGGCTTGAACCACAGGGTCAAGTGCGCCGCTCAATCGCCGGTTTTTCTCGCCCATCTCAACGCTCGTTTTCAACGGTACGAGATGCACGTATGTTGTTTCAGGGCGTTCACCCACCTCCCAAGTCGCCTCCTCGACATCAGCGATAACGGTCAACCCCTTGGCCTCCTCGCTCCATGCAGGCGACGCATCACGTGGGAGATGATGGCGAGGGGTGTAGAGACGACGTCGGTATTTGAGACCAAGGTCCAAACACGCCG
>DAGF01000049.1 GCA_002495645.1 Euryarchaeota archaeon UBA549
CAGGCCCAATGTAGCAACTTGGGCTTTCTTTCCGACCTGCATGGCCTTCTTATACATTTCGGGCTGGCCGTGACCATGCCGGCCACGAGGAAGGCACAACCCTCCATTCAAGGACCCCTTCATAAATCTGCCCATACAAGCAAAAATCGCATATTTCCGGGGAACTGCGAACGCATAGTCTCATGACTGAGAGCAGGCTGGCAATGGATATGAGCGGTCCAGAAACCTTTGGGGCCGCCCATGCGGAGGCTGAAATTGAACGTCTTCAGCGTACGGGAACAACGGTCGAGTGGAAGGCACCCACCGGTGAGCGTTTCTCAATGCTCATTCCACCCACCGTTTACCCTCCGCGTGAAGATACCGACCTCTTGGCTTCTGTCTTGACGCCGCAACGCCTGCCCCCCAAGACGCAGTGGCTCGAAATCGGGTGTGGTTCCGGCGCCCTCTCCCTGCACGCCGCCCGGCTTGGGTGCAAGGTCACGGCCTGCGACATCAATCCCCTGGCGGTTGCTTGCACACGTGCTCACTTTGCACAAAACGGCCTTCAGGCCACCATCCACGAGGGTGGACCTGGGCCATTAGCGGACGGAACCCGTTCCCAATGGGGCGGCGACCAAACGTACGATGTCGTGGTGTGGAACACGCCGTATTTGGGTGCAGATGCTTTGGTGGACGGGATGCTTGGTCCCATGGAAGAAGCGGCTCTCACCGATACCGACGACACCGGTCTCTTTGGTCGCATGGCTCGCCTCATCGCCACCACGTCGCTGCTCTCAAAGAACGGTGTAGCGTACCTGACGGTTTCGTCCAAAGGGGATGGGAAGCACGCGTGCGAACTCGCCTGGGCTGAAGGTGTCGCTGCCCGGTGCATCGCCACGACATCGTTTGAAGACGGGGAACAACTCTCCGTCATCGCCATGTGGAAACCTTACGCTGATGCACAGGTCCTCCATCGCCCCGTCACCACCAGTACAAACGATGACGTTGTCGCCTTGGCGGGTGTGGTCGGCAGTTCGGTCCGAGCCGACGTCCAAACAACGGGGCGCGGTCGAAGAGGGCGATTGTGGAAGTCGTATGCCGGAGCCTTCATGGGTTCATGGCTTGTTCATTCAGGTCAAGGTTGGCCGCATACAACTGGCGATCAATTGCGAGCTGGTGAAGCCCTCGTTCGCTTGGTTCGTCTCATGAGCGAACGTGGAAGCGCTGATGTCTGCCTGAAATGGCCCAATGACCTCTATGCACGGGCAAGCGATGGTGCGTTGAAAAAAGCCGCGGGCGTCCTCTTTGAAGCGGTCAGCCAAGGTGATGTGCACCATGTCATACTCGGCCTCGGTTTGAACATCGATACTGGTGGTGAATCCTATGCAAGTCTGCACGACCTCGGTCTTGAGACAACCGCTGAGGACCTCCACGTTGCTCTTCACGCCATGGTAGCTTCGCTGTTCCAGCAGGTTGACCACCTTCCTCAGGCGGCGAGTGTCCACGTTGAACAGGAAGTGCTGCACGGCGTTTCGCTGCTTGGACCACTTTTCTATAGAACTAATAAGGTGTTGATTGAAGGCGTTCATCCGAGCGGTTCACTTTCTCTCAAAGGATGGGATGAGCCGGTCGACGAACCGGATGAGTTGACGTGGTTAGGCGTCTAACTCAGCGTCGAGGACTTCGTCGGACTCTTCCTCTGATTCGGTGCGCTGGTAGAGTCCATAGGCCAGGAAGATTGCACCGACTGGGAAAGGCAGCATATCGATCATGTACTTTCGCTCAATGCTCGTTTCAATGGAGGCGTTAACACCTTTGGTATCGATCTCGTAGGTGTAGTAGCCGCCGTCCTCCATGGTGATGACCTTCTCTTGGGTTTCGCCTGCGGCGAGAACAAAGGATTCCGCGCTGAGAATGGCCTTCGTGTCATCCTTGAGCACGATGCGAAGCGTTGTCTCTTCTTCGACGGTGATTCGTAAATCAAAGGCGTCACCCTTCATCATTGATGCACCGTTGGTGTACGGCGGGTCTTCTGCACCGTGGTCGATGGGGGAGACCCAGGCGTGCATGAACAAACCCCCGAGAAGCAGGGTCAGGCCGGTAAGGATGAACACGTCGCTCATCTTCATGGCCGGGGCCGTTCCACCTCCTCCCATGAGCGCCCCTTTGAGCGGATGCACTTGAGTCCTGCGGCTTCTTGGAATGAACACCGGTCGGGGCCAACCGATGGTTTTCTTCACTTTTGTTTGCGCTTGGGCTTGGGTAAACCAAGACGTTGACGGACGAGTCGGATTTTTCCACTGGTGGTCAAACTCACGATGCCCCAGGTCTCCATGGCATCGTTGTCCTGCAGAAGGTTTCGTAATTCGGGCATGGCTTTGAGGGGTGCACGAACAATCGCAAGGCCTCCTTCACCGTGCTGGTTGGCCAACTCCGTTTGCTCGGCCAAGGCCGGGCGTTCATGCTGAGGGAAGAAATCCATGAGACGCAGCGATGGTTTTGCCTCCATCATCTGGCTGATGTTCTGCACGACATGCTCCACCGCCTCACGGTGTTGGTGGCGGGAGTGGACCTGCACACCAATCCATCGGCGTTTCTCTCGTAACGCCTTGGTCAATCGCTTGGCCATGCACCCTCGGTGGAGTATCCTCTTCATGATGTTTGACTTCGTGTTGAGGGCATACCCTCAAAATGGGTCGCCTGCAGGAATCACCATGGAAGGCGATGCAGATGCTGAGGCTGCGCCTTCAGAGCCCACAAAGCTTGAGCATCTTCAACAAGAAGATGCATCGATCCTGGCGTTGCTTCGCATCTTGCTCAGTGTGTCGACCTTGCCCCATGTTGTGACGATCATCGTTCTCTCTTCAGTCTTGCAAATCGCCACCGTGAACGGATATGAATCCATGAGTGCGATGGGCTTTGTTGCGTTGGCGGGCGGGTACTTCCTCACCGGCCTCTTGGCAGGCCGGCCAACGGTGGACCGATGGATACGACTTGCTGAGCGGGAAGGGGATGAGCGTTCGGCCCTTTCACGCATGCTTGCCTCCTTTCGAATCTGTATCTTCCCGCTGGTGATGTCGCTTCTGGTGTTTGCTTCACTGGTCGCATTGTTTGGGGAACAGGGGGCGGTCGCCGATTTAACCTCGGTTCTGCCGTGGGCTCTTTCCTCGTGTTTTGTTGTATGGGCCATCGTTCAGGGCCGAGGCTTCGGTCGGTGGTTGAGTTC
>DAGF01000071.1 GCA_002495645.1 Euryarchaeota archaeon UBA549
GATTTTTACAACGTTGAAAGCCTCTTGACCGAAGAAGAAATCATGGTCAGGGACATGGTACGAGAATGGGTTGACGAAGCGGTCATTCCCAAGATTGAGCAAGCCTGCGAGGAAGGCGTCTTTCTCGATGAGTGGCGTGTCGCTTTGGGCGAGATGGGCGTGCTCGGTGCGCCCTTGAAAGGCTACGGCTGCCCAGGACTCTCCTACGTCGCCTACGGTTTGATTTGTCAAGAATTGGAGCGAGGCGACAGCGGGCTTCGCTCCTTTGCTTCCGTGCAAGGCTCGCTTGCCATGTACCCTATCTGGGATTTTGGCTCTGAAGAGCAGAAGGAGAAATACCTTCCAAAAATGGCCTCCGGAGAATGGATTGGGTGTTTTGGTTTGACCGAGCCCGATTATGGTTCCAACCCTGGCGACATGGTCACCAAGGCCGAAGACAAAGGCGACCACTACCTCCTGAACGGGGCGAAAATGTGGATCACCAACGGCACCATTGCCGACATTGCCGTGGTGTGGGCCAAACTTGACGGGGTCATTCGCGGGTTCATCGTCGAGAAAGACGACGAGGGCTTCTCTGCCCCCGAGATGAAAGGGAAGCACTCCCTTAAAGCCAGCGTTACGAGCGAATTGGTCTTCCAAGATTGCAAGATTCCCAAGGACCGCATGCTGCCCGGTGTGAAGGGTCTTCGCGGGCCGTTCTCCTGCCTGAACAACGCCCGATACGGCATCTCATGGGGCGCTTTGGGTTCCGCCATGGCCTGTTTCCACAGCGCCAAAACCTACGCCTTGTCCCGCATCCAATTCGACCATCCCATCGCCTCCTACCAGTTGGTCCAGAACAAGCTGGCGTGGATGCTTCGTGAAATCACCAAGGGGCAACTCTTGGCCTACCACCTGGGCAAAAAGAAGGACGACGGTACGTGGTTCCCCGAACAAATCTCGCTCGCCAAGATGAACAACGTTGACATCGCTTTGGAAATCGCTCGGGTCGCCCGAGACATCCACGGTGCGAACGGTATCCTCGACGAATACCCCATCATGCGCCACATGGCGAACCTCGAGTCAGTGAAAACTTACGAAGGCACCCATGACATCCACAATCTCATTCTCGGCCGCTACATCACGGGCATTCAGGCCTTTACGCGCCAAGCGTGATACACGATGTACGCCTACCTGCGGTTGGCCTTGATGGTCATTAAGAACACGTTCCGGAAGCGAGAGGTGTTTGATCCCACCACATCCTACGTCTGGACCGTTCGTCCCGGTTTGGCCGACCTTGATGTCTATCCAGAGGTCAACAACGGCCGCCATTTCGTACTCTTTGACCTCGCCAGGTACGACCTAGCCATGCGAACCGGCTTGTTCCGATGGGTTCGAAAGACCCGCTCTGCCTTCGTGGTGGCCGGGTCAACCATCCGCTACCGTCACCGCCTGCGACCGTGGCGGCGCACGCAAGTCATCACCGATTTGGTTGGCATGGATGACCGCTTTTTCTACTTCCAGCAACGAACCGTGCAGTCAGGACGAACCTGCTCGTTGGCGCTGCTACGAACCGGGGTTCGCAGAAAGGGAGCAATCCATCCTGAGGAAGTGTTGGAAGGCATGGGGCTGAGCATCGAGCCATTCATGCATTCATGGGTGGCCGAATGGAACACGTGGGATGATGAGCGGCCCTGGCCGATCTGATCTTCAAACGCTTGGCAAGAGGCCGACACGTGCAAGCGCTCCCCAAACGGGGTCAAGGAAGCCTGGCAGGAAGCGGTGGCGCAGGTAAACAGCAGCGGCAAGCGAGATTTTCTGCGCTTTGTTGAGCTTGACACGCTGAGTGAACACGTCGCCTTGCTGCTTCTCGATTTGTCGCAAAATCTTGTCGTAGAAGGCGATCATGGCTGCAGGTGAGTAGCGGCTACGCCGAGGCAACAATGGCAGAAGGGCTCGGGCTTCTTCGAGATAGGTGCGAGCACGAGCAGCATAATGGCGGCAATAAGGTTCCCAATGCTTGTTCAGGACGATTTTTCCGTCGAGTTCCTGTTCGGTCATGTCGTTACGCTCGAGCTCGTCAAGCGGCAGATAGACTCGGTCTCGCTGAATGTCTTCACCAACATCTCGCAAGACGTTGGTCAGTTGCATGAAGATGCCCCACGACTCGGCGTATTTTCGTGCCATTGGGTTATCGTAGCCGTAGACTTCAATGCACATCAGGCCAACGACGGAGGCAACTCGGTAGCAGTAAACATAGAGTTCGTCAAAGGTGCGGTAACGGTTGTTGTAGAGGTCGTCCTCCATGCCCGAAATCAAGTCGTCAAAGACTTCTCTGGGGATGTTGTAGCGGCGGACGGTGTCCTTCAACGCAAGGAAAACGGGGTCGGTTGAGTGCACATCACCGTAGCAAGTGGAGAGTTTCTTGCGGAAGAAGAAGAGTTGAGTGATTTTGTTGAGGTAGGCCTCTTCGTCAAGGATGGTTCCACGGTCTTGCAAGGATTCAAGTTGGTTCCGGTAAGCTGTCGCTTCAGGGTCCATCTCTCCCTTGCTTCCAGGGAATCGGTCAGCCCAGTCGCCGTCAGCGATGTCGTCTGCACGTCGGCAGAAAGCGTAGATGGCGCACATGGCCAGTCGCTGTTCATCTGGTAGGTACTTGAAGGAGTGGTAGAAGTTACCCGCTTCCCGCATGGTCAGTTCCTCGCAGTATCGGTAGGCGAGTTTGTAGAGTTCTGCTGGAGGCTTTTCCGACCAGATTGGAGCATCCAGGTGGGAAAAGGGGTCAACCAGTTCGTTGGTTTCACCGACGATACCGATGAACGAGGCACCCTCTCGCAGAGCCTCCATGGCGGTCACGCTCACAGCCTTCACGGCGTCTCGTGCGAGGGTGACACCCGCACGGAGTCGGTCAAGGGTGGTGGGGGGTCGAACCTCTTCCTCGCCGTTTCTGCTCGCTGCGTTGCCCTTGAGGGGAAACAGCAAATCGAGCGGCTTGCGGCGTTCCAGCATCCTAACCGTACCGCCCTCGCGTCCCTTGTTTATGAGACCTCGCCTCAATCGCATGGCGTAGGGATGTTCTTTGATTTTAAGTAAGTATAATTTTACAAAGGAAGTAAATTTCTATAGAATGGCTACTTATCTCGGTTTTTCTCCAGAAGACGATTCACGCCTCCGGGGATGATAAGCGCCCTTAGGAGTTTACGGGCATAGGCTTTCATTTCATCTCGCGTCACTTTGATTCGGTCTTCTGAATTGAGAATGTTACCCTCTCGAAGAAGCGTTACCGTTCGCTGACCAACCAAGACGGGAAGCATGCACGAGGCTCGTAGCCGGAATTGAGTATCGGGAATCATCCTGATGTAGGCGGTGGCCGCTTCGAGATGTTCGTTGGTCAAATCCAAGTATCGGTCGTACAGTGGCCGGAAGGTTGCAAGGTTTTCATCATTGAGCAAATCCTCGGGCTTGAGTCCGATGGTTTTCAGGGGTGCTTCTGGGATGTAGCTGCGTCCAAAACGCAAATCTTCGGGGATGTCTCGCAGGATGTTGATCATCTGCAGGGCCTTACCAAATCGAATGCCACGTTCCATGAATAAGGCTTCTTCTTCAGGAGGCAGTTTCATCAAATGGGCCAGCGACATCTTCGTCCAAAACACACCAACGCATCCAGCAACTCTGAAGGTGTAATCATCAAGTTCCTCCTCGTTGGCTAGGGCAGAGATGTTCCCGCCCTCGTTCGCCGGGCCGAAGCGCTCAAGGTCAAGCAATTGGCCTCCAACAATGATGTCGAGACATTCTAACATGCGTTCCTGGTCTTCGGGGCTGTAGACTTGGAGGCCGTCAACGACGTCCCTGACATTTCGGAGAAGTTCGGCCTCGTGTTCGTTGTCCTGGAGTTCCGCTAATTCACTCAAATCCGGAAGGTCCTCGCCACGGCCTTGCACGGCGTCGTTGTAGGCTTTGAGGTGGCTGGAGAGCAGGCTCGTCTCACCCACCTTGGAATCCGCAATCGTATCGGCGACCCTTGCCAGCAGGTAGAGAAGGCCAATTTGGCCTCGGGTTTTCTTTGGAAGGTATTTCAGTGTCGGGTAAAACGACCGTGAGGTGGTCTCCAAGAGACGGTCGATTTTTTCATTCACCAAAACCGGCAATGTAATCCTCTCCGACTCGCCCACCGTGCCCTTCTGCATGAAGATATTCGTCCGAGCGACTCCGTCGTCCCCTCATGCTGTGAGAAGTCATGGGATTGAGGGCATCTTGACGCAATCCTTTAGGAACAGTAGCCTGACCAAACCATAGAAGGGGGTGGCACCATGAACTGCAGCGCATGCGGCGAACAAATTCCAGCAGACAGTATGTTCTGCCCTGAATGCGGCGCCCGACAGGACAATTCCGTCGCCGGAGGTTTCGCTCCCGCCCCCAATCAGAGCATTCCGAACTTCCCTCCTCAGCAGCGCTCCTTTGACCCTGTTTCTGGACAAGCACAACGCATGCAACAAGAAGCCAACATGAATCAGATGGGCCAGTTCCCTGCCGATATGATGCAGGGCATGGCTCAGGGGATTCAACAGCAGCAGAATCTTCCACCCGGGGCCTATCCTCAACAACCTCTCCAAGGAAACTTTCCGCCCAATCAATTCCCACCTAACCAATTCCCACCTAACCAATTCCCGCCCCAACAAGGGAACGTCCTCCCCACCAATCAACAAACTCCGATGAACGACATGCCCAATCCGCAGCGCGGACCGTCCATCGCCAGCGGCGCAGTGCCCAGCTCGAGCAATGTTTCACCAATGGCTGCCGGTGGAACCAAAGTCGCTCATAACCCCGCCAACTCCCCTACCGATGCCATGGTGAACCGCCTTGCAGAAGCAGAGCGAGCTGTCAAAGATGAGCGTCGAAGCCAATGGCTTTCCATGAATCAATCTCCCGCATCCTCGGTGCTGGCCAACCTTGGCGGTGGTGAACTTCCCGCCCATCTGCGAAGCGGTGCTGAAGGAGGCAACGCCGCTGCAGAAATCATGGCCGGTGCATTGAATCCTGCCAAGAAAGACGCACCCAATGATGCACTTCTCCGCCGCATATCGGAAGTTGCTGTGCGACGTGTTGCGCGAAAGCGAGGCGTAGCGGTTGAGGCCCCGCAGACCAAACTTGAGGATGACCAGTTCATGGTCAACATCACCTACATTGATGACGGCCGTGTGCTG
>DAGF01000012.1 GCA_002495645.1 Euryarchaeota archaeon UBA549
AACCACCAAAACGACTGCGTCGCCAATCCGGCGACGATAAAACCCGTGCAAAGCAGCACCAAGGCCCACTCATCCTGGCGCGCACGAACCGTTGGCATCTCGCCGCTCATCCACCATGAGAGCACCAAAAGCACCCCCGCCGAAAGGCTGCTTGCGATGGCGGCTGCGTACAATTTCGCGCCGTTCTCCTCCGGTCCGTTCAGCACCAGCCCTGCACCCAAAACAACAGCGGCGAGCAAAACAAGGAGGATGAAGAGCGTGAAGCGCCAAGGCCGGTGGCCCGCCATCAAACTGGCATAGGTCGGCGTGGCCAACAACGTGAAGCCCCATCCTGCCAGCAGGACGGTGAAGAGGTCGACCGCCGAAGCGCCGTGGGTGCCATCGAGGTAAGCGGCAGGGAAAGCGATGGGCGCAAGAACATGCACGACGAGGTAGCCGCCAAACAAGCCGTAGGGCAGCAAACCAAAGCACATGTCCGTAGCGTGGTGAAACTCTCTGCGATACTCGGTGGGGTTGTCGCGCGCCCGACCGAACACCGGCAGAAGGGCGGAACGTATCGCGGCCGGTACAACGAGCCCGGCCAACCAAACGAGCTGCGCCACGTGAAACACGGCGCCAAGCGTCGCTCCCCCCGATGCGGCGACCATGAATTTCTCAATGCGCACCACGTAGGGAAGAATTCCCAAGGTGATGGCAAAAGGCAGGGCTGAGAGCAAGAGCGCCCTCGAAGACGACCAACTCGCCCCAAGGTCGCTCCAAGATGCCGAGGTTTGAGCTTTTGGTGCCGTGCGCATCAACCAGAAAAGCGCCAGAAGCCATCCGGCGGTCGCCCCGAGCAGGAAAGCTGCCGTGTACGCCGTTGGGGAGGTGGAGCCTTGCGAGGCCAACACGGCGTAGGCGGCCACCGTCAAGCCGCGCTCAACCACCTTCGTCATCGCTTCAAGGCGGGCCTCACCCAACACCCGAAGCCCCGAACGAGGGGCGTAGGAAGCGACGTGAACCAGCGCCACCAAACCAGCCAACACGAGCAAGGTGGTGGGCGCACCGATGTTGAGCCAGTCTTCGGGGCGGGCGAGGGCGGCCAGCAAAACGAAGGGGATGGCTGCGAGTATTTGCCAGCGATAGGTGCGCCAAACGGCCGGGCTGACCATGCCAGGGGCTTTCGTCCCGTCCCGGGCGATGAGGGTCGGCAAACCGAGGTCAACGATCAAGAACAACGAGGCGTAGAGGTCGATGGCGAGCACCATCCACCCGTATTGCTCTTCCAAGAGAGCATGGGTCAGGAAAATTTGGCCGATGAAGGCCAGAGCGACCGCCAACAGGTCGGCGCCGACCAACCACGAAGCGTCCCGCCCGCTGGAGGGGGTGCGGTGGGCGTCCTCGCTCATGGGACATGGCAGTTGTTCGGACTTTCAAGCACTTCCGCCCATCTCAGGCAACATCGTCCTCTTCCACACCCCACGCCCAAAGACTGACCTTCCCCTTTGAGCCCTGCTGGGCACCAATGCGGTGAACGAAAGGTGACTTGCGAAGGGCCCGCTGAAGAATGTGGGCGCGTACATCACGACCTTCTGCGGTCAATGCGTCAATAATTTGGGGCGTGGTGGCCGGACCGTTGGTTCGCAGCCAGCCAACAATCCATTCGGCTTGTTCGCGGTTGGCCTTCCGCTCATCACTCCAACGCGAAGGGCGGCCCATGCCAATAAAACTCGGTCACCGGGTGATGAATATTTGTCAATCCTCATCGTCGAAATTGAGGTCCCGTGCACGCTGCATGGCGGCATCGTCGGTGAACCAAAAGGTCGGCGTGGGACCGAGGTCCTCGTCCCATCGCTGAACGGCCCGAGCAAACATTTCCCCTTCGGCGTAGTGCTTGCACCACGTGAGGAACCATTCGGCCTGCGCTTGCATTTCTTCATCCCCTTCGGTTTGACGGCGCAGCGTTTCGGCTTGCAGCGCCGTGATCATCATCCAGTTCGGGGTCAGTGCGTAGGTTACGTAGGGGTTGCGCTCCATGTCCACGCTTCGCCATTCGGTCCACAGCGAGAAGACCTGGTCGTAGAGGTAGCCGATGGTCAAGACGCCGAGCATGACCGTCAAGAAGATGGCCAGCAGGCCGAAGTAGGTCGCAGGGATGCCGACGAAGGAGTCGTTGAAACAAAGCGACTCGTTGCACGAGGCTTCGAATCGCCATCGGACGTAGGGCCACACCAGCAAAGTGATGGTCGTGCCCCACAGCAACAAACCGACCACCGCTTGGGATTGTTGCATCCGCCAGTACTGGCGCATGGCCCACTTGCGAAACATGGAGGGCGGGGTTGATTCGGACATGCGAACACCACCACGAGAAAATGCTCACTTAACAAGCCAACCCCTTACGGCCACCTCTGCGAGCCGTTTCATTTGGAACCGTTCATTCGCCGTTGATGTAGGCCAAGACGTCCTGAATGACCTGAGCGATGACGCGGATGTTGTCTTCGGTCAAGTGAGGCTGAAGGGAAAGGTCACAAGCGAATTCGATGTTAGCGATGGTGTCCTTGAGTTCGTCTTTGTGGGCTTCGATGTATTCCCACTGGCGGAAGTCTCGAGCGTTGCGCTTGGCGCCGAAAATTTGCATGGGTACGCCTTCCTGCTTCATGGCGTCGATGAAACGGTCGGCATCATCACGAGACAGGCCCACGAGATGGAACTGCATGGTGTCGCAGAAACTGTCCACTTGAGGAAGCGGCATCGGAATCTCGATGTTGGGGTGGTCGTTGATGAGCGAGTGAAGCAGGTTCCAATTTCGCACGTGGATGTCCTTGATGACCGGCAATCTGGCGATTTGAGGTGTCAGCATAGCCGCAGTGACCTCTTGCATGCGCATGGAATAGCCGGGGACTTGGTTTTGCAACATGTCCATCATCTGGTGGTCGAGGTCGAAGTGCTTCAACCACAAGCGCTCGTACGAGCCAGCGTAGAGGACGGCTTTGGCAGCGTATTCATCGTTGTTCGTGATGAACAAACCGCCCTCACCTGCGCTCATGCCTTTGGAGGACTGGGTTGAGAAACAGCCGATTTCACCGAAGGTGCCGAGGAATTGCCCGTTCCAGCGCGTTTCGTAAGCGTGGGCGCAATCCTCGATGAAGATGAGGTTGTGCTTTCGCACCACCTCCATGACAGCGTCCATGTCGGGGACGTGGCCGCGCATGTAGGACATCAGGAGCACCTTGGCCCCAGAAGCAGCGGCCTTTCGGTCGAGGTCTTCGGCGTCCATGCCCCATTCTCGGTTGCTCTCAACGAGAACGGGAACGGCACGGGCGTGTTGAATCACGCTTGGAACGGCGTGGAAGGTGAAGGCGTTGGTGAGAATTTTGTCGCCGGGTTGAACGTCGGCGATGTTCAGAGCGATGAACATGGCCGAGCCGCATGAGTTGGTTCCCACGGCGTGCTTGACGCCGATGTAGTTGGCAAAGGCGTGTTCGAGGTTTGCGGTGATGGAGGCTTCCTTGGATTTGGGTTGATAGCGGTACATCACACCGGCCTGCATGGCTTCAACGGCGAGGTCGATGCCCGCTTGCGGGATGGGTTTGAACGCCTTGTTGTCAAAATCGACGATGGACGAGCCACCCTCAACAACGAGTTTGCGGCGTGTGGATTGCATGGAATCACCCCTTGCTCAAGCCTGACGACCGGCGTCAAACATCTCACGAAGGCTGCCGTCTTGCAACATCTCGAGGGCGATGTCCGACCCGCCGATGAGCTCGCCGTGGACGAAGACTTGGGGCATGGTGGGGAAGTCCGACCAAGCACAGATGGATGGAATGGCGCGGGGGTCGCTGAGGACGTTCACGGAAGCGAATTCTTCGCCGAGGGACTGCAACACCTGGGCTGCGCGGTTGGAAAAACCGCACTGGGGCTGGTTCGGGCTGCCCTTCATGAAGAGCACGAGGGGGTGGTCGTCGACGAGGCTTTGCAATTCTTCTGGGGTCCAATTCATGGGGTTCACTCCTTGTTTCTCTGGATACGGCGGATGTGGATGCCTTGACCGCCGCCGTGCGGGTCAAAGGCCGTGTCGCCAGCCGTTT
>DAGF01000024.1 GCA_002495645.1 Euryarchaeota archaeon UBA549
TACCGGGCTATGCGACCTCGGCTCCATCCTCCGGCTCTTGCGCCACCGTCATAAGCATGATGTTTGGTCGGGATGTCATGGACGTCCGCTTCCACGGCAGGGATGTAAACACAACCGTTCAAGTTGAACCGGGGACAACCGTTCGCAAGGCCTTGGAGCAAGCCAATGTTCTGCCGTCAATGGTGATCGTGAGTTATGAGGGGACTGTGCTTCCTCACTCAACACCGCTTCAGCAGGAGGTGGAATTGCTCGTCACCACCATCTCATCAGGCGGCTGAACGGTCCACTCGTTCGATGATTTGGAGTCGGGAATTCCGAGTGTAATCGCAGCGAACCTCCGAAGCCCAAGCATCCAGTCCAACATTAGCCAAAACGACCACGTCGCCCATTTCAAGCATATCATATTGAGAATTCCAATCATCCGACCATCCCTCAACCTTGCACGCACCTGTGTGGTCCATCAGCATCAGGCCCCTTCGAGACCACGCTTTCCCGTTTTTTCCAACCCCTGATTTTTCATAGGTGTAGACCACGGTGCCGCCCACGTTGTGCTTGGCCTGAAAATCAAACAAGTCAAAGGATTCCACATCAGGGTCCTCATCGGCTTCAAGGCGAGAGAAGGGGTCCATTTTGAGCACGATTTCACCTTTCCAATTGATGGTGAAAATGGCGTCCTTGAGCAGAACTTTGGCACCTTTCATCGCAGGTACAGCAACGGTGGGTTCACCATCTGCATTGGCGGTTGAAACGACTTGAATATGAGCGGTGTTGCCACCCTGCTTCATGGTCATTTTCAAAGGTATGTTATCCTTTACATAGCCCACTGAGAACAATTCTCCTCGCACTGTTGCTCTTGGATTGAGCGACCCGATTTCTTGCAAGGACGTGCGTTGATTGAAACTTGGGAGTTGCACGGATGCTTCCAGACGTGGGCCATCTTGACCTTCTCCACCTGGACAGACCGCCCGCCAATCGCATCCCTCACATCGTGTGGTTGAGGGAGCCTCAATTGGAAGACCGCCCGGAGAAAAACCGCGCATGGCCCGAGGCTCAGGAGGACAGTCAATCAGGGAAGGCGTGCTGTCTTTGAGTTCGTCCCAGAGCGTTTTCATCTCTTCTTCAATCACGCTCATTTCCTCCACACTGGGCACAGGGACGGTTTTGATGCTGGGGTGGCCAAGATACCAAATTTGAAGCCCACCGACCGTTTCTTCTCGGTTGTGCGTCACGTACCAAAGCATGGCATACATCTTGAGTTGCTCGACATAATCACCCGAACGGTCATTGGCTCCGACGCTCGCTTTGAGATCGACAATCATCGGCGTTCCCGACCACCGATAGACCAAATCATACTCTCCTTGGAACCAATGTTCTGGATGAATGGCGTTCATGGTAAACTTCGGCGCACTTGGGTCAACGAACCACGGCCGAGCGAGTTCCCACGCCTCGGTCCACGAAACAGAACCTTCACCCCGCAGAGGATGACCCCCCACAAAGGGCTCGTGAGGAAAGCCATCTGGAGCGGGCCAAGACGGACGTTCACCTCGGCGCCAGGCCTCTTTATTTGGCCCTCCGTCCGATTCAAAACACCGTTCAACCTCTTCAAGATGGAAACGCAAACCGCTCTCAACCATGGCCAAACAACGACCTGGATCAACTTCGCTCCAATCACCTGCTTTTCGTTCATCCTTTTCCCACTCCAGCCGCATGCGCTCCAAAGCCGGTGGTAGGTGAATACGACACCGTTCAAGGGCCCACGCCTCAAGTTCGGTTTTGGATTGCGGTCGTTCCCCGGGTAAAAACGGCATCAAACCCATCGATGGCCAGACATAATCCTTGCCGGACAACGGTTGACCATCGTCACTGTACGGCGATGAACCAACAACGTACTGGCCCGCATTGGCAGCGATAAAACCCGGCGACTCACGGAGGACGTTACAGATGGCCTCTTCAACGGCTCTTCCTACGAAAAGCACAGGAATTTGAGGCATCTTGAACCGGTAGACCTTCTGGTAAAACCAAAGACGCGGGCACGATAAGTAGGTGTTGGCTTGGCTGGCCGACATTCGGTTGTAGGGCCCGACGGTATCGCTTTCCCTCTTGGCCATGTGGACCGGCATGATACGACGAAATCACCCACTCCTTTTCAAGCCTCAGTGCAGATGAAGTGGCTCATCGTTGGCTGAACGTTTCCAATCGTGTTTTTCGGTTGTCAATTCGCAATTGCAACAGACCTGAACGCCACCCGAGTTCGACGCCCGTCATCGCTACGCCATCACCGGGCCGTAAGCTCAGCAATCGCTGACTGATGCTGGCGCCAAACGCCACCACCTCGGCCACGTGGTGCCCGTCCCAAAGCATCAAGCTCAGCATGCTCCATGGCTTGCCGTCAATGCGGGTGCCCGAGCGGCGCCGAATGCCGATGACATGGCCTTTGACATTGGCTCGCGTTCGAAGCAAACCGAGACGAGTTAACTCGGGAAGGTTCACGTTCTCTGCTTCGCCACCGCTATAGAGCGTCGTTCTGGAATCCACATAGAGGCGAGGTTGGTCTCGCCATACACCGGGAAGTGCATCAACGAGCACAACCTCTTGTTCCATGTGTTCGTGGAGTTGAGAAAACGCACCGGGTTCGCTTTCCTCGACGGTGATGTGTTGTTGACCGACCACCAACACCGCACCCAATACGGGCTCAGCAAAGTGATTGGGCATAGGACCCCATGCCCCGGTTAATCGGCCTTTAACAGCCACGCGCCCTTGGACATCACCAAGGGCCGCGTACGGTGCTTTCATTGAAACTTCGGGGAGGGTGGACACCCAAGACAGATGTTCGGGAACTGACCACACACCATCATCTGAACGAGCGACAGCGCACCAGCCACAGCCTGCGGCTTCACCTTGGCAGGCCTCGGAGGGCGAAACGGGGAAACGCTTCACGCCTTTCTCGGCATCCTGCATGGCCCGATGATGTTCATTGAAGGTGGAGGAGAGTCCCTCCATCTCACCCTTGAGTGGTGGCCCGTAAGCGACCCGATGTCCCCCGTCAAGGTACCAACCTTCCATCCCGTTCACGGTTTGCCCGTCGTGCGTTTCATGCCAAAGCCAAGCGTAGAAACGGAGCTGATGTTCAAGCGAAGAGGCGAAGGCAGATCCGGGTGAGCCCGATTTGATGTCGACAATTCGAATATGGCCGTCCCACCGAAGGACCATGTCCAATTCACCTGATGCCCATCCTTCGGGGTGGTAAAGGCGCTGAGGCTGGTGCACGCGGGGATCCTTGAACCAAGGCCGAGCACATTCCCATGCCTCATGCCATGTGATGGGAGCATCCGACGGCGACCATGTTGGGTGTGTGGATGACGACCATGCCCGCTTTTCCACGTCCCTGACCTTATCGGGAAGTGGAAAGACCGGCACGGTTCCTTGTGCTGGTTCGGGCACAGAAAACGGCTGCTGGCCCGTGCGACGAAGCTGAAGATAAGGGCCACCGTCTTGGTCGAAACAGGCCTTGACCTCTTCAAAAAACAGGCTCAAACCGCCCAGAAGCCGCTCCTCTAAGGAGGATACATCCACCTCATTCCATGCGTCTTCACTTGATTTCCAGAGCACCTCATTCCACATCTTCTCACCGGTGGCCATGGCTTGTTGCGCCACGACAGACACGTGGCTGGCAGCCCATGCCTTCAATTCCTCAAAACTGGAAACCTCCGGTGGGTGCATCATCAATAATTCACACAGGGCGTCTTCGAGCACCACACCCAAGATTTGGGAGGGGCGTGTTGGCCCTTGGAGTCCGATTTGATAGGCGAAGAGCCACTGCTTTGGACATCGCAAGTAGGTCGTGAGAGCGCTGGCGGAAATCCGGCCTCTGGTGCGTCCGAGCGGACCGCCTCGGGGCGGGAGACCTACTGGCACGAGATGACCCCCTCATCGAAAGGTCGGGCGAGCAGAACATCATGCATCGTAGGAATAGTAGTCACCACTGTTTCGTTGTTCTCGGTCCTTCCTGCTCTCGTTTTTGTTGATGCGAGGACGACGGGAGTCGTGGTCTCGCCGGAACGTGACATCAACACCCGCCAGGAATCGGTTCATTCCCTCTCTGAGATTGTAAGGGCCAGTCGCACGACCCTCTACCCCACCTTCGCCCTCAAAGACCAACAGCGAATCAGAAACGATGTCGATGAAATAGACGTCGTGGTCGATGACGAAGGCTGACTTTTCGTTGGCCTCCATCGTTCTTCTGATGGCTTTGGCCGCTTCCATACGGGCGTTGGCATCCAGATGGGCCGAAGGCTCGTCGAGGAGGTACAGGTCGGCATCTCGGCCTAGGCAAAGGGCGATGGAGACCGCCTGGCGCTCACCACCGGAGAGTTTCTTGACGCGCTTGGGAAGAAGTTGGTCAATGCCGAGTGCTTTGATGACGTTCACATTGAACTCGCCGCTTCGCCAACGTGGTCCGAGTTCGCTGTCCAGCCAGAGTTGGACCGAGCCATCAATATCGACATCAATGTGTTGGGGTTTGTAGGAGATCGTAGCGTCGGCGGTGACCCACCCTTCGTCGTATTCATGCTCGCCTGCGAGGATTTTGATCATGGTCGATTTACCCGTTCCGTTTGAGCCGACGACGCCGACGACTTCTGAACGATGGACGGCACCCTCGCCTGAAGTGAGTTTAAACTCACCAAGTTGCTTCTCAAGCCCACCCCAACTGACAACCGGCGTACCAATCTCAACTGTTCGGTCTCGGTGACGAAGGAACTTGATCGGCTTATCTCGAATCCTTACATTCTCCTCGGGGAGGAACCCGTCGAGATAGGTGTTGATGGCTTGACGTGTTGAGCGAGCCGGCGTGAAAATGCCGAAGGCGCCCTTCTTACCATAGACAATGTGAACCAAGTCAGCTAGAACATCGAGAACGGCCAAGTCGTGCTCAATGACGATGACTCGCTTTGTCTCTGCAAGTTCTTGGATGATGCGCACTATGCGCATGCGTTCGTGAATGTCAAGGTAGGAAGAAGGCTCGTCAAAGAAGTACACGTCAACATCTCGGAGAATCGTTGCACAGATGGCCATGCGCTGCAGTTCTCCCCCCGAGAGTTGCTGGACGGTACGTTGGAGAAGATGGTCGATGCCCAACGAACGCGTGGTGGCTTCGAGCAACCCTCGTTCGTCCACCTTGCTGAGCAGGTCGTGCACGGTACCTTTGACGCGTTTTGGGAGTTTATCCACGTTTTGAGGCTTGAGTGCAACACGGATGCTTCCCTTCTGGATAGCGATGAAGAAATCCCTAAGTTCGCCTTTTGGAAGGGATTCAATCACGTTATCCCAGTCGGGTTCCTGGTCGAGCCAATCCCCCAAGTTGGGCGTCATGCGACCAGAAAGGGCGCTGATGGCGGTTGATTTCCCCATGCCGTTGGGGCCAAGAATGCCCACGACGCTTTCCTTGGAGGGTGTGGGTAGGCGAAACAAACGGAAACCGTTCATCGAGTACCGATGAATCATATCTGTTTCGAGTTCGCTGGGGAGGTTCTCAATGATGAGGGCATCATGGGGGCACTTGTTGATGCAGATACCGCATCCGATGCACAGGCTTTCGGAAATGTGGGGTTTGCCAGTTTGCTCATCCATGATGATGCATTCTTGCCCGTTTCGAACCGGTGGGCAGAAGACTTGGCATTCGTCATTGCACTTCTTGGGTTGACAGTTGTCCTCCTTAAGAACCGCAACACGCATCCTGTCACCCAGCCTATCCTCTCGTCTGTTCTATTTTGTTTCACCTGCCGTTTTCCCGGCGTGAACCGAGAAAGGCAGCCGATGTTCTGTGCCTCAAATGAGTCCCTTGAGGTGCTCGTGTCCACGGATGAGGCGGATGGTGCACGGGGTGGGGAACTTCATGCTGGCCTTGCGCAATGCATCACGGGCCGTGAGGTAGTTCTCCGCATTGACTTGGAGGGAAATGACACGCTGGCCACGCTTCACACGGGCCGCCGTACCGACGTTCTTTCCGAATGCACAGCGCATGCCTTGAGACACACGGTCAGCACCAGCGCCCGTGGCTTGCTTGTTCTCTCGGAGCACATGGTGAGGGAAGGTGTGGACGCGCAGGGCATAGCCTTGGGCACCGGCTTCCTTACGGATGGTGGAATTTGAAACGACACGAGCGGCTTCAAGAGCCGTGTGGCGGATTTGAACGTCGTTGTCGGCACGGAGTTCGAGGACCACCTGGAATTGCCCCGTCTCTGCAGCACGGCGGTTGCCGACGTGGAATTGCATGATACGGTTGTTGGGGACACCACCGATGTACTTTCGGCGGGTGTAGGCTGGGCCTTTCAAGCGGCGGTACATCACAGCGGGTTTACGTGCCATAGGTCTGCCTCCAAGCATCCCTGCGACCGATGCTCCCTTTATGATATCTCCGCCCACGGCGCCAACCATGGACGCGCCACTGCTTCGCGCCCTCTGGAAGCAAAGTCTTCATGGGGCGGACACCACAGCATGATGCATGGCTGGACGGTGGCGCCGACTGCTCGAGGAGGAATCCGAGCATCAGTGGCTTACGCTGTCCATGTTCGCCCTTTTCGTGTTGTTTGGAGCCTTTGCGATTGACGCCACCGAGCATTTTGTCGGCGACCGAATCACCAAGGTCACAGCCCAACATCAAGGCGGGCTGGTTCTTGACATTGAATATCACGAGAACAACGCATCCTACACCTCCCTCGTCTTCGCCCCAGGAGCAGGGTACCACCTGTTTACCGAGCATGTGGACGACGGGACAGCGAGTGTGGTTTACAGTCCTGAAAGCGTTGACCTTGCTGATGAAGTAAATTTCATGAAAACGATGCCGGACGGTGAAATCCTGTTCTCCGTCGAGCCAAATCAATTGGTGGGCTTGAGGGGCAACACCATGGTGACATACGACTATGGATTGGAAGGTGAAGCCTTTACCGTTCTCGATGTTGCTGAGTATGAGAATCAAGAGGCAACACAGCGATTAATGCTCACCAAAGAAGGGAACGCCAACTCCTTCCGTGGCGTTGTCGGCATGGCGCCCACGGCTCCGATGTCCACCTCCTCGGGGGTCCAATGGCATGCGATTGAAGCACACTCTGAGGGCCTCTGGGTGGGCCTCGGGACGCACATCAGCGCATCAGGTGCTGACGGTTCAAGTCCAGCAACGCCTGACCCACGACCGGTGCTCGGTTGGATCACTTGGAACGGTGATGAAGCAACACCCGTTCTTCGAAATGTTCAGATGTTTGGCTCCGGTATGTTCCATTCCTTTGCGTCATCTGGAACGAATTTAATCGTGGGTGGGACCGTTGAGAGTTTGGTCATATCATCGGACCAAGAAGTGCAAGCGTTGGACGCTCCCTCGGCGATGGTCGTGAGCGACCTTGAGGGAACAGCTTGGTTCATCGGTGCGCTCGGCTCGACCACGGTTGCAACCTACAACGCCGGCGTGTTCGAGGTGCATCAACTCAGCAGGCCTGTACCCGTTGATGTCTCCGATGCAGGAGCGCAACAGGAATTCATTCACGTGCACGGCACGGACGTAAATGGACAACCAATCCAATGGTCCATTGATATCACGGCCGATGGTTCTATAGAGAGTGGGCGTGGTTTCTTGAACATGTTATTCCTCCTTGGTGGAGGAATAATGCTCGCCATGATGGGCATGTACGCCGTCGAACAATTGCGAACCACGGGGTAAACCGCCCAGCAACATCGGATAACCGGCTTTACGAGCCATCATCTTGAGAACCTTCATGTGCTCTCGTCGGCCTTGTCAAACTCCAGCGTAAGCCATGGAGTGTGCAAGCATGTCGAAAAGGGGAATGATGGACCAGTTCTTTGACATCAAAGAACAGCATCCTGACACCGTTCTCTTCTTCCGAATGGGCGACTTCTACGAGCTCTTTCACGACGATGCAGAGGTCGCAGCAGAGGTGCTCGGCCTCTCATTGACGTCTCGAGATAAAAACGCAGAACAACCCATCCCCATGGCAGGCTTTCCCTGGCACGGCCTCGAAGACCATCTGCGCACCATGCTCCGGGCTGGCTACAAAGTGACCGTCGCCGAACAAGAAGAGGAATTGAGGCCTGGCGCCAAATTGTTGGAACGGGTGGTGACGCGAGTCTACACACCTGGGAGCCTTTACGAGGAAGGGTTGTTGGAAGGCGATGAACAATCGTTGCTAGCGGCAGTTGTTCTCGGCTCGGATGCTCTGGGCCTCGCCGTGCTCGATGCTTCCACAGGTAAAGCATGGGCCAGTTCTCACGAAGGGACGGAGCGTTTCATCCGGCTCCAAGACGACCTCCTGCGATGGCAACCAAGCGAGTTGGTCATTTCACCAAAGGACGCTGAGAATGACCACCTTGCACCGCTTTTCCCACGATTGGACGCCACCATGGTCAGCCAACACCAACTCAGCCAATCCAAGCGAGAGGAACGTTTGCAAAGCATGCTGGACGTAGCGGATTTAGGCCATCTTGACTTGGACCACGCCCCGCTCGCCATCTCGGCCACGGGACTGGCTGCAGACTATCTTGCAACGGTACACTTGCGACCTGATGTGCCCTTGCAAGACGTTGAACTCGTCGAGGAACAAGGCCACCTGTTGTTGGACCAAACAACGCTGCGAAATTTGGAATTGACGTCGACACTGGCAGGAGAGTATGACGGTAGTTTGCTTTCCACCCTCAATCGTTGCCGAACCGCCATGGGTCGTCGCCTGCTGAAAACGTGGCTCTTGCACCCACTCTCTGACACAGATGCAATTCAAACTCGACATCAAGCCGTGGCCACTCTGACCCGGTCCGCTCGGCGTTTGGACGGCATGCGCACTTCATTGAAGGGTATCAGAGACATGGAGCGCCTCGCCACACAACTCGCTTATCAGCGAAGCAATGCGAGAGATTTGGTCGCCACTGCCCATGCGCTTGAGCGCATGCCGGCCCTTGTCCAGTGGTGCAACGATAGCCAAGACCCGCTCCTTGTGCATCTCAGCGAAGGCCTTGACCAACTGCATGAGATGAGAACGATGATTCACAACACCTTGGATGACCACCCACCCCTGGGACTCCGGGACGGCGGGTTGTTGCGAGCCGGTGTTGACGAGGAAGTTGACCGATTGCGAAGCGTTACATCTGAGGGCAAAGCATGGTTTTCCAACCTTGAGCAAAGGCTGAGAGAAGAGTTGGCCATACCTTCGCTCAAGGTCAAGAATAACCGTCAGGTTGGCTGGTACATTGAAGTCACCCAAACGCACAGTGAAAAGGTCCCAGAATCGTGGCGACGAAAGCAACAGTTGACCAATGGTTCGCGGTACACCACCGAAGAATTGGTCGAACGGGATGACCTCCTGCTCACAGCCGATTCAAAATTGAAAGAACTCGAGTACCGACGTTTCCTTGAACTCCGCACCTACTGCAGCACCCAAGCCGCTGCTTTGGCTGATATCGCACGGCGTGTCGCTTCCATCGATGTGCTCCAGTGCTTTGCTTCGGTCAGCAGGGAGAGAAATTGGACAAAACCCGAAATCACCGACAAGCATCAGATTCAACTTGAAGGGGCTCGCCACCCCGTTCTGGAAACACAATCCGGTTTTGTTCCTAACGATGTTGCCATGAACCAAAAGCGAAGTTTTCTGCTCATCACCGGCCCCAACATGGGTGGAAAATCCACCTATCTCCGAACGGTGGCCTTGGTGACCGTTCTGGCACAGGCCGGCTGTTTTGTTCCCGCCAAGCAAGCCAAAGTTGGGCTCGTCGACCGAATCTTCACCCGCGTTGGCGCAAGCGACGACCTCAAGCGAGGCCGGTCCACGTTCATGATGGAAATGATCGAAGTCGCCCACATTCTGAAGCGAGCCACGCCCCGTTCACTGGTGCTATTGGATGAAATCGGCCGAGGCACCTCCACCTTTGACGGGCTTTCCATCGCTTGGTCGGTGACCGAGGATATTTGTTCAAGGATTGGCGCACGCACGCTTTTCGCCACCCACTACCACCAACTCATCGGCCTCGAAGGTGAGGTGAACGGTTTGTGCAATGTCCACGTCCAAGTGGCTCAAGTGGACGGCAAACTCCGATTCCTTCACACCGTCGCAGACGGTCCATGCGACGATTCCTACGGTGTTCAGGTCGCAGCTTTGGCAGGCCTTCCTCGCAACGTGGTCGAACGTGCCAGCGACCTGCTCGCCTTCCTTGAGCAGCAAGCAGGTGGGGCGAAAGCGGGCGAACAAGGCGCACCTCAATCCCGAGATGCAGGTCAAGCCAGCCTGATGGGCTATTTTGCTGCGGCTGCCATGAAAACGTCCTCGCCCCCACCCGCTGCGTTATCGCCAAACGTTGAGCGCACCTTGCAACGCCTGCAAGAGACCAACGTGGACGAACTCAGTCCACGCCAGGCGCTTGATGTCCTCTACGCTTTGAAAAATGACATGGAGGAGCGCACATGAAGCCAAGTAAAATTAGGCAATTGGATGAGGCAACCATCGGTTTCATCGCTGCAGGTGAGGTCGTTGAGCGTCCAGCACAAGTCGTGAAGGAGTTGATTGAAAACAGCCTTGATGCCGGCTCAACTTCCATTGTCATCACCGTTGAGCGAGGTGGTTTTGACCGCCTTGAAGTCGAAGACAACGGAAGCGGCATTAGCGAATCCGACCTCCCTCTTGCCCTTGACCGACACGCCACCTCAAAACTCAGCAGCAAGGACGACCTTGCTTCCATCGTATCGCTCGGTTTCCGAGGCGAAGCGTTGGCGAGCATCGGCATGGTTTCCCGCTTGACCATCGCAAGCAAACCGGAAGGTGCACAGGGGGCAAGCATCGTCATGGAAGACGGCATCAAATCAAAGGCCCAACCGTACGGAATGGCCAACGGCACAGTCATTTCCGTTGAACATCTCTTCCAGAACACGCCGGCTCGACTCGCATTCCAGCGACGACCTGAGACGGAAACAGCCCGCATCGTGGACGTGGTCGTCGACCATGCGCTTGCTCATCCAGCATGTGGTTTTCATTTGAAGACGGAACGAAGATCACTGCTTAACGTACCAGCGACTGAAAACATGCTCGACCGACTCTACGACATTATGGGCGCACAGGCGACCGAACTGGTGGAACTCAAATGGCCACCTGAGGACGAAGACGCGCCCGGCAGCGAGCGATGGAGCGGTTGGATCAGCACACCAGATATCACACGAGGAAAGGGCGATGATATTCACGTGCTCATCAACAACCGACCGGTCGGTGCAGGCCCGTTCCTTCAAGCCATCCGTCGAGGCTACAAAACGCGCCTCATGCAAGGTCGCCATCCCTTGGCTGTTGTCAACCTCAGGTGCCCTCCTGATGAGGTGGATGTGAATGTACACCCCACAAAGCGGGAGGTCCGCCTTCGCCACTCATGGCGGGTATTGGAACGGCTCGAGCGAGCCATCGCTTACACCCTTGAAGCTGTTCCAACCGAGCCGGATGCCACGGGAGGTATCCCCGGCCTCCAGGGCCTATCAAGTGGGACGCAAACGAAGCCAGTAGAAACCTACTTTTCAGAAGCATCCGAAAAACCAAACCAAAATGCCTCCATTTCAACGGCAGCTGGCATGGCGGCGAGCCCAGAGGTCAAACCTTCTCCATCTGTTGCAAGCCCGCCAGCATGGGCAGTTGCAGCAGGTCGACAGTTGAACCTCGTTGGTCAAGAAGCAGGAGAACAAGCAAAGGTGGAGAAGGAACGCCCTGTATCAGCCTCTCCGCTGGGTCAAAGCGTCCTACCGAACCTCCCCTCTTCCCCCGTGGCAGCACCGTTGTCCTCCGCTGAGCGTGACTTGCACCGACACGCAGGGAAAGGCGCCACCGCTAGGCCAACCGAAGAAGCACCGCTGGAAGGTGTTCTCAATGACTTGCCTCACATGGAACCGTTGGCGCAATTTGCAGACTCGTATATTCTCGTTCAAGCAGAAGACGAGTTGCTTCTTATCGACCAGCACGCGCTGCATGAGCGAATACGGTACGAGCGATTGCGCCACAGCGGACAGGCATGGGAGCCACAACAACGTCTCTCTCCTCTTCCCCTCAACCTCGACGCAAGACAATCAGCGCAAGTGGATGCACATCACGAGCGCCTTGAAGAACTCGGTTTCCACCTCTCAAACGAAGAGGGGACCTGGGTGCTGAATGCCTCACCGCAACTCCTCGGAGGCGACCAGGTCAAGCCCTTCCTCTTGGATTTGCTTCAGGACTTGGCGCTCGATGGTGGTCCACTTGAAACAATTGAGGCGAAAAAGGACCACATCGCCTTCATGAACGCATGCCGCGGCTCTGTGAAAGCCAATGACTCGCTCTCCTTGCCAGAAATGAGGCGTCTCATCGATGATATGCGCCGCATCCAGAACCCTTGGGCCTGCGTTCATGGACGTCCAACATCACTTCGAATCTCCATCGACAGTTTGGACCACCACTTTGGTCGCCACGGTTGAGCGAGCATGGCGGATGAATCCAACGGACTAGCCAAACATGCCAACGCCGCATCCAGCGTCGTAAAGGAAAGCTTCTGCGAACACAACAAACGTTAGGAATACGGCCACGACATGAATCAACAGTGCCAAAAATGCAGAAACTGCATGTTTCCGGTCGAACAAAAGCCGAAGCACGAAGACGATGAGGTTGAAGCCAACGAAGAGGGCCGAGATGACCAACAATGAAATTCCAATCCGTTCCATGGTGGTGGTTGGATCGTTGCATGTCTTTTCCGGCAGAAATTGTTCATAGGATATTTGAGCGAGAATCCCCCCAGAGAGAGCCATCAATACGAACAAAACCGTGAGCTTTGTTTGAGCCTTAATCAACGGGGGTGATTGTGGGGCATGTGCACTTGCCAGGCCCCTAGCATCCTCGTTCATGGTTCAACATCTCCATTTTTTGAACAACCACCGATTTAAGAAAAATCTCCCGACGACCGTACTACTGCCATGGTTCGTGAAGAACAGTTTCTATCGTGATACCCGCCGCCTTCCACCGCTGAACCGCTTCAGGGTCTGCGACTTCGTGCAGGTCGGAGCCTTCCACCAAAACGGTGGTTTGGCATCCCATCGCCAAAACCAACGCCGTCATTTGCATTCGGTGGTCGCCATATGTTTGCACGAGTCCTTCGGGTTGGGAGATGGATTGGCCGCCGTCCACGAACAAGACGCCGTTTTCAAACGTTGATTGGAGGCCAAATTGAGCGAGAAGCGCCGTTGTGCCGTGTGTGCGGTCTGTTTCTTTGAAGGCGGCATGTGATGCCCCGATGATATGTCCACCGCCCCCCAAAGCCATCAGTGCAGCAAGCGGCGTGATCAAATCATTGGCGTGCTGGAGGTTCACTTCGGTGGACACTGCTTCCCCAACGTATTCGATGGACGCCTGTGTGATGGAGAGTCCGAGCGAGGAAGCAAGCTCAATCAGCACCTCGTTTCCGAGTGCATCCTCCTCAGCAGGAACGCCATTGAGTTCGACGGTGGCTCCACTGACCCTCGCGGCCAAACTTGCAAAGGAGAGCATCGATGCATCAAGGGGAAGGTGCACACTATCATTGGCGACGACAGGAAGCCAGGGCCTGAGTACGCCAGCAGCAGGATTTGCAGGAGCCCCTGTGCGTTCACACAACGCTTTGGTCAATCCACTGTGTCGGAGAGAAACCCCTTCACCCACAGCATGGATTTTCATTTCATTTGGCAGGGCGGGAGCGGCCAGATACCATGCAGTCATCGGTTGACTGGATGTTGACACGTTGAGTTCCAATGTCTCAAGTGGCCTCCAAGGCCCCTCAATCAGCAGAGGAAGTCCCTCAACACCCGCTCCGTAGGAGACCTTGACGCCCACCTTCTCAAGGGACCCAATCATGACATCGTGGTTTCTGGAGCGCAAGGAAGCATCGCCATCGAGCATGACTGGGACATCAAAGCGAGCACAAAGCGCCATCAAAATTCGAAGAGCGGTCCCGGAATTTCCAGCGTGTAAAACGCTGATGGGCGGTTTCAGCCCATCGGGCCCAAGCCCCTGAATCTTCCACGCAACGCTTCCTTCTGCTGGTTGGTCATCGTGGTTGGTTGAGACCGACAACACCTGCCCGTCAGCGTCCAAGTCGGTGATTTGAACCCCCATCTGGCCCAGACAACGCCTCATGGAGACCATGTCTTGGCCGGCATTTTTCAGTCCGTGAAGGGTCACTTCTTGCTCGGATTGTGCGGCCAGAGCAAGCCAGCGAATGGCGTGGCTTTTCGAGGGAGGAAGGTTCCAAGTCAATTTATCTATAGAGGACTGGGGATTGATTTTGAGGACGGGGACCAAGCTGCCCATCCCGTCCTTGAGGGAGGGTGACCAACGCTTGACCCAGGCCTTGCCCATGCTCTTGGCTACCGTCTGCCCGTCATGAACCCTTGCAATACAGATTCAAGAACCGGGGAGGCGTGCACGGTTCATGGCCCTCATGGACGCGTATCAACGTCCGTTGAAGGACTTGAGAATTTCAGTGACCGACCGCTGCAATTTTCGGTGCACGTATTGCATGCCACGTGAGCACTTCGGTACCGACCATGCCTTTCTGCCCCGAGATGAATTGCTCACCTACGAAGAGATTGCCTTCGTCGTTGAATCGCTCATGGGGTGCGGGCTTCGGAAGGTCCGCTTGACGGGCGGTGAACCGCTCTTGCGAAGAAACATAACCGAGTTGGTGGCGCTGCTGAGGCAGGTTGGTCCCGGTCTTGACATCGCCATGACCACCAACGGGGCGCTCCTCAAAAGCCACGCTGCAGCCCTTTTCAAGGCCGGGTTGAACAGGGTCACCGTCAGCATTGACGCGGTCGAAACCAGCACCTTCCAGGCGATGGCCGATACCGACCAAGTTGACCCGCAGACCATCTTTGACGGCGTTGATGAAGCATTGCGGGTCGGATTGACCGTGAAAGCGAACGCCGTTATACGACGAGGCGTCAACGAAGACCAAATTCTGCCGCTGGCTCACATCTGCCATGACCGTGGCGTTCCTCTCCGGTTCATCGAATACATGGACGTGGGAAACACCAATGCTTGGAAATTGGACGAAGTGGTCTCCGGTGCGGACATTCGACGCATGCTTGAGACTGAATTTGGCCCGCTTGAGCCCATCTCGCCAAAGGAACGCAGCGAGGTCGCGAGGCGCTACACACTCCCTTCGGGGTATGAATTTGGGTTCATTGAATCCGTAACCAATCCGTTTTGTGGTGATTGTTCCCGTGCAAGGCTATCGGCCAACGGCTCCATCTACACCTGTTTGTTTTCATCTAGCGGAAGCGATGTCAAAGGGTTGCTCCGCCTGGGTGCAGGAAAAAGCGACCTCCAAACGGCGATTCGTTCAATTTGGGAAAAACGAACGGACCGCTACTCGATGGAACGGAGCGAACAGACCGGCGATGAAAGCAAGGTTGAGATGTCCTTCATCGGTGGATGACATCACGTCATCGCAGGAAGAGAAACATCAACGATGAGCGCTCCTGCCGCCTGTTCGACAAGACGGAAACGCCACGTTCCATCGTCTGCACCGATGGTTTCTGAATCAATAACAAAGTAATCGCCTTGGGTCACCGAATAACCAGCATCACGGTCGTGGAAGGAAATGTTGGTGCCGATGACGCCGTACACATCGGCGTCCGATACTTGGCCCCGAATGGGCAGGGATTCTGTCATGTTTGCAGGCAATAAATCGAATTGGAGGCGTGCGGGGTCGATGGATTGGTCGAGGCTGGTGATGCGCACAACGTGAAACCCGTTGTCGAGAGCCCGCACGCTGACCGATGCTTGGGGTGCGGATTTCTCAACCGTGGTCAATGCACCCTGCATCAACACGAACACCATGCTGGAAAGCATGACGGTGATGGCGAGAAGAAGCACGGTCGCAATCACGGGGCTGACCGCTTCTTCATCACGTCGGACCGGCCCTCGCATGCACTTTCCATGCCGTCAAATCACTTGAACACACCGATGATTCACGGCAAAGGGCCGCTGATTTTCTGTTGCTCAGAACAGCCAAAGAGGTTTCTCACATTCCATGGCTCGTTTGATGCCCCCGATGGGTCCAAGGCAGCGAAGAATCAATTCCGTCAAAACATCACCACGCATGAAGGCGTAGCCGAGGTTCTTGCTTCGCAGTGAATTCTTCAAGGCAGGCCCCATTGACGCACGAACCCGGTCTTCGTAGGTGGTAAGCGGCGTGTTGTTGGTCAAGTGCTCAACGATGGCCTCAGCCGCAAAACAGCCGGAGATGATGGCTTGACTGATGCCACCGCCGTTGCTTGGCATGACCAGGCCAGCAGCATCGCCAACCGCAAGCGTGGTTCCATCCACCATCTGTTTTACAGGCCCTCCCATCGGAATCCAGCCTCCACCAAAGGAGACGATTTCAAGGTCGAGGTCGGCGCAAAAGCGTTCCAAATGCCCTTTCAAATCGCCTTTGAGTTTCCCGGCACGAACCCCCAGCCCCACGTTGGCAAAGTTTGGACCCTTTGGGATGATCCACGCATAGCCCGAGGGAGCGACGGAGCCAAGGAAGACATCAAATGTTTCAGGCACGTTGCCTTTGACTTGGGCGTAAATCGTCGGGACTTGGTCTTCGGGACGGAAGGCAGGGTCTTGCCCGTGCCTTAGCCGGCCGACATGGGCCAGGCTGCCGGAGGCGTCAATGAGGTAATCGCAGGTGAACCTGCCCTCGTTGGTCACCAACAGTTCCCGATTGGCCTTTCGCTGTTGTTGAAGCCGCTTCAGCATCGTTGAGGTGCGTACCTCAGCACCGGCTCGTACTGCTTTATCTGCGAGGTAGCCATCGAATTGCAGCCGATGGCCAGCAAAAGCATCCAGTCCAAAATTGAAGGATTTTCCAGATGGTAGAAACACGCGCATATTGTCCAGTCGATGGAGACGAAGACGTTCAGGGAAGTCGAAGTATGTCTTCAGCCAGGTGTGGTCTTCAAGATGCTTGAAGGTCCCGATGACCTCCCCCCAGTTGGGTATGCATTCGCCGCACTGAGCCGGGTTTCCAACGATGGCGCGACGCTCCAAGACCAGTACATCGATGCCTTCTTCAGCCAAGCGTTGGGCTGCAGCGCTGCCTGCTGGACCTGCACCTATGACGATGACTTGGCGATGTTCAATTTCACTGACAGCCATGGATTCACCTCAAGCATGCCGATCTTTGACGATGTTGGTGATGAGCAACATCAGTTCCTTGGCCTCGCTGTCGGGAAAACGTTGCAGTTCTGCTTGAGCACGTTCAAGATGCGTTCGAACCAAAATTTCGGCGTATTCCATGCTATCGGAACGTTCCAACAGTGCCATCAATTCGTCAAAGTGCTCGTCTGAAAAATTCTCAATGAGTTCCGACAAACGCTCGCGATGCTGCCCGTGAGAGAGCGTGAGAGCGTGAATAAGGGGCAGCGTCATTTTTCCTTCGTAAACATCGGCGCCCCGGGGCTTACCCATGCGCTCATCCCCACGCAGGTCCAAGAGGTCATCAACGAGTTGGAAAGCAATACCCAATTCCATTCCAAACCGCTCAAGCGCCTTGGCCTGTTCGTCGTCCAATCCTGCGACCAATCCTGCACTGTAGCAGCCTGAAGCAAACGGACCAGCTGTTTTCCCACGCACGATGGAAAGGTAATCTTCGGGTGAAGTGGCGAGGTTCAACACGTGGTCGAGTTGATGGAATTCCGAAACGGCGATGTTGGCGCAACACCGAGCGATGATGGAGACGATTTGTGCAGAGTAACGTCCACCGAGACCAAAACCTTGGACGAAAAGCCAATCACCTGCGATGACAGCTTTGGCCTGCCCTGCTTGGGCGTGGATGGTTGGGATGCCTCGTCGTTGTTGTGCTTCGTCGTTGATGTCATCGTGAACCAGGGTGGCGGTGTGGATGAGTTCGAAGGCCAACGCAAGCGGCATGACGTCCTCTTTCGCCTTTCCTCCAGCAAGTTGGTAGGCCAAGAGGAACAAAATCGGTCGGAGGCGTTTTCCTCCAGCGTTGAGAACCCGCCCTGCTTCGAGGGCGACCTCGCCTGCTCCAAACTCAAGTTCCTCTTGGATGAGGTCATGAAGGGCTTGATTCACCTCTTCACGCATGGATTCCAGTGCTGATTGAAGCACCTCAAGACTGCTGCCCACGCCCTTCCCACGGGGGTGGGCTTCTTAACCGGTCGTCCACGCCCTTGACATGTGAGGGGCGACCCTCACCGAGGTGAACCGATGGAGAACAGTGAGTATCTCGTGATTCTCACCACGCCGTCAAGGAACGATGGCGTTCGTCTTCAAATTGAGCGAACCGTTGGCACCCACGGCAAACATCGAGACCTGCGTCTCAAACAACTTCCCCACATGGAAACGGCCATCCAAACGCTTCGTAGTGGAACAGGCGACATCGTCGCCATGAGCGCTTTTGATTGGATTAACCACGATGTTGAGGGCCTCGCAATCGCCGGCCTTTTGCCCCGAAAAGAGCCAACGTGGGTTTTGGTGGCCGATGACAAGCCCGAGTACCTGGAACAAGGTGCTCGTGTGATGTGCGAGCATGAACTGCTTCGGCGCCAGATGCGGCGCATGCGCCCAGACCTTATCCTCGAGACCATTGAGGAGGTGGTCAGTCGTCTTGGTGCAAAGGCGGAGGTGGACGACCTTGATGAAGAGGACATTTGGCCGTGGCTGGAAGAGCAACGACTCCAAGGCCATCTTGACGGCTTCATCGTCCCGCGGGCCATTCACGCCGGCCACCGAATGAAAGGACGGCGCCACACGCTGGGTCTTCAACGCGACCAAACCGAAAGCAACCGTGAACGGTTCATCCCCCCACCGCTGCACGGTTTCACCCTCTTGGTGACACGCCAAGGTTTCCCGAAATCCAACATCTCCGAGATGCTGGACCCGAGCGCTGAACTGGCGTATCGTTTGGAAACAGCGCTGCTTGAGAGTCTCGACCCCTCGTTGCGACCCATCGTCGGCGCCTATGTTGAGCAACGAAAAATCTCCACCTTCCTGAAAAAGGCCTCTGAGGAAGGCGATGAAGCACTGCTCACCTCCTTGGTGGATCCCAACAAGAAACGTGGTGTGTACAAGAGCGGCCCTCGAGTTGAAATGCTCATTGAAACCTTGAACCCCAACGGCACCGTAACCGCCGCATGTGAACGGATTGTTCAACCGGAAAACAGCCACCTTGGCATGGTCAATCTCCTCAAGGAATTCATGGAATTGCTCTCGGTCATGACCACCGACCACGAGGGAAGCAAACGGAACATACCCGGCATGCCTCGTTCCTTCATGGACCCGAGCCCTCGGCTGATGAATTTGGACGACTGATGGCCCCTTCCGCTGGTACGAACACCCACAAGAACCAGCCTTCTTGGCCTCGTTGGACAGCGAAGACATATATGCTTTCAATGCGGCAAAAGCCGTAGAGGTGGAGTAGCCATGGACACGTCAGCGTTGTTGGGTGAACTCTACCAAGCACGATTTGACGACCTCAAAGCCATCGCTCAACAACACGGTGTGGCGAAAACTGGCCCCGTTGAATCGTTGCGAGCACGCTTGATTCAGCACCTCATTTTTCCCGATTGGGATTTTTCTCCTGCTGGGCTTCGAAGCATCTCCAACAGCGATTTGGGAGAGATATTGGGGCTGTTTGGCATCAAGAAATCGGGTTCCATCAAAGCCCGAAGGCAACGTCTGCACCTTCATTTGAACCACGACCCGAAATCACTCGCCATCGAGCGACTCGACGAGATGACAAGGGACGAACTTCACGCCATGTGCAAAGACCTGGAGCTCACCCTTTCGGGCAATAAGCAAGCCCTCCTCGCTCGCGTTGCCGGGGTCTTGGCCTCACAAGAAAATGCATGGGGCAAGGTCAAGAAGAGCCTGCGAAGACCCCGAGGGCCTGTCAGCGTACCAAAGGTGTCCGCTGTTGTCGCACCGCAAACTCCCGAAACGGTGGAAGAAACGGTTGCTTCTTTCGTGGAAGACCACGATGAAGGCTGGACCTACGAAGAAGAACTTTCCCTGAAGGAAGACCTCGCCAGCATCGGCCACGACGTCTCCTCATCCCAAAGCGATGCTGAACTTGAGCAACACCTCCGCCCCGAGCCGGTTGATGCCACCAGCACCGTACCTCCGATGATTCAGCACGCTGGCGAAACGCACAGTCTTGAGGTGGAAACCGCTCTCATGGAACTTCGAGGGCGAACCGCAGAGATTCACGCCATGGCTCGTGATTTCCTCATGGTCAGTTCAACCACCAACCAAGAAGACATGACCGCCTTCATTCAATCCCTACGAGGCCAGGGCTTTGCCACCGACCTTGCACCCGTTCACCAAGCCGTGGCTCAGATGATCATGGAACTTGATTTCAAGGTGCAAAACGAGAGCAACGCTGCCATCGCTCTGCCCCAATCATGGAGTGAGCGAGAGGCGTTGAGGCGATTTGAGGAAGTCCGTAGCACGCTACGAGACCGATTGGAAAACATCCTCGCTCTCCACGCTTCGGACGTTGTGAAGGCCCGCATGGCCTTCGAACAGGAAGGGCGCGACCTAAATCTCGACCTCCGTGTTCCCAGCGTCTCGGGGCGCTTGCACGCTTTGTTCGACCTCCACATCGAAATCGCTGAATCCCAAGCTCTCCATGATCCCGTGGTTCAGCGTCGCCAACGCATGATGAGAATCCTCCACCGAGGAGCGGTTCACATGCCTGAATCCGAACGCATGACCATTGAGCGCCTTGAGCGCAACATCGCCTCCTTTGAGGAACTCGTTCAGACCATTCTTGAATCAGGAGAGGACGGGTTTGACGAAGCCCAACAGGCACTCGTGATTCGCTTCCTTGAATCAAAGGGCTATGAGGTCAACACGGCTCAACTCCGCCCCCGTGTGTTGGCATGTGCTGGCATTATAGGTGCTGAACTTGGCTATCTTTCACCCAGTGAAATTCCACGCATCGCTCCGGGCGTCTTGGTCACCGAGACGGAAGTGGATGCAATCGTGACCGAATTAAAGACGCTCGCTGCTAGTTTCAAGCCCCAATCTGCAGAAGCCCCTGCAGAGGAAACGGAAGTTGCGGAGTCGGTGGCTGATGCCTCGGACAGCCTCGCTCGAGTTCGAGGAAAAATCGACCGTGTGGACGAACTGCTCAACCGCTTGAACGGATGATTCAGTGCTGTTGTGCGTAGAAGTTCTGAATAACAGACGTCACCGTTTGGATATCAGAAATACCTCGCTGGCAAAGGTCCTCGATGATGGCTTGTCGCTGAGAGACATGGCGCTCAAACACATCAGGGGTCACACCCGCAGCGTTGCAAATGGTTTCTCTTAGTTTAGAGGGGATACCAGTTTCTTCGATTTGGTCGGTGGCGGCGTTGTATTTCCAAATGGCGTTGAGACGAGGTTTATCGCCTTCCATACCGGCAATTTCAGCCACCTCGGTGATTTTACGGGCCGTTTTTCCGTTGACGTGAAGCCGGGCTTGAATGATGATGAGGTCAAGACCGCTCAGCATAATGGGTGGCACACTCATCGGTGGGTTGATCATTCGGGTAACGGTTTCCTGCGCCGTGTTGGCGTGGAGTGAACCAAAGGAACCGTCGTGCCCTGTGTTCATGGCCGTGAGCAAGGTTGCACACTCCGGTCCACGGACTTCACCGACGATGATGCGGTCAGGTCGCATACGAAGACTTGACTTGAGACAGTCGTTCATGTCAACTTCCGGTGTGCCATCGGGACGCTCGCGACGGGTCTCCATACGCAGCCAGTGGTCGTGATAGACTTGCAATTCAGCCGTGTCTTCAACCGTCAAGAGACGACGAGACCATGGGATGTACATGCCCAAGCAATTCAGGGTGGTGGTTTTACCAGAACCGGTTCCACCAGCGATAACGAAGTTGGCAGGACGGCTATCAAGGCCTTCAATCCAGACCCACATCATGGCTGCCAAACGGGAATTGACGGTTCCAAAGTTCACCAGGTCAATCATCGTGAGCGGGTCTTCCTTGAACTTACGAATGGTCAGCGTCGGTCCATCGGGTGAAACGGGGGGGATGGTGCCGTTCACACGAGAACCGTCCGGAAGACGACCGTCAAAGATGGGAACGAGGCCAGGACCATCGCCCAACGGCACATTGGTGAAGGAGGCGATGTTCTTGGCGATTTGAAGACCGGATTCATCGTCGATCCAAATGTTGGTCCGACACATGCCGTGGTTGCGGTGCGCAACCTTGACACATTGGGTTCCTCCGTTGTACATCACTTCTTCAAGCGCATCGTCTTCGAACAGAGCGGCAAGGTCACCGTAGGGGTTGGCTTGGATATCGCCATCAACGTGGTAAATTGGAGATGGATGGTTTGCTTCTGTGTAAATGGTCACTCGTCCGTATTGTTCCAAGATTTCTTCTGACATTCGTTAACCCCCAACGGCTTTGACGGCTCCAAGATAGAGCCCCATGGAGATGGCCATCCACATGGGAAGCCACCACAACGTGTCCTTGAGACGACCCATCATTCGTCCGGAAACACTGACCCCCACTGCGGATGCAGCGGCGAAGAAGAGACTGAAAGTTTGGTTGAAAGCGGTGATTTGGAAGCCCTTGCTGGCAGGTGCAAACAGCCCCACAATAAAGGCGATGAGCACAGGTAAGCCAACGCTCACAAAGATGATGATGAGCATGCCACGGCCAGAGAGCTCTGTTTCTCGTTGATTCATCAAATCGTTGAGCCGTTCATAGTCACGGCTCAAATCGCTCAAAATATCCCGTAGTCCAGAGTCTTGCTGGATGGCGGTCTCAATCAACATCATGACCCGCTGCACCTGACTGGACCGGGTTTTGGCAGCGAAAGCCGAGAGACTCGCTTCAAACGAGGATGCATGGGCTTCCTTCAGCGTTTCTGAAAGAAGGGAAGCCAGAAGACCATCGTTTGACTCGGATTGCTCCATCATGGCTTCTTGCAAACCTCGACCAGCACCAACGGAATCCGAGAGTGCCTCGAGAAACGTTGGGAGGGCATTTTCAATCGCACGGCGACGACGGCGCTCCAGCATTGGCGGAATACCGCCACCGATGCAGGCAACAGCGATGACCGCCAAGTAGAGGAGGAGGGGCGAGTCGTTGAAGGATTCGAGGAAACCAAAGAGCATCTGTTCACCTCACAATCCCGGGTCTTTTGTGTGCGCCTTGAGCCCGATGAGCGCCATGCCCACGAGTGTCATGAACAAACCCATGTTCACGACGCTGTTGATGACCGCCGAATCTGGAAGGGACATGAATGCACCTAGGTCGCCTGACATCAATTGTGGAACCAAGCCAACAATGGCCAAGATAATCGGTCCAATCATGCCTATAGAAAGGAGT
>DAGF01000106.1 GCA_002495645.1 Euryarchaeota archaeon UBA549
CGATGAAAAACACGATGCCAAACAGTCCGACGGTCAAGGCCATTGGTCCAAGATTAGCAACGCTCATGGAGGCGCCGAAGAATATGCAAACAAATCCGGTGATGAGGAAGTTCTCTCGACTCAACCGTGTCATGCGACGGCCTCCGTGGCGGCGGCGAGGGCCTTGGCAACCCGTTCGACGTCCGAAGTTGGAACCGCACACAAACCGATTCGCACCCCGCCGTTGAGCGGAACGAGGTAGACATGTTGGTTCGCACAGGCTTCGGCCACCGCCACTGGGTCATCGCACTCGTACCAGGCAAAGAACCCATCATGGCTTGGGTTGATGGCGACACCGTGTTCCTTGCACGCCTCGAGGAAGCGTTCTCGTCGCTTGAAGAGTAAGGCAGCGAGTCGGTCTCGTTCGTCCGACCACGCTCGACCACCGTCCTCCGTGGCGTGCAATTCACTCAGCACATGTTGAGCGACTCGAGGAGCGGCGGACCATGTTTGACGACCTGTAACACCCATCACATCGTTGAGTCGCTGAACGCTGGCCTGCTCGGGGTGAAGGTAAACCAACGCTCCGGTACGCAGGCCGTAAATCGTGTGGGACTTCGAGAGGGAAAGGGCAAAGCAGACCAGCATGTTTTCCGGCCAAGGTAAACCTGCATCAAGGGCTTCTGCGATGGTTTCAGCCCATCCATGTGGCTCGTCTGCGTAGAGGTGGTAAGCTGCATCGAGCAGAAGGGTGTGGCCAACATGTTCGTGGCGGGTGGCGCTTTCCATGAAGGCGTTGAGCAAAGCAAAACGGCTCTCAGCGGTCAGCGAAAGACCGGTTGGATTGTGGGCAGGGTCGTTCAACCACGTCATCACGCTCTCCTGGGTCCCTGCGAGTTTCTCAAGCGAATCAGAAAACGCCCTGAGGTCAAGATTCGGCGTGGTGGATTCGGCGGTTGAAGGCAGCAACGGGTAGGTCGCCGCTTTCAGCCCACATCCACGAAGGAAACCAGCGTAAGGCCCCCAAAAGCGGTCCCTCAACAGGACAGCATCGCCCCGTTCGGTAAAATTCGAGGCTGCAAGGTAGAGCGCTCCTGAACCACCCGGCGTCGCCGTAGCGCCAGCGTGAAGGCCGAGCGCCTCCAAATTCTGTCGATGGTCGCCCAGTGCCAAGGTGATTGACAAATCGAGGAAAGAGGGCAACCCTTTGAGGGGTGCATAGGCCGAAAATTCCGTCGCAGGGGCCTTGCGAAGGGCGGCGTCAACGACCGTGTTGATGGCGAGGTTTCCATCGTCTTCGAGCAAGGCTCCAACCGTTCCGTTCACGGCTGAAGCACCGGCTGCTGCAGCGTTCTGATAGCGAGCCAACCAACTGAAAATCACGTCATTACCCGTCTTTTCCTGGCCGTGAGTGGCGAGGTACTGCATGGCACTCACCTCGTCCATACATCCTCCAGTGCCTTCCTGCTTTTTGCTTTGACCATATGCCCAGTTTGCCCCATTGTTCCGTTTCCTTCATCAAGGGGTGGTGTCACCCGAAACACGAAGCCAACGTAGCACAGCTGGTAGTGCGTCTGATTTGTAATCAGACGGTCGGGGGTTCGAGTCCCTCCGTTGGCTCCATATTTACCGTTTAAACAGCGATTCAAATAGTATTGAAGTGAGGAAAGAAACATGCTTGAATGCAACTTGGATGCAAAAGGAAAAGCTGCTCGCCTCCTCGGCGGCATTGCCAGCATCGTTGGGGCCCTCGTTCTGGCCGCACTTCTCGCCACGGACACCATCGCCTTTGGATTGGGTTGGTATGCAGTCGCCGGTGCCGTCTTTGGCGGTGCGTTCGCCATTTTCGAGGCCCGTGCCGGCTGGTGCATCATCCGTGCCATGGGCATCAAGACGCCCCTGTGATGCTCAACCGCAGAGGCGAACGCTCAAAGCGGTCGTCAGTTTGGAACTCATGTGCCTGCTCAGCGATTGGACGGACGAGCCTGTGCCACCGAGGTTGAGGTTGAATTGCTCGAGCGCGTTTCATCCCTGAAGGATGAAGGCGTTGAGCCCCACCTTGCCGTCATCATCGTAGGCGACGACCCTGCTTCACATGTCTATGTCAATTCCAAGGTCAAAACATGCGGCCGCCTGGGCATTCGGTCCACCCACATCGCCCTTCCTTCATCCACCGAAGAAGCAACCCTTGAGCACCACATCCATGACCTCAACCAGCGCGAGGATGTGCATGGCATCTTGGTGCAATCACCGCTCCCACCTCACATGGATGAAGAAGCATTGACGGATTTGATTGCGCCTCACAAGGACGTGGATGGATTTCATCCGCAAAACCTCGGCCGCTTGGTCCAAGGAAGAACCGATGGCATGCTCCCATGTACGCCAAGCGGCGTCATGCGCATGCTGAGATGGGCAAACATCGACCTTGAGGGAAAACGCGCCGTCGTGCTTGGCCGCTCCAGAATTGTTGGCATGCCGGCCGCTTTGCTCCTCGCAGCCCGGGGCGCCGACGCCACGGTGACCGTTGCCCACTCAAGAACCCAAGAACTCGAAGCCGTTTGCAAAGAGGCCGATGTTCTTGTGGCAGCGGTTGGCCGACCGGACATGGTGAAAGCCGATTGGGTCAAGCCTGGGGCCATCGTGGTCGATGTCGGCATTAATCGCGTGGACGATGACACCCGTGAGCGAGGTTGGCGGCTGGCCGGCGATGTTGACCCCTCCGTCGCAGACGTTGCAAGTTGGCTCTCCCCGGTGCCCGGTGGCGTCGGCCCCATGACCATCGCAATGCTCATGGAGAACACCGTTCGAGCCGCAGAAGCCGTTCATCACAGATGAAGAGAAGGGCTAAGACATGCGCGGGTAAAGCCGATTCGTGGTCCACGATCCTCGAGCACCCCGACTTGCGGCCATGGCGACGCTGTGTGCTGCGATTTTGGTCTTGTTAACGGCCTTGAATCTGGTGTTGAACCTCATCGGGTCAAGTGGGCCATCCATGGAGGAAGCCGCTGCCATGGTTGGCGTGGGCGTCTTCCTCCTCATCGCCAACCTCGCCAGCAAGGAACGCGTCATTCCAGAACTCACGTCCACCGGAGGACGAAGCGATGTTGAGTCCTATGATACCTTGACGAGCATGGCAACCGGTTCAACCCAAGCGGAGGTCAACCCAACAACCGCATCCATCATCACGAGCATTCTGGGGGAACAAGCATCGGCTGACCAACAACAGGTCAATTCAGCCATAGACACGCTATCTTCAGGAGAATTTGGGGCCTCCGTTCGTCGTACGATGGAGGAGGTCGAAGCGGCCAATCAAACCACCAACGACCAACGTGAAGCACTTCCCACAGACGAAGAAACAGGGCAAACCATGGAACGAGTCTTGGTCCAACCCGTTCCTCTCCCCGGGCGTGAGGACGAGCCAACAATCAACCCAGCAAGTATTCCTGGACTTGAATCCGACCGTGTCTTTGTCACTTCAGGCGTGGCCAGCGTACCACTGCCAACCCTTGAATCTGGCACACCAACCACGCCTTCTGGGTCGTTGAGTCACGTTGTGGACGAACCAGTGGCGAAGCCCGTTGCCCCCGAATTACCAGATTTACCCGACCTACCCGAACTGCCAGACATGTTGACGCTCCCCGACTTGGAAGTAGCTCATGTGCAAGAAAAGGTAGCGAACCAACCCGCTGCACCCACCTTTGATTTGCCAGATTTGGATGGATTATTCGATGAGCCGCCGTTGGAATCCCCAGTAAACGAGGCACCAGAATTGCCAGACCTCCCTGATTTGGATGACTTGTTCTAAACACGAGGGTTCAAAACGAGTGCGAAGGAGGGAATGATGTGTGGACGCAAACGCATGATTTGCATTCGCATTCACTTCACAGCGATGGTGAACATGATGTCGCCATGGTGGCCCAATTGATGAGGAAGGAAGGCGTGCAAGTCTGGTCGCTCACCGACCACGACACCACCTCCGGTTGGGAGGAGGCTCAACGAGCAGCCGACGAAGAGGGATTGGTGTTCGTTCCCGGTGTGGAGATCACCTGTGAGCCCGCCCTCGCGCCCGAGAAAGAGCAACTGCTGGCCACCGGGCGGGAGCGGGCTTCGGCTTCATGGCACCTCCTTGCTTTCTTCCCGAATCATCGCCCGAGTGCTGCTGACCCAAAGATTGAGGCGTTCAACGCCTGGCTCCTCCCTCGCCAAGACGGCCGCCAACCTCGCATGCGCGCCATGTGCCAGCGATTAGCCGACCTCGGCATGCCGGTGAATGTGGAGGATGTGATTGGGCGAGCCAGCGGTTCAGTCGGCCGACCACATCTCGCCCAGGCCATGGTTGACCTCGGCTATGTGGCCTCCAAACAAGAAGCGTTTGAAACATGGATCGGCGACGGCTTGCCGGGATTTGTCCCTCACCAGAAACCGACCATCGCACAGGCCGTTAAAGCCGTCAAAGCAGCCGGCGGCATCACGTCCCTTGCCCATCCGTTGTATTACGGCGTCTCCACACCTTCGCTGCTTCAAACGCTACATGTACTTGGCGTTGATGCGGTTGAGGCCGTCCATCGCAGCCACGACGACGCCTATCGGCATGAACTGACCGAAGAGGCGATGCGCCACGGTATGAGCGTCTCGGTCGGCTCAGATTTTCACGGGCTTTCCTACCAGGCTCGACCAGGAAACATGCCCCACCAAATCGAGTGTTTGCACGCTGACCTCAAGGCGCCCTCAGTCGGTCAACCAGCAAGGCAGCCTCAAACAGGATAATGATGGGGAGCGCCACCAAAAACAGCGAAAGCGGGTCGGGTGGCGACATGAAGGCGCCGACCACAAACGCACTGAACCAGATAATGCGACGAGCGCCGACCATCTGCTCACGGTTCACGGCTCCAGAACGCAAAATCAACGTCGTGAGCAAGGGCGCTTGGAAGCCAATGGCCGAAGCAGAAACGAGGTTGACGATGAACCCGGCGTAGTTGGATAATCGCCATTCCGTGGTCAAGCCGGCCTGTTGGGCATCGGTGGTGAGGTAATCCAGCAAGAGCGGGATAAGGCCGTACCATGCGTAAAGGGCGCCAATCACCAAAAGGAGTATGGAGGTCAACACGGCCAGCACCATTCGTGGACCTGGTTTGGGCAAGTTCACTTCAAGTTCGGACAAACGGGACTGAACAGCATCGTGGCGCAAACCGTATTTTGCGGTCTGAAGCACAACCATGAGCATGACCATGACAAGGCCAACAGAACCTGCAATTCGAAGTTGAAGGAAGAGAAATTCGACGGGTGAAATCACGATGATTTCAACGTCCTGAGGAAGTCTTGCATCGTCAACCAACCATGCGATGAAGGCGCTTGTCAACGGGAAAGCAGCCACGAAACCGAGGAGAAAGAGGCCGACATAGTACTTGAGGGAGGCTTGAATCGTGTTTCTCATGGAAGCAAGAATTTGACCACCCGAGGACTGAGCGAGTTGCTCAACAGTGGCTTGAATCGATTGCTGAACCATGCCTCACGCCTCTTCGTCTGTTGACGATGATGAGGCCCATACATATGAGGGTGTAGAATCAATCCAGCTGCGACCTTCTTTCTTGAGTCGGTACAAACGATAGACAACAAAGCCCGTCATCCACAGCGAAGGCAGGCTGAGGAACATGGCTTGCCCCATCTTATCTTCGCCATAATCGTTGATGATACGAACCTCCATCACCGATTCATCAGTTGAAGCCTGATCATAATGCATGACGATGAAATGGTAAATTTTGGGCGAGGTGATGTTCAAACTCAAGGTGGTTTGAGGCGCCACAGTATAGTGGTCACCGAGTGTTTTCATGACCTCCCAATCAATGGCACCTGTCTCCATTGCAGGTACGCTTGACTCAACCATGACGACCACGATTTCAAGTTGACCGAGGGAGTTGAGATTGCTGATGTTTGATTGCACCATCTCGCCGGGGTCAAATTTCTGAATGATCTCAAACGTGCTATCCCCTTCGCCGAGCCGGAAAGAAACTCGGTCGTCAATGCTCTCTTCTTGGTAATTGACCGCCATCATCATCCCGGTGAGGAGAATGAGCATGACCACGCCTTCAACCAGGATATGGCGACGAACTTTTTCTCGACCGATGCCCTTGAACACAGGGCCGTAATCATTGCGAAGTCTCGGTTGGAGGTGATGGATGAACAAGGCACCGATGCTACCGATGAGAATACCGAGCGGTATGTCAACGACCCAGTGGATACCGAGGTAGAGGATGGTAAAGATGAACAAGGCTGTGTTGATGAGGACAAAGAAGTGGTAGGGCCAGTGCCGCCATTCCCTGAGCGTTCCTCCTTGTTCCTTGACGTGCAGGTAATTCAGCATCAAGATGCCGAAAGGAATGGCGACGTGTAGACTTGGGACGGCGTTATCCAACGGGTCGTGAAGCGCGTAAAAGACGGTGTACCAGCCATCATGGTACAGCAATGCATCCATTCCGGGAATCCAAGACGAGGTGACTTCAACGTTGAAAAAGAGGTAGTATGGAACCGCCAGGGCGTAAATCAAGAGATAATTGAGTGTGACCTTGTCGGTCATGTCCCTGTCGCCTGAAAAAGCGAAGTAGACCGTGGTTACGTAAATCAAAAAGAGGTAGACAAAGAGGTAGTGGAAGTTCAGAAATTCGGTCAGTACATCGTTGCTGAACACGTCTTGGACCCACTTGGTGAATTCACCCTCCAGCCCGTACACCCAGTCGGTCCAGTGCCCGGTCCGCGCTTTCATCGGCTCGTTGAGTCGGTCGGTGATGGCCTTCCATCGAATGATGACGATGTAGCCCATGGCGTGAAGGTAATACCGCTTCTCGTGAAATTCCTGAGCCCAAGAGCGCCATGGGATTCGGTATTCTTTCTGTGAGCGTGTGAAGAACCAACATATGATGGGCGTCAGGAACAGAATCATGCCCATCATGATGTCATAGGGTTCCATGGTTCTGGGGGCAGAGAGTGTGGTTTTATGCCTTCGGGGTATTCGGTGGAAACACGTTGCAGTTCAACACCTTGGAGCGGGAACCTTTGAGGGGGACCACATGAAGGGGGAACCATGGCAGCGGAGAATACGTGGTCTCCAGCGCCTGAAAACACCCTGGAAAGTCTTCGCCATGCCATCAACATGTTTGATGGAATTGAGTTTGATGTCCGTATCACGGCTGACAACCAACTCATCATCCACCACGACCGCACGGTGTCGGTTCCACCCTCCCATTTGCAAGGAAAGCCCAAATGGCTCGAGGAATGGACCCATGATGAATTGGTGGATTTGGGTTTTCTCAGCTTTGAGGCTTTTCTCGACGACCCGACCGTTCAACGCTTGTGGCGAGATGAGGGGAGGATGGGGTGCATTGAGATCAAACGGCCGCATCCGAAAGCCAAGACGGGTGGAGGGTTTTTTGGAAGAAAGCACCACAACCAGCACATTGCAAACGCCATGCGGCTTGCAGAGCAGGCCTTGGATGCACGTGAAATTCCCAAAGAAAACACCGTGTTCTACGCCTTTCATCGAGGCATGCCGGCCTCCGCTCGGTTATCGAAGACTCAGCGGCCTTGGGCGGCCCTAATCCCTTACATTCCCCCCTACGGAACGCGGAGAACCCAGCGCGTCCAAGTTTTCCCTCAATTCTTCACGACCTCGTTCAAGCGACTGGTGAAACAGCATCGCTCACAAGGCAGTTCCATGTTGCCTTGTGCGGTTGAATATTTTCAATCCTCCACCCGGCATGTCCCGATAGGACGACACGTCGGCCTCACCGGGAGCGCCTTGGACCGGCTTACCCTTGCTCGAGAGGGTATGCCAACCTATGTCTGGCCAACCCGGCTCGGGATGGAACATGACCTGTTACGCGCCGGCATGACGGGGCTGACCGACCATGCAGACCCAAATTTGCGATGGCTCCCCTCAGGCCACGCTCGTTGGCTGAAACCCGGACTGCGCCCACTCCTCGATGCCGAGTGGGACCATCTGAAAACAGCGACTCAAGCCAACCATCTCGACCTTCTGCGAAGGTTAGAGGAGGAAACGCCAACATGGGCCGAAGCGGATGCTTCACGGCGCCATGCGCTTGTTTCAGAAATGAGGAAACGATGGCGATGGAACATGGGTGTTGACGAACTGCTCGCCCGCTACGACGGCGCTGCACCGCCATCATACGCACCGAGATTGATTGGCCACCGAGGATCTGGAAAAACAGAGAGGCCGGTCTTGAACCCTCACTCAATGTGACGGAGTTCTTGCTCTTCTGCAATGTACTTCGGACGGTAGATTGGCGTTCCTTTTCCGCCTCGCATGACGGTGCGCTCATCGATGATTTGAGCCCCGATTCCGGCGACACGTGCCCAACCAAAGAAGGTCGTGTAGTAGGTTGGGTCCTTGAAGCCCACGTGGTGAAGGAGCGCACCACTGGCGATGTCAACATTGGCGTTTGGATTGGAGATTTTCTTGTTCTCAGAGAGCACACGAGGAGCAACTTCTCGCAGTGTTCGAATGATTTTGAAATTCTCATCGTCCGGGCAGAGCTCTTCTCCAAGAGCGAACTGTACGGTCGCTCGTGGATCTTCTGCTCGGAGAACGGCGTGGCCAAATCCGAACACTGGGCGCTTTGCGGCAAGTTCACCACGGACAAAGGCCTCGACTTCCACAGGGTCACTGGTGCCGATTCGAAGCACGAACTCAAGGCACGACTGGTTAGCACGACCGTGGAGTGGGCCCGACAAGGCGTTCATGGCCCCTGCGATGGAGGAGTAGACGGTGGCGTGGCCCGAGGCAATCGCTTTTCCGGTGAAGGTCGAGAGGTTACCGCCACCGTGGTCCATGTGAAGGACGAGGTAGGTTGCTAAAATTCGCTCCATCAGGTCGTCGTCCACACCGTCCAAAGCCAGCGTACGGACGAAGCGTTGAACCATGGTCGCCGAGAGGTCGTCATCTGGAATGTTGTCGCTTCGGCCCTCTCGAATCCTGAACAAGAGGCCCATCATACGAGGCATGCGAGCGATGAGGTTGAGGGCGTCGTCCTTCCAATCACCCGTGGTGTCCAACATGCCCAAGGTGTGAATGCCAACGCTCAACCAATCCATGGGGTGGCCATCCTTAGGCAAGGTGGAAAACACAGCGGCGACGCTGTCAGGAACATGGCCTCGGGAGGCGAGGTCTGCCTTGAAGCGCTCCGATTGTTCGGAGGTTGGCAACTCTTTGTTGAAGAGAAGATACACGATGTCTTCAGGTGGGTGGTGAGCGAGTTCGGCAATAGGGTAGCCGCAGTAATGGACGCCTTCAGTGGGCGTGACGAACGAGGTGCGACAGGTGCCAACTGGGACGCCTCGAAGGCCTGTATTGAGGTGTGAGGTGTGGACGGTGAACATTGGTTCATCTTGCGTCATGTGCCTCCCCCGTAAATGGCCGACATCCATGTTCTGTATAAATGCGGCTCATGCCCAAGGCCAAACAAGAAAACGGTGTTGCCAGCAACACCTGCGCAGCCTAACGATTCCAGCGCCGCTTCTCGGGCGGCCATGTTCGGAAGCCTTTCGTCGAGGTGCGGTCGGCAAAGATGTTGATACGGATGGTTTGCCCGTCGATAAGGATCGCATCCTCGGCGTCAATGCCCGGGCACGTTCGCTTCACCTTCTCCCACGCCGAGGGTGTGGCGAGGTTTTCTGCCCACCACGGAAAGGCCCGGCACTGCTGCGGGCGAACCTCGTAAATATTGCATTGCTTCTGCTCGTTCAAATGGATGCAAATCCCGTCGTCCTCTCGGCTTTTCAAAACATAGCGGCCATCAAAGGTGGTTCGAGTGTCTCGCTCGAGCCAGGTGGGTACATCCAATCCTGCGTGGTCGGCAAGCCTCGTGGCGTCATCGGCCGAGAGGTAGACGATGCCGCCCGGTTCGTCACAACATTTGCCACAATTGGGCTGGCAGGCGAAGTTGACACCTTTCATCCACCAAGGTGCCCTCATTCTTCCTCACCCTTCAACACCGTTCGGGGATGAAGACGAGCGAGGTGAACCACGTTCTTCTTGGGCTCTTCCTCCAGCAAATCATCCGCTGAAATCCCAGTGCCGTCAATGTTCCATTCACCCTCTGGCTCAAAGGAATCAATGGATTCTGCTGGAGGCGAGGAAGGCTTGCGCTTTCGGCGACGAGGCACTCGTCGTTCTCGCTTGGCCTGCACGTCCTCCTCGAACGGTGGCAAAGGTTCCCGCTCGGGGTCAAGTTCAACTAAACGCTCTTCCAGTGAGCGCAATTCATCAGCGATGGTGATGAGTTCGTCGATATCGGCTTCAACGGCCCTCTGAGCGAGCACCACCATCTGCTCCTCGAGGCGTTGGAGTTCAAGTGAGGCGGAGACACTTTGGCTGGTTGACGCATTCATGCGCTGGTCAATGGCCTCATCGATGTCGACCAGCACCTCAACGGCGCGGCCAACATCTTGACCGTCCAGAGGATCATTGGCTCGAATGATGTACTTCTCCCGCTCGTGAACATCGAGAACCGAAGGACGACCCGGCTCAACGGGGTCAACGCTCTCACGCAACCGCTCTTCGAGATGACGAGCACCTTCACCGATGGCCTCATCCTCCCAGCCTGGCGGTTCGTAGTCATCCTCAGCCCACGCTTCGAGGGGGCTGTGCAAATCGATACCACCCGCCTCCAAAGTTGAATACACGCTGTCCAACGCATCGCCAACGAGCCGAGACGCAAGGTCTTCAACGCGTTGATGCTCTTCGACAACCGCAGGGGTTTGACCGTTGAGGAGCACATCATCGACATCATCATGGTCGAGCAAAACCGCACCGTTTTCAAACGCCAGAGCCAACTGCTCCAAGCGCGTTTCAACCATACGCCAACCGTGCGGTTGCATCCGGCTCAGTTGCGCGAGATGTCGGTCCGAGACGAGCAAATTACGCTGTGCACATCGCCATCGGGCGAAGGCCATGAGCGTTGGAGGTTGGGGTGATTCAAGACGAACTTCAAGGGATGAACGGAACACTTCCTTTAATCGCGAGGGTGGGAATCCATCCACGGCCAAGCGGCCGCCAGCAACCACTTGCACCCCGTGATTGAGCGCGTGGTCAACCAGCACGCCGAGTTGGTGCCCCCACGTCTCGTGTTTGGCGAATTCGTGAAGGTCGTCAATCACCAATGCAGTCGCACCGGGCAGCGCGTTTTGCCACGATGCTTCAAGGGCGTCAGTTCCGGCTACATCCGCTGCCGTGATAAACAACACATGACCTTCCTGACGACGGAGCATGGCTTGGCCGGTCGCATGAAGCACGTGTGAACATCCGGCTTGTGGCTCCGCCACAATGAGGACTGGATTGAGGTGGTGTGCCGGCCTGTCGATGACCTGCTCGCAATACTGCGTGGCTTGGAAATTCTCCTCAGCGACGAACCACTGCTTGAAGGTGGATGTGGTTGACCAACCCAAGCGCTGGGGCCAAGAGGAGGTCAAGTTCAGGACGCGTGTTGCGTGGAAGGCATCGTCCTGTTGGGGTGGCGCAAGCTCTTCACCAAGTGCGCTGCGGACTTCTCCACGTTGCTCACTCAACACTTGACTCCAAACAGGTGTCCCATCATCCTCCACACCCACGTAGAGGTCACTTGATTCTGTTTCGACAGGGGGATTGTGAGCGGCATCGAGTCGCTGTTGAAGGTGCATCAATCGCTGTGCAACATGATGGGCGTATCCAGATTCTCGCTCAAGAAACGACGACGGGGTACCGACATCAGCCCCAAGAATTCGGTCAGCGATCAAGTCATAGGTTGGACGTTGGGCGACACCCACGGTTTGGAACAGGGAAAGGGGGCGTTGAGGAACACTGGTCTTTCCAAGCAGGGTGTTGAGTTTGGAGCGAGCAGGGCGTTCCTTTTCTGCTCCGGCTTGCTCATTGGAGGGTGAAGCGCTCGTGTTTTGTTGAGCGTGAATGGAATCCCGAAGTTGACGCTTCGCTTCCTCAAGCTGCGCCCGCAGTTTGGTCGGTGGTGAGGTCATGGTTCTTCACCGCTGTACCGCTTCAACGCCTCGCCGCGTTCGTTGTAAAGGGCCGTTGCATCCATGCCATCAGGCTCGTCAAAGGTGGACCATTCCACATAGGCTTTCTCAACATCCACCTTGGATTGGGATTTGGAAGACGCTTCTCTGGACGGCTTATTCCCTTCCTCAACTGGACGAATACTGTTGGTCAAAGGCGTTCCATCGGCATCAGACGGGAGTTTGACCGTTTTGTTGATTTCCGGCGTAGGCAGGCTTGCATTGGACAGGTCGGGGGAGCCCACGACATTGTCCTTGAGTGCCTTGGTCTGTACGGGGTAGGTCATTTTCTCTTGACGCTCAAGAGCATGGCTTTGCTTGTTCGCAAACACATCCATGTTCTCCTTACGGAAGGATTGCTTTGGTTGTGCCTTCTCGGGCCAGTCCGGCAGGGCTGGAGCGCTGCTCACGACCGCTGAACTCCTGTTGGAGGACAAGCCTTGGCCAATATCGGGTAGTTTTGGCGTCTGCTTTCGCGCAGGAAGGCGTTGGGGAGCACGAAGTTGGGGCGGGACATCCTCAACAACAGGTTGAGACCGACGCCGGCGCTTGACAACAACTGGCGAAACATCATCTTCGTACTTCACTTCTGCCGCCCTTGGCGATTCGCTGACAAAACGCCCGTGAAGCACGCTGCTTTCGACGTCCGGCCGCCACGGTGTTGAGCCAATGGCCACGGTGTTGGAGGGCTCGTCTGATTCAAATTCATGCCCCTCTACCTGCTCTGGCCAGGCCTCAACGACCTCGCTCAACGCTTGAGTCGCCTCAATTCGCTCATCATCATCGGGGGCGAAACTTCCTCCCTCAAAGGCGCCCATATCGGTGATGGCGGGGCCGCCGACCTTGGCTCCCTGATGCTGAATTTGGGCCTCGAGCCATTGTTCCTCTTCCTCATCGGGCGCCAACAAGACCGGGTGGTCCCACAGAACATCGGGGTCGTCCGCCCATTGCAGGATAGTGCTGCGACGAAGGTTCGTCGTTTCCGAGGCTATTGAACGTTGAATGGCGGTCTCAAACAATTCCAAATCGGTGGTGATGAGGGCGATGTGGTCGTTGAAGCGCACGCCGTCGCAAATGGAGCGAAGCACGTCCACCATGCCGTTGTCGCCAAACGCATTGGCCAATCGGTCCAACCCATCCATGAGGAGGACCGAACGCTCGTTGCCCCATTGAAAGGCATTGACCACAGCGTGAAGGGCGGTTTGGTCCTGAAGCACCTCATACCCTCCATGTGGGGAAAGCAAGGCATAGGATTGCGGGGCAGGCAAACGGTGGGTGGCGTCGGTTTGTGCATGTGGGAGCCCGAACAAACCGAGCAGTGGCATGCCGCGCTCGGCCAACTCAACACCCAGAGAAATCATCGGATGCGGGTCGGGCGAATCCAGAAGATAGACATGGCCTGGTTCAAGCTGTGGTGTTGAGGCCGACACGGTGTCTCTTCGGCGGTGTTCGGTTTCCAACGCCAAGGCTTCAATGTCCTCCAAGCGTGCCGCACGTCGCCAAGAACTTGAGGGCAAGCGAACGCTGGACCACCAAGAAGCGGAGCCGTCCTTCTGCTCTTGGTGCTCAAGATGAAGCACGCTTTGCGGATGTTGAGACATCGTGGAACGCAGAGCGTTCATCGTCAATTCATAGAGAAACAATTCGTTCCCAACATCCAAGGCGTCCTCTTCAATTCGCAGGAGAGCCTCGAGGCCTTGCTGCTGCGCTTGGTCTCGATGGAAGGCCATCACCGGCTGGCCGAGTCGGAAAAGCAACCAGCCTTCACGAGCGTCATCGCCCGAAGTTGACCGGATACACACGGCTCCAGACTGTTCGTGAACGGCGAGATTTCGAACCAAAACTCGGAGAACATCGACGCCGCCACGCCGCTGTTCCACCATGTCGCCGTGTTCGATTGTGACCATGCGGACCCACCCTATGACAGCACCTTCCTCAAACCCCCTCTTGAAGGGTGCGGCAGTTCTGCCGAAAGGCGAAGCGTTTCAAGCCATGATTCCTCGCACGGACATGGACCCGTTGACCGCCGGACCGCTGGATGCGGACGAAACGCAACTGCTCAACGAAGGGCTCCATCGATTTGACACCGGACAATTTTGGCACGCTCATGAATCGTGGGAGGATTTGTGGAATGCTCTGAAGGCAAGAGAAGCACCAAATGGAGAAATTTTACTGGTCCAAGGACTCATCCAAACGGCGGCGATGTTGCTTCACCACCAGCGGAAAAACGCCGTTGGCGTTCGTAAGCAATGGGCGAAGTTGGAACCAAAGTTGAACGGCTGGTCAACGGCGTGGGGGCTTGACATCGCGACCCATCTCGAGGTGATTGAATCCTACGCCCTTGACGCAGACACATGGCAGCAAACTGCGAGCGAGCACCAAATGCCTCGAGCGTGAGGTTCAAAGTCAGCGGCGTTTGGTTGAAGTCATGGTCGATGAGGAATCGGTGCTCCCCACCGACATGCTGCGCTTCATCGACACACCCGTTGCGCAGCCACTGGTCAAGGGACGAAACGTCGCCCTCCTTGGAAGCGCAGTGTTCGCCGTCATCCTGTTCATCCTTCTGCGCCAGTTTGCGTTATCATCAACGCTCGCTGCCCTTTTTGCTGCCGCCACCCTTGGCCTTAACCTCACGGTCGTTTGGCTTCGCTTCCAAAGCCATGCCAGCACCCCCTTGGCCGTGAACCTCAACCACCCGTTCATGGACACCGAACCGATGGGGGAAGCGAGGATTTTGATTCGTTTAACCGATGGGCGTTGGGTGCAACCTGGGAAATACAGAGTACGTACGATGCCCGATGAATTGCTCGGCGGGTTCACCTTGGTCAAAGACACCGACGACTATCCAGCCATTGGCCACTTTTCCTCGGCAAAAGATGCATCTGGCACCCTTACCCGACACCTTGCGCTCATCAACCAAGCCATCGCACTTCGTGATGCGGTCAACGATGTTCCCGATCCCATTGAAGAAGCGAGGGATAGAGAGGCTATGGATTCGGGTTTGCTCGAACGTTCGTGGCTCGAAGATGAAGAAGCCGTGGATGTTGAAAGCCCACTGGTATCGTTTTTCCGTGGCAAAGAATGAAACTTTTCGCCGAAAAAAGACCCGTATCTTCAAAACCGTTACCGTCGACCGGAAGGTGTGCCAACCAATGAGACATGGATGTCCAAGGTCGAAGCCTTGGCCCCTCAGGAGCAGGAGACGCTGCTGGGCACGTCCCTCTCTCGCCGCTTCGCACGCCTCCCTTTGTGGTTAGGCCACCCGGCCAACATCGGTGGATTCTACGGCTTTTTGGTGGCCTTGGCCTTGGTCCTGCCCTACGCCTACGGGGATAGCACCGACGTGTGGGGCGTTCAGTGGCTGTACCACGCATCGTTGTTGATCATGGCTTGTGCAGTTAGTGGCTTCGTTTCGGTTGCTCTCATCGCTTTTTCTAAGCGCCACCCAGTCGCGCCACCTCGCCAAATCCTCTACCCGATGCCGTTCGTCGGGTTGGCGTTCTTGACCATTGACCGCGTGGATATGTTCACGATTCCATCTGCCTTGATCTGGGCTTTGCTCTTGCTGCCCGGACCGATGTATGTTCACCTCTCATGGGCCCCTCGTTGGCGACTCTTGTGCATGATTGAAGACGGCAAGGACCCCTTTGTCGGGTTGGAGGCAAAACCTGAGGAAGCCGTGGACGCCGAGGAAATGGTCGATGGCGACACCGAGATGCTCGAAGTGGTCGACGCCTTTGAGGCCGAGTGAACTCAAAGCAGGCCGACTTGTGGCCCCACCTTCTCAAAGCAGGAGAGGACATCATCCAAATCTTGACGGCTGAGTCCTGCTGACATTTGTGTTCGAATGCGGGCTTTGTCCCGTGCAACCATCGGGAAGACGATAGCACCCGCCATGACGCCCAAATCACCCAGGGCTTGGGTCATGGCCTTCGCGGTGGACGATTCGCCGCACATAACGGGAATGATGGGGGTTACCGAATCACCGGTGTCGAAGCCCATCGATTGGAGTTCTTTGCGGAAATAATTGGTGTTGTCCCAAAGCTTGGCGTGGTGCTCTGGCTCGGTCATCAACACCTCAATCGCCGCTTTTTGTGCAGCGGCAACACCCGGAGGTTGGGAGCCGGAAAGCAACCACGACCTGGAGTGGTTCAGGGCGTGGTTCCGCGTCATTTCGGTGCCCGCCAGGATGCCACCTTGAACACCCAAGGCTTTGGAAAAGGAACCGGTCTCAAAATCGACCTTGCCTTGCAGTTTGAAGTGGTCCACGATACCCGCACCGCCTTCACCAAGCACACCTTCACCGTGGCAGTCATCCACATAGACCATAGCGCCGTATTCTTCAGCCAGCGCAGTAACTTCATCCAGCGGTGCGATGTCCCCATCCATTGAGAACACACCATCGGTGATGATGAGTTTCCTCTCTGAGGATTCGTGGGCCTTCAAGACCGCTTCCAACTCACCCATGTCGTTGTGGGCATAGACCGCTCTCGAGGCCTTTGTCAGGCGAACACCGTCGATGATGGAGCCGTGATTCAGTTCATCGGAGATGATGACGTCTTGGGGTCCGGTGACAAGGGTTGGAATGAGGCCGACGTTGACGGTGTAGCCTGCTGAGTAAATCAACGAGGCTTCAACGCCTTTGAATTCGGCGACTTTCTTCTCGGCTTCCAAGTGGATGTCCATGGTACCGGCGATGGCTCGCACTGAACCGCTGCCTGCACCGTATTTGGTGGTGGCATCTTGCATGGCCGCCACGACCTTGGGGTGCGTGGTCAGGTTGAGGTAGTTGTTGGCCGAGAGCATGATGGTTGGCTTCCCGTCCATTTGACAACGAGGTTGGTTGGGGCCCTCCAAGGTTGGTGGCTCCCACAGCAACGACTTCTCGTTGAGTTCATCGTAGCGAGCTTTCATCCAGGACATATCACCGGGCATCGTGCTTCCTCAACCCACCTAGGCCGGGGTGCTTCAAGGTCTTTTGTCTCAGGATTCATTGAAGATGGATTGGCAAAGAAGTCGCTCGTCCATCTCCAACGATGCACTTTCAGCGAGGTTGAGCAAGCCGAGATTGAGACCGCCGATGCTACGGCGATGAAGGTCCATCACCTCATAGCCAAGGGTGGCAAACATGCGGCGAACCTGCCGCTTTTTGCCTTCTGATATCGTCATAACGACGGTTTCGTCTTCCTCAACCTCAACCCCTGCTGGAAGAGTTTGGTAAGCGTGAGTCATTCCGTTTTCTTCAAGTTCAATCTCCACACCTTTGCGCAAAGCGTCGAGGTCGTCCTCGGAGAGGGGCTGGTCGGTTTTTACGGCGTAGACTTTCTCGATTTTGCTGTCAGGCGAAGCGATTCGATGGACAAGATGTCCATCGGTGGTCAGAATCAACAAACCCGTGGTTTGTTCATCCAGACGGCCTACCGTGAGCATTCGGTCGTATGTGGAGTCGTCAACACATGAACGAAGTAATTCAAACACCGAGCGTTTTCCTAAACTTCGCTCTTGACGGTTTAATCTTGAGCAAATGAAACCTCGGGGTTTGTTGAGCACATAGGTGCGATGAAGACCGGGAAGGCGGAGCATGTTTCCTTTCCAGTGCACGTCCTTCGTATTGGCGTTGAATTGAAACGCGATGTCTTTGATGACCGAACCTGCGACGGTAACCTCACCGGCCCATATGGCCTCTTTGACCTCACGTTTGGAGGAAAACTGACCTGTGCGTGAAAGGAATTGATGGAGTCGAACTTTCACAGGCCTCATCCATGCTTCGTGGAGGCGCCTCTAATCGTTTCGCATCCCACAACCCAACGGAAGCCATCCTCAGACCGGATCGTCCTCATCGGGAGAGCTGTTGCGAGCACGCTTGTTTGCCTGCAGGGTAGCGTACATCTCCATCACAGGCTGAAGACGTTCTCGTCGTTGTTCAGTCCGGACTTGGCAGACGATACGTTCAGTCTCCGCTCGAACTTCGGCGAGTTCACGAACGGTCTGGGCACGGGCAAGTGCCAATTCGCGTTCTTCTTCAACTTCCTTCATCCGTTGTTCGTGCTCGGATTCATCCGGCTCATCCTCGCTCTTGCGCCACCAACCCCACAGAGCCCGAAGACCCTGAAAGGCAGAAATATACCCTGATGTCGTCATTTGCATGTTTATACCTGTGGATAAATTGGTCCCTGTCCTCTATAGCGCTATTGCCCGAGGGACCATCAGCATTATAACACGGGGGCGGTGGAAATTCACCATGGCAACCACACGCCGTGCGATGGTTCTGTGCGCCCTTGTTTTGCAATTGCTCATGGTTGGTGCGACCGCTTCACCGCTTGCAGACTCCACCAACCCGCTTGGAGACGCGACCAAAATGAACGCCGATTTGGTGGAGCGGCTCGATGAGGTTGGGGACGCCACCGTCCTTCCGGTTATCTTCCAACTTCATTCCCCCCTCACACCGCACGATGAAGCCTACATGGCCGACCTCGGCCTTGCGCTTTTGGGCGAGGCCCCACTCTTGGACGCCGGTTTGGTGGAAGGCAAGGCCATTGACCTGCGTCGGATGTCAACGTGGGACCGCGTTGAATATCTTGAACTCGACAAGCCGCTGGAATTCTTCTATCTGCCTTCCGAGTGGGGAGGCCAGCCCGACCCCGGCATCATGATGCACGAAACGACCCATGTGGTACGTGCCACCGATACATGGGACCGTGTCATCATCTCACCATCAGGCGAAATTCTTCGGGAAATCGACCTGTCATTCAGTGAATGGGACGGTGACGGCACCGCCATCGTCGACCTCGACACCGGTGTGGACGCCGGCCACCCCGACTACGACTATCTTGAACCGTGGACCGGTGAGAAGACGCTCTACTCCGCCAAGTGGACCCCCGCTGACAACGATTGGGTGGAGACAAGGAATTCAGACACCTCTTCAGGCCACGGAACTCACGTTGGGGGCACCATCGCCGGCAACGGCGATGCATCCGGAGGACGACGTGCTGGCGTGGCCAAGGGCGGACAACTCGTTGCCCTCGGTGCGGGTGATGGCGCTTCCATTTTCGCCGGTGTTCAAGGCCTTGAGTGGACCTATGCACATTCCGTCCCCGGCCAGAACCCCTACCACATCCGTGTCGTTTCCAACTCCTGGGGCAGCGACGGTGATTACGACCCACAAGGCACCATCACCCAACTGACCGACCGCCTGACCTACGAGAACGATGTCGCCGTCATCTTCGCAGCATCCAACTCCGGAGGCTCAGGTGCTGAATGCTCGGGCGACCTTCGAACCAACGTCTACGCCAACACGCCCTCGGCCATCTCCGTGGCAGCGCTCACCCATGACGGCACCGCCGTCACCTCGTTCTCCTCCCGTGGATGCATGAACCAACAGCACACTTGGCCTGATGTCGGTGCACCCGGCCGAGACATTTGGGCAACGGCCCCTCGCGGCACCGCCATTGATGCGACCACCCGGGCCCAAGGCGACCTCTACTACATGGCCATCTCCGGGACATCCATGGCCACGCCCCATGTTGGTGGCATGGCGGGTGTTCTGTTGGATGTCGCTCCGTCCTTGGGCGCAGCCGACTACCACCGCGATGACCACGACTTCGGTGACAGCCTCGTTGGTGGCGACGGAACTGCCGCTTACGCACAGTATGAGGACTGGAACGAGCGTAACAACAGCCGAGTCCACGAAGTTGAACTGATCCTTGAGTTGACGGCTCGCTACGAAGGTATGGCCAATTCCTGTGAAGCCGGCAACGACGAAGACTCCTGCAACGATATTCCCGAGGAATGCTACCGAAGCGCAACGGGAGAATGCCATGACTGGCGCATCGGCCACGGCCTCACGGACCTCGACGCCGCCGTCGCCTTGGCCCGAACCCTTCAGTTGATGCGAGACCAGGACGGTGACGGCATCGTTGACCACCCCGAATACAACGTGTGGGATGCTTACGAGATCTACGAGAACATGATGACGACCACCACCATTCCTGCCAACACTGACCGTGTTCGGCACGCCTGGAAGGGAGACTGGAACCATTTCAACAACGGACAAACGGGCGCCGTCTACTACACTGAGGATTCCCATTATGTTTGGATTCCAAACGGCACCACCCGCCTTGAAGCCACCTTCACGGCTGTGGAGACGAGCCTGGACACTGGTCAGGCCGGCCTACTCCAACTCGAGATTGACCTCGGTGAAGACGGAAGCAACGACGCTCAAGGAGAAGGCAACCGAATAGCCGATTCATGGTACTATGACCTCGCAGTGGACGAATCAGCCTGGGGCCAGTGGGCACATTTCGATGTCTCTGGAACCGCCGTCACCCTGTGGGGCTTCCTCGGCGATATCGAGTTCTTTGAATCCCGTGTTCCTTACACCGTGGACGTCATGTTGACCCTCGACCTGTCTCAGCCGGTTGATATTCAATTTGAGCAACGACCCGATTTCTACTCCGACCTCAACCCAACCACGCCCTCGGATGATTACGAGAACAACATGGACGGCATGCTAACCTTCACCCGTTCCGCATACGACCAAGCGACGGTGGTCTCACTCATTGCGCCGAAGGAAACGGGGGAAGAAACCGGGCGAACGGGCTTCTTTTCCAGCCTCGGCGGCGTCATCGCCGACCATCCCTTTGCCGTGATCATCTCCTTGCTGATGCTCATTGGAGCGGCTGGAACGGTGGGTTACACCGTACGCTTCCAAACTGAGGATGATGCACAAGAAGCGGTGCTCTTGGACGCAGATGAAGGCGAAACCGCCGCTGAATCCGAAGCCAAAGCGTGATTCACGGCAACCAGTCTATCTGGTTGAGATGGGGTTTGAATTCGTCCGGTTTGTCGTGCTGCTCGAGTCGGTCAAGCAACCAAATCACCCAATGGAAAGTTCCCACGCCTTCCTCTTCGGTGACGCTGCTCTGCTCATGCATGATGTAACCCTGCTCAATCATCATCATCATGCGTCGCATGCTTGAGCCGATTAAGGAAAGGTAGGGTTTGTAGAACGAATAGACGATGTCAAACGAGAGGTTCCGATGGTAGGTCATGACGGCGTGGTTAGCCATGAGGACAACCACTGCATTGGTGGCGTCCTTTTGTTCCCGTGTCAGGGCCATCATCTCTTCCAGTCCAGTTTCCTTTGTTATCGCGATTCCAAAGGTGGCGAACCCCCGTTGAACGAGCGGGTTCTCCAGTGATTTGGCGATGGTCTGTGAAATCTCATAACGCCGATTCCGGTTGACTTCCATCACTTGGCGAAGACCGAATACCAGCGTTGCCATGATGGCAAGGCCACTGAGAGCCTCACCCAAATTTGCGGCGTTTTCGAGATTCATCCAAGACCTCCACGCGTGCGGTCGTTCAAATCACTCGCTTTCCGATGCACCAGAGAGCATCATCGAGTTAGGAGCCGAGGTGCTGGCACCTCGAATCTTGCTCAGCGGGATAAGCAAGCAGAATTGGAGCACTGCGCCGATGAGGAAGAGGTTGGGGTAGTTGCCTCCAAGGGCCTCGAGGATTGACGGTGAAAGGAGAGTGCCCGACAACGCCCCGACATTGATGAGCGTCATGTAAAGCGAAAATTGGGTTCCGCCAAGGTCGCTTTCAGTGAGGCTCATGAGCAGAGCAACGACGTTGTTGCCGACGATGCCCCAGATGAAGGTCCACACGATCCAGACGAGCGTCATAACGCCCGAGTCGCCCCATTGAGACCGGCCCAAGGACCACAACATGGTCAACGAGGCACCAACAATGATGCCCCACCACAGCACGGTTTGGATGCCAAAGCGGCGCCCGAGTTCACCACCGGTCAAGACGCCCAGCAGGGTCGCGAGGGTGATCAGGCCGCCCTTCAGGACGCGGTATTCTTCCTCGCTCCAACCGAGATCATCGATGAACAGGAAGGGGAATTGGATGTCGATGAGGCCCATGCCGGCACCCATGCCGCCGCCGATCCACATCATCACAGCAAACATCAGGGCCCAAGCGGCCGCGCCACCACTCAACGCAGAGCGAAGACCAGAAACTATCTCACCAAGGCTCATGGTGTCCGATTCGGCCGAGGAGGAGGTTTCACTCGGAGCTGCGTCCCAAGGGAAACGGCGGTCTCCCGGGCGCTCGCGCAGGAATATGGGCACCAGCATGATGGCCGCAAGCACGGGCAACTGCACCATTAAGGCAGCCTGGAAGCCCGACTCAGAGAGGATGTTGCCGAGCACAATCGTGGAGAACATAAAGCCAAAACCCTTCGAGGCAAACATGAATCCGTTCGCCCGGGCCAGGTCCTCTTCCGGGATGAGGTCCACCGCTAGGGCGTCTGAACTCACGTCCTGCAAGGTCGCGAAGATATTGTGAATAAGGAAGAAAATCATGATAGACGAGAGGCCGTCGTCTAGATTTCCGTCAATAAGGGGGTCGTCGATGGCCATGAAGATGGCCATGGTGATGATCATGCCAAGTTGGGCGATGATGATCCAAGGACGGCGCAGCCCGTAGGCGGGGAAGCGGACGCGGTCGATAAGCGGGCCAAGCACCAGTTTTCCAAACATCCAGGGAAGGGTACCGGCCAAGGTCAAGGCCGCGACCTGTTCGTCATTGATTGAGTCGGCATCGACGAGTACCGCCACAAAGGCGACGGTGATGAAAGCCCACGGAACACCTTGTGCAAAGTACAGGGCACAAAGGGTCCCGAGACGGGCACGCTTGCTCTCTTGCATATTCACTGCCATGATGCCCAGTTTCGGCATCTCAATCTAATACTTATCCCAGCACGAACCCTGTTTTTAGCAAAAAAAGGAGGTTCTCTTGGTCAGCCGTGGAGATGGAAAGGTTGAGAGGATGAACCGCTGCATACGGTTTGATGCTGACTCAAGATGCGCTACAAGCGTGGTACGGGTCGCATCAAGCCGACCTTGACTGGCTGGATAAACCATCACGGCACCAGTTTCGATGGCGCCTACCCAACGACCGATGGGCCACAGCAAACCGACAATTTTCATCGCCGAAGGCCCTCCAAAAGGAGTTGAAGAAGCAAGGACCACGCGATGTGTACGTTGGGACTTCGGCGTGGTTAACGCCCGTTGACCTGCCCAAACGCAGCGATACGGATGCACCGCATCCGGTGCTCATCGACCACATGGTGGTGTTTGATATCGATTTCACGCCCTTCTCATACCGTCGTTTGGAACAAGCCAGGAAAGCCTCACATCGGCTCCTCATTTGGCTCGAGGACAACGAAGACCTCATGCTTCGTTCCATCTCCTACAGCGGCGGAAAGGGGTTTCACCTCGTCTTCACCGATAACGACCGAACCCTGTTTTCAATACCCAACCCGAAGGAACGGGAAGAAGCCGTTCGAGCCGCACGACAAACCCTTCTTCAGCGGGTTCTCGACCAAGGCTTTCCTGTCGATACAACCGTCACGGCCGACACACGGCGTATCATCCGCCTTCCAGGGAGTTTGCATGGAACGACCGGATGGGTGTGCACCCGAATCACCCGAGAGCAACTTGCCACGCCGCTCAAATCATGGGTGAAAACGATAGAAAAACACCCGTTGGCCAAACCCTTGCGCTATTGGCCCTACGGCCCATCTGATGTGCTTCGTTGGTTCGCGCCCAAGGGGACCAAACGAGGAACGCCGGCCAACGTCAAAGCGAATCACCAAACGGCACCTCTTACGGTTCTCCAATGCAGCACACAAGTGGTTGGAACAAAGGGGCGGAGTGCATTGATGGCATGGATACCTCAACGGTGGAAGGACGGCCACGTGGAAGCGGTTGCCCAGCGTGTTGAGGAACTTGGATGGGGTCCTGTCCATCAATTCGAACATTTGGGGCAAACGCTTTTGATCGCCCCACGAGCCATTCCAAAAGAACAACTCACCAAGGAATTGGCGTCCATGGGGTGGCCATCGCTTTCCTCTGAACTGAAACAGATGGGTCATGTGTGGCTTGACATACATCCACTTTTGGACGACGAGGAGGCAGGTGGGCACCCGTTGACTCACAAGGGGGTATGGCACAAGGCTGGCCCTGGTGGGAAAACGACCCCCTATTCAGCAACCCACCTTGAACTGATACAACGTCTCGGTGTTGAGATCGACGTGGGTGAACACGAGGTTGCGGGCCGCAGGGAACCTGCTTTACGCGTGGTTACAAAAACATGAACCATTATAGGCCCGCAAATGTAACATCACGTTGCCCAAGAGAGCTGCAAAGCGATGACCTGCCACCGCATGCGGTGGGGACACCAACCGACTGCGGGGCCCGGGCAGCCCCGCAGTCATCGAGATGATCAACATGGGTTTCTTGCAAAACCTCCTCGCCCGCCTCCTTGGTCAAGGCTCAGCGCCTTCGCAATCCTACAGTTTTGGACAACCCAACGCAGGCTACAGCGGCGCAAGTTTTTCCGGTGGCGGCAGCTACAACCGTGTCATCAACATGGTCGGTGCAACGGGAAAGAGCGAAGCTGAAGTTCGCGCTGCTCTTGCTGCGCAGTACTTCTCCTCTGACGATGTGAACAAACTCTGTGCGTCCCCAACCTTCCGTCAATTGATGGGTTGGGGCTGAGCCCTCGATACGGTTCATTCAGTTGGATTTGAGGGAATAGTTCCCATCTGCGTTGTTTTCCAGGTGGTCCAACAACCAAAACAAGCCTCCCCAGATGGACTCTTGACCTTCATCCGTTTTGTTGACGTTGACCATCATGAAAATATGAATCACCCGTCGCCAGCGACTCGCAAACATTCGCACATAAACGCCGCAGAAGTCCTCCACCAAATCCAGTGATAGGTGGCCGTTTTTCGCCAGCACACCGATGTTGTTCATGCCGATCATCAGGGCGTTCATCGCGTCCTTTTCCTCACGGGTCAAAGCAGCCAATTCCTGAGGCGTCAATTCATCATGAAGTTTGACGGTGCTGATGGAGAAGCCTCGATGGACGAGTGGATTGTTCATGTGAGCAGCGAGGTCTCGCCCAATTTCATATCGCCGATTCTCGTTCCAGTGCTTCATTTGCCGTAGACTGAACAAGAGGGTAAACAGGATAGCGATACCGCTGACGGCCTCGCCAACATTCGCTGCGGTCTCAATGTCCATTGGTCAACGCCACCGTTTCCGTCCTCATGTAGATTATGGCGTCAACATGGCCCCATCGAAACCGGTCAAACCGGCTTCGGCTCAATCACAGCAGGATTTGGCCAGGGCATCCTGGGCGCAGAAACAGGTCTTGGCAGGGACGATGTCGGCTCGAGCACTTCGCTCGTTGAAGAGCGCCGTTACGGCAGCAAGTTCTTCTGGTGCATCACCACGAGCCTCAAGACAGAGTTTCAGGCCGAGCAAGCCCCACATGTTGTCCTTCCACAGGTCGATGTCAGCGCGATACACTTCCTCAGCTTCCTCAATATGACCCTGCTCAAAGAGCAACGCGCCCAAGATGTGGCGAACAGGTTGCATTTGACCCCATGGCTCGTTGTATGCCAGGTTCAGCGAGAGGTCAACACCGCGGCGCAGCTCATCAAACGCA
>DAGF01000109.1 GCA_002495645.1 Euryarchaeota archaeon UBA549
GAGTGTTCAGAGCATTTGGGTGGGAGCTGACTGGAACGAGAAGGAAACATGGGATTTGGTGGGCATTCAATTCGAAGGCCACGATAACATGCACCGTGTGCTGAACCCACACGACAGCCCCGATGGATTTCATCCGCTGCAAAAGCAACACAAAATCCGCTACCACGACTTCAATGAGATGTACGACGACGCCCAAGGCTTCGGTCGAAAACCAACCGATGAGGGTCGGGTTAAGTGAGGTGAAATCATGGCACAAATGTGGATTACAATGGGCCCCCAGCATCCAATGACGCACGGTCTCTGGACCCTTCGTGTCAAGGTTGACGGCGAAACCGTCGTCGACACCGAAGCCGAGCTCGGCTACATCCATCGCGGTGTTGAGAAAATTGCAGAGTCCCGGGATTTCACCCAAATCACGCCCTACTGCGACCGCCTATGCTATGTCAGCGCCATGACCTGGGCCAACTCCTACATCTATGCGGCCGAAGACCTGCTCGAGGTTGAAGTGCCCGAGCGAGCCGAATACATTCGCCTCATCGCCGCGGAATGCCAACGCCTTGCTTCTCACCTGATGTGGCTCGGTGCTTACGGGCCTGACATCGGCAGCTTGACGCTCATGACCTGGTGCATGCGAGACCGAGAGATGTTCCTCGACTTGCTTCAGGAACTTGGTGGTTCTCGAATGCACTACAACTACCCACGTGTGGGCGGCGTGAAGCGAGACATCCCTGTCGGCTTCGCCGACCGATTGGTAGCGAAGGTGAAACTCTTCGAACACCGCATCGACGAATACGAGATGATGCTGGACGAATCCACCATTTGGCTGGTCCGCCTCCAAGGTGTGGGCTACGCCAAGGCCGAAGACATGGTCAACGCCGGTGTATCCGGCCCCAACATCCGAGCCGCCGGTGTGAATTACGACGTTCGATGGGCTCACCCGTACTCGGTCTACGACCAAGTTGATTGGGAGCCAGCCGTTGAGAAGCCCACCTCGGTGAAGGGCGCTGACTGCTACGACCGCTACCGTGTTCGCATGGAAGAAATGCGACAGTCCTGCCGCATGATTTTGGACGCCATCGAGAAGATCCCAGGAGGAAAGAACACCAACTACGCCAACGGCGATGAGATGATCCTCGCCAAGGCGCCCACCCGAGCGCCCGAAGGCGCCACCGGTTTCTCGCACTACGAGTGCACCCGTGGGGCCTCTCAGTTCTACATCCAGGGTGGCGGCGACGGACGCGGAAAGAACCCCTACCGGTTGTCCATTCGCTCACCGATGTTCATCACCATCCCGTACGTTGCCAAGACGATGATCGGGTACAAAGTGGCGGACATTCCGGCCATCATGGGCAGTTTCGATCCGTGCATTGGGGAGACCGACCGTTGAGGTGATATCATGGATGACAGGTACGATTTGGTAGGCTTCTTCCTCAGCAAGGACGGATTGCTCCGTTCAGGACTCATCAACCTCCTTGAAGGCACACCGCTCGAGGAAAGCGCCGGCAGCCTCTCCTTCGCCGTCGCCACCTTTGCCTTGGTCAACGTGGTGTTCCTCTTGCTGTTCTTCTCGCAATTCGCCATTCTTTGGATTGAACGAAAAGCCGTTGCTCGTATGCAAGACCGCTACGGCGCCACCACCGCCCTCCGTTCTCTTTGGGTTGGTGAAAACGGCGTCACCGCCGGTGAATGGTGGAACATGCTCCCGTTCGGCCTGGGCAAACCCATCGGTGCAGTCAACAAGTGGCTGAACAAGAACTTCGGCAACCGAGACGAAAACTTCCCCACCGTCGACCGTGTGAACAACCGTTCGTGGATGGGCAAGACCATCGTTCCCGGATTCTTCCAAAACGTCGCCGACGGCATGAAGTTCCTCGTCAAGGAACACATGGTTCCCCAGCGAGCCGACCGACTCATCTTCGAGGTCTCACCTTTCCTCATCGTCTCTTCGACACTCTTGATTTTGGGCATGATTCCACTCTCCAGCGGCATCTACGCCACCAACCCCGATCTCTCAATTCTCTACGCCATCGCCATCTTCGGTATCGCACCCATCGGCGTGTTCTTCGCCGGTTGGTCGTCCAACAACAAATACACCCTCATCGGCGGCATTCGCTCGGCAGCCCAACTTACGGCCTACGAGATTCCGCTCCTGCTGACGCTGTTGTCGGTGGCCATTCTCTCGGGCACGTTCAACATCGTGGACAGCATTCACTTCCAGCACTCCGCTGGTGCATGGAACATCTTCTTGATGCCACTGGGCGCTGCTCTCTTCCTCATCACCATGATCGCTGAAGTGGAGCGTGTGCCGTTTGACATGCCCGAGGCTGAGGCTGAACTGGTTGAAGGTTGGTGGACGGAATACGGCGGTATGCGATTCGGTATGCTCTTCATGGCCGAATACATTCGTACCTACGCCGCTTGTTTCCTGTTCACTCACTTCTTCCTTGGCGGCTGGCACCTGCCCTTCCAAGGCACCATCGGCTCCATCGAATTCCTCGGAATCGGTGGCCTCTACTTGCTCGTCCCCGGCGCGGTGATGACCTTGGTGAAGTCGTGGCTCGTGTTCCTCATCGTGTTCGTGTGGGCTCGCTTCGCACTCGCTCGTATCCGAACGGACCAGATTTTGGAATTCGGCTGGCGCATGCTCCTTCCACTTGCTGTTTTGCAAGTCGTGTTGGCGCTCGTCTACCGATTGTACCTCTTCAACCCTGACGGCATGTCGGCCAAGAACGACGTCGGCGGCGGCATGGCTTGGGACGCCTTGGGCATCCCCTACCTCGTGCCCATCGCCACCACGCTCTTCTGGCTGGGTGTCTTCTTCGTCTATCTCAACGACGAAGACAAGTCGGTGAATCAGGAACGTATGTTCCACGTCCATACGGACAAGCCTGCGGGGACGGTCGCCCCGGGGCAGGAGTGAGGTGAACACCATGCCAATGCATCCACACGCACAACCCAATTTCAGAAACCTGTTCTGGTACCCTTTCAAGATCACGTTGATCACGGCGCTGCGAACCTTCCCGTTCATCGGGAAGCGGTTCGGCAAGCGACTGGGTGCCTACCACAACACATCCCACCCCGAGTTCCTTGACGATGGTAGCCGTGCCCGAGCCACCTCTTCGGCTGAAATGAACGACATCACTCGCCAAGAGTTTGCCCCCGACCGAGTCACCTCTGACCTCAAGCCTACGCTTTGGAAACCGCAAACGGTGCAATACCCCTACGAGCGTCTCGAGGACATGGAGCCTTGGCTCTTTGTTCCCGGCAACTACAACGGTCGTATCGGCGTCATTTGGGAAACGTGTACGGCGTGCAAGATGTGCGTCAACATCTGCCCGAACGACTGCCTTCACATGACCACAGAGTTGCGCGTTGACGTTCTCGACAATGCCGAAGGTGAGCATGCAGGCTTCGGTGCTGACCTTGAAGTCGGCAAGTTTGCTGCTGTTGAGGTGCCTGAAGTTGTGGCTGAACTCGACAGTTTCAACCACGTCACGGCCCACACCGCCCCACCCGAAGAATGGCGCTTCGCCGAAGTGCTTGACCTCTCGGGGAGCTCTGCCACCGTTCGTTGGAACGATTCGGGAGAAGAGGCCGTCGTTTCAACATCCGAACTCTACCCCGCCGACGACCAAATCGTCTCCGGCCGTATCGACCTCGGTCGCTGCATGTTCTGTGGCTTGTGCATGGAAGCCTGTGGCTTCACCTCGTTCTTCATGACCAACGAATACGACGGCATGTCCGGTTTCACCCGCCAAGACCTGTGGTTTGACGCTTCGCGCACCCGTGTCCTACCCGGTGTTCACCAGGAAGCCGTTGATGCAGAATTGGCCAAGCGAGCGTCCAAAGAACGCGACAAGCGAGCCAAGAAGGCTGCGAAGGAAGCCAAGGCTGCAGCCGAAGCCCCAAAACCCGTGGAGGCCGAGGTTGAAACCGTCAAGCCCGCTGAACCGGAGGCTGTTGAGACCAAAACGCTCAGCAAGGAAGAAAAGAAGCAGGCTGAACTTGAGCGTGTAAAGGAACGCTCGAAGTCCATTGATTTCAACATCCTTGGGACAGCCAGTGCCAACGACAAGGACGACCTTCAGGCCATCAAAGGCGTGGGGCCATTCATCGAAGAGAAGCTGAACGCTCTCGGCATCTACACGTTTTCACAAATCAGCAAGATGACCAGCGAACTGGAAGACCAAGTCAACGAAGCGATCGAATTCTTCCCCGGCCGCGTCAAGCGCGACGAGTGGGCAAATCAGGCCAAGGAGTTGCTTGAACAGACCGCCAAGGGGGATGCTTGAGATGGACGTGGCCAGCGCTGCCGAAACCGGGGTCTTCTTCCTGTTTGCAGCCATTACGCTCGGTGGAGCGCTTGGTCTCATCTTTGCTCAGCGTGTGGCGCACTCAATGCTCTCGCTCATCTTCTGTTTCATGGCCGTTTCAGGAATTTTCATCCTCTTGGGCGCTGAGTTCCTCGCTGCCATTCAAATCCTGGTCTATCTGGCCAGCGTTGGTCTGGTGGTGTTGTTTGGTATCATGCTGACACGACGCCAAATTCTCGAGGAGGACTTTGAATGAAGTTCACCTCGCTATTCACCCGTCTGGGTCTTTTGGCCTTGGGTTTCATCCTCGTCGCCGTCCTCAACGATGACAGTGTCTGGGCCAACCCAGCCGCAACCACGCCAACGACTGCTGGCTTGGCCGATTCTCTGCTCAGTGAGTGGGGTCTCGCGCTCATGGCGCTCGGTTTGTTGATGTCCATGGCCATGATGGGCGCCGCCTACCTTGTTCGTGATGAGCGAATGGAAAATCTTCTTTGGGAATTTGGAGGTGAAGAGGAATGATTGACCCAGCATGGGTTTCTGGCCTCTCTGCTCTGTTGTTCGTCATCGGCTTGGCCGGTGCCTTCACCCGAAAGAACGCCATCATCGTCTTGATGTGCATTGAACTGATGCTCAACGCAGCGAACATGCAATTTGCTGCAGCTGCCGTGCACCACGGTGATACGACCGGGTGGGTCTACACCATCTTCGCTATCGCCATCGCTGCGAGCGAGGTGGCCATTGGATTGGCCATCTTCCTCGCCATGTACGGCCAACACGAATCGATTACGCTGGACGACGTGAACGTCCTGAAGAACTGAGGTGAGATGATGGCAGGTTCAGGCAGTTCAGAAATCGTACACAGCACAGCAGCGCAATACGCGCCCTACATCCTCCTCTTGCCCATGTTGGCATTCCCGGTGATTTTGTTCCTCGGGAAGATGTTCAACGGCAACAAGATGTGGAAAGAGACCCTGAAAGAAGGCGGACTCATCGCCCTCGCCTTCATGGCGGCCAGCCTTGGCTTGTCCATCTGGCTCATTTCGGACTTCATCGGCGCCTACGGCGGCGTTGAGAAGCTCTCCGATTGGACGTGGTTCACCTCCAGCATGTGGAGCACCGGCGTCGTCACCACCGAGATTTCCTTTGGATTCGGCGTTCACATCGACCACATCACCGTGATGCTGTTGTTCATCGCCTCGTTC
>DAGF01000050.1 GCA_002495645.1 Euryarchaeota archaeon UBA549
GGACGATGTGGTGACCTTCACCGGCCGTGTGCCGCACGAGGAAGTTGAAGCCTACTACTCCCTCGTTGATATCGCACCTTTCCCACGGCTACCGCAGCCTGTTACAGAGTTGGTGTCTCCGCTCAAACCGTTTGAGGCGATGGCCATGGAGAAGGCCGTCATTGCTTCAGACGTGCACGCGCTGACCGAAATTGTGCAGCATGAGCACACAGGTCTCCTGTTCGAGAAAGGAAACGCATCCAGCCTTGCAGACGCACTGTTGAGGTTCATCGACGACCGTGAACTTCGCACAGGATGCGGCAGTAAAGCAAGAATTTGGGTCGAAGAAGAAAGGGACTGGAGCAGTATTTCATTGACCTTGGACAGCACATACAAAACATTGGTGAGGTGAGGAGGGATGACAGAATCAGCAGACAACAATACCCCTTCGTTCAAACGAAGCATTCAGGCCAGTATCGATCTCTACAGGGAACAGAAATCTAGCCCTCGATCGGTAGCCATCAAGTTGTTGAACACCAAAAAATACAGCAAGTTGTTTGTGAAGTCCTTGGGAGTTCCTGTGGCTGAAACTTTGGGATTGCATCCACATGTGAATGACGTTGACTTTGCCTCCCTTCCAGATCACGTTGTCTTGAAACCACAATGGGGCTCTTCGAACAACGGTGTGTTCCTTTTGGAGCGTATTGGTGATGACATGTGGAGGGATGATATGAGGAGCATTGAGTGTTCATCTGAAGGGATTCGAGCGGCGTATCTGGACGAACACGAACGTTACCGTTCAATCAACCTGCCCGTCATGCTTGAGGAGCGTTTTGTATCAGCAGAATCAGGCTACCCAGTTCCGCTTGATTACAAGGGGTATTGCTTCGGCGACAAGACATTGATGTTGAAACAAAGGGATGTCAATGGAGGGCGAAACCAATCTGAATGGCGGTTTCAGTATTATGATCGAGATTGGACCCCTCACCAACAAGTTCGCCCTTCAGTCGCTGACAACGGGGGCCTCAATCCTCCGGAAAATCGGGAGAAAATCATCGAAACCATGGACTTAATTGCTAGGGAAATTCCTTTGCGGTTCATCTCTATTGACATGTACAACACCAATTCTGGCGTTGGTTTCGGTGAGTTCACCGTGCACCCTGGCGCCTATTTGCATTACACAAGGAAATGGGATCACACGTTTGGCGCATGGTACAATGAATTGGATTTGCCGCACCAGCAGGAATTTGAAGAGTTCGTTAAAAGATTCAGAGATTGCATCGCGAGTCAATCTTGATTCAGGTCATTGAAATCGCTTGAGTAAAAGGCGAGTGCCTCCTCGGGCGCTCCGATGAAAGCAGCCTTTCCGTCGTCCATCACCATCACCCGTGAGCATATACTTGCCATCATGGCCAATGAATGGGAAACGATAATCACTGATCCAGAACCGTCGATTAATCCTCGAACCCGTTTCTTGCTCTTTTCGCGAAATGAGGCATCTCCTACCCCAAGCACCTCGTCGATTAAGAGGATATCAGGGCGGAACGCTGTTGCCACTGAAATACCAAGCCTGGATTTCATTCCGGAGGAGTACATCCTTAACGGTCGGTCAAAGAAATGCTCAAGTTCTGAAAACGCCTTTACTTCATCGATGAGTGTGTCGATTTGTTCCTTGGTTCGTCCCATCAATGCGCCATACAAGTAACAATTCTCGCGGCCGGTCAGTTCTCCGTTGAATCCAACACCGACTCCTGACAAAAGGGAGACGGAGCCGCGCATGAGGATTTCTCCTTGGTCTGGCGGGAAAATTCCAGCCAACATCTTCAGCAAGGTGGATTTCCCAGAGCCGTTCTTGCCAATGATGCCGAGGACTTCACCTTCTCCGAGCTCGAATGAAACATCATGAACCCCGGCAGGCTTGGCATTGAGCTTCCTAAATTTCCGTGGCAGCGGGTATGCTACCGAGACTTGTTCGCACTTCAGAACGATGCTCATGCGTGGATCACCGCCTTGTGCGCCCGTGTATCGAAGGCGATGGTGCCAAAAATAAAGCTCAGAGCGCTGACGGCTACAAACACCTGGTAGCCGAGCGGCGGAATCCCTGTGGGTTCAGAGAGGAGAATGCTGCGGACCTCAGTGATTGGGACGATGGTGGGATTGCATTGAACAAGGGCGGCCAACCATCCGTCGCCGAATCGCCGTCCAAACATATCGTAGGTCCACATCACCGGGGAGAGGAAAAAACCAACACGCAAGAGAAACCTGATTCCGTGCATGATGTCAGGTATCTTTGTGGCTACAGGGGCCAACAGGAGGCCCATCGACCACGCTACCAGGGCGGTCAAGCCAAGCCATATTGGAATCATCAAATACGCCCAGGTTACGGACAAATCATAGTACCACATGAACGGCAAAATCGACACCATTGAAAGAAATGCCATTTGGAAGGCCATGACTGCACTGCTCGCAGCGAAAATTGATTTCGGAACGCGAGCGAATTGAAACAGATTCCTTGAGGCAATAAGGGAGTTTGACGACGACGACAACACTGTAGAGAACAATCGCCAAAACATTGCACCAATGAACACCAACAATGGGTATGCAAATCGATCTGTACCGACCAAAATTTGGAAGATGAACGTGTACACAGCAGCCAGCAACAATGGTTCGAGGATAGCCCAACCAACACCCAGTCCTGCACGTCGATAACGTGATGTGAAATCGCGCTTCACGAGAAGACGAATCAGGTTTCGTTCGTTCCAGAGGTCCATGACTGCTCGGATGGGAACGAGAAGTGGGTTTTTTGCCTTCCAAAGAGGCTCCAGCGCCTTGTGAGCCTCTCCCTCCACGGTGCTTCCTGTGCCGTTCTTTCAATAAAGTCAACCGCCACAATGCCATTGCAACGAACGATGACTCATGCAAGGGTCCTTTGCCGCCACGAGATTGAAATCTGAATCCTATGCCCTCGCGTTATGGCCGAGGCTGACAAGCAAACCGTAGGCATCATCGGTCTGGGCTACGTTGGCTTGCCGACAGCCATCGGTTTTCACGATGCAGGCTTCGAAGTGTGGGGCGTCGACATCTCCGAACGCACGGTAAGCATGGTGCGTGCTGGAGAGAACCCCACTGGTGACCCTGACGTGGACGACATCGTGCCCGCTCCAGGTGCCCCGCGGTGGAACATCACCACATCAACCGCCGAGGCCGTCCCGCATTGCGACGTGGTCTTGGTGACCGTGCCCACCCCAGTGACGCATGACCTCAAACCAGATCTGACCTACGTCGAGACTGCAGGCCGCGCGGTCTTCGAATCCTTGCCCGGCGGCACCAACACCGTCGTGGTGCTGGAATCCACGGTGTATCCCGGCGTTACGGCAGAAACATGGTTGCCTTTGTTGGAGGAACTCGGACTTGAGCAGGGTGTGGACGTGACCATTGCGTACTGTCCGGAGCGCTTCAATCCCGGTGACCCGGCCCATGGTGTCCGGTCAGTTGCACGTGTAATCGGTTGTAGTGATGAAAAGGTTGGGGCTCAACTCGTTGCTTTGTATTCCAAATTGACCAGCGAAGACGTTCGCTATGTGGGGCGACTTGAGGTCGCTGAAGCTGCAAAAGTCATTGAAAACGTGCAGCGGGACCTAAACATCGCCCTGGTGAACGAGTTGGCACGTATATTCCCCGCCTTGGGCGTCGACGTTGAGGACGTGCTCACTGCAGCCGCCACCAAGTGGAACTTCCACCGTTACACGCCTGGTGTTGGCGTGGGTGGACATTGCATTCCAGTCGATCCATATTACATGATTCAGCGCGCTGCCAATGTTGGGGTACCGGCCAACCTCATCACGGCCGCACGAGGCGTCAACCGTTCGATGCCCATTCACGTGGCAGGTGTGATTCGAGACCTTCTCTTTGAAGCAGAAGTTCCAGCAAAAGACGCCCGTGTCCTCCTTATGGGATGGTCCTACAAGGCTGAGGTCGGTGATCCACGAGAGACTCCCGCAGAACCCTTGGCAGAGGCCTTGCTCGAAAAGGGCGTCAAGGTCGGCGTGTGGGACCCTCATCTGGACGAACCTCTCTTGCACGGAGTCACGGTCCACCGTGTTCTTGAAGACGCAGATGGCTACGACCTTGTGGTGCTGGTGACCGCTCATCGTGCATGTCTTGAGGCAGATTGGGTAAGTCTGCACCAACGGATGCGCACACCGATGGTGTATGACGGCCGACGTGCCCTCGACCTCGATGCCCTTGCATCCATCGGGTGGTCAGTGAGCGCAGTTGGGCGACCCTAATTTAGTGGCATGAAGGATGTGACCTTGATGGGAAAAGCGGGTGGCCAACGGATTACCGCTTCTTCATTGTGGCTGCCTGGTGCGGTGCGAAATGAGCATTATTCGTTCGAATCTCACAAATTGCTCAGGGTCGGTCAACTTCGAGTGTACAAGGATCTCGACCCTGTCCCGTTCGCTCTACCCATGGATTGGGAAATGGACCCATACGAATTGAAGTCTTGGCGGATGTACTTTCAATCGCTTAATTGGATACACGGTTACAGACTGGCCTACGACAAAGGGGCCGCTGAATCTCTTGACACCATGGTTAGCATCCTAAACGATTGGTGGTTGAACAACCATGACAGAAAAGAACCTGCGTCGATGGTTTGGGATGATCATGCAACATCAGATAGACTCGCAAACATTTGTTCAATCGTGACTCACTTAGAACAGCCTTACGAAGAAATTCCAGAGCTTGACGCCATGGTCACAAAGCACGTCCAAACCTTATGCGGATTTTATGATTCAAAGAAATGGATTAGGAACAATCACGCTGTTTTTCACGTGGGGGCTCTTCTTGACGCGCATCTGTTGGGATTCAGTGGAAGGGTTGGTGTGGACTGCCTCCAAGTTGCAACAGATTATCTGAGTGAATTCATTTCCAGCGTCATCAACGAAGATTCTGGCTTCAGTGTCGAGCAATCCATGTTTTATCACCAATTTCTGGTCCGAATTCTTCGCCCCTTGCTTCGTCTGGCACGTGAGACAGGCGTCATTGAAGTCGACCATGTCAAATCCGCCATAGACAATGTGGAAGACTTTGCGAAGTTGGTGTCGACCAGCGACGGTACAACATTCGCCATCGGGGACACGTCGTACGGCTTCAGATTTCCAAAGGTCATGGTGGACGATGTTGCAAACGATGGTTTGTACTGCTACGCTAGCTCAGGTATTTGCCTCTTCAGAGACTGCCAAAATAACGGGGAACACCTCGCTCTTCTCTCGTGCCCACCAAGGAAAGCGGGCCATGGTCACCATGACCCTCTCAACTTCATGCTGATTCGGGACGGAAAAAAGCTCCTCATCGACTCAGGCGGACCATATGCCTACGGCGATAAACTTCGATACGAATACTTCCGCGCGGCAAAAGCCCACAATGTTCCACATATTGACGAAGTGACTGGCTGGCAGGAAAGCACCATTCAAGCATATGGTGAAGGACAATTCCCTTGGGTCATCGCAACCTCTAGACAAGATACCATCATTATCACTCGGGCAATTATTTCATTGGGGCAAGGGGATTACATTGTTGCAGACGCATTAGAATCTACAACACCATTCTCAGCAAACATTCCTTGGCACATTGCCCCCGACAGGAGACTAACCCATGTCGAGATTTTTGGCCAAGGCAAAAGCATGGAATGCCACCTTGAACAGGAAGACGGCCTGTCTCCGACCGTCAAATTCATTTCCTCGCATTCAAGCAGTGTCGAGTTTACGATCCATCGGTCTCGTGACGACCCAACCACATCGAGCTGGACGACATCAGGAATCAGAGACAAGCGACCAACCCCACTCGTCCTTCAGCGCATCGAGAATACGGAATTTCACGCATCTGTGATGGTAGTAGGCTGTGACGTAACTGAACCAGAAATAATCCAATTTGGGGATGGTATTCTCAAATTTAACCACGGAGGGCGGACGTTCGAAATTGACGCTTCCGCGTTCACCCTCACTCAGAAATAGCGCGCTACAACGACCGGCGTTTTTTGGTGAACGAGAGCAGCAGTCTGATGGGGAAAGTAATGACTTGGCCAATCCGCAGGGAGTAACTTTGGCTAATCTCGGCTTTGTCCTGATCCCTAAGTTGCCGCACTTTATCGTACCACTCCAACCGGTCTATCTTTCTCGTAGGCGAAGGGTTTCTGAAATATCGTTTGATGAAAGATTCATCCTTTTTTTCCAACACTCGCACAGCCTCCCATTGTATTCTGGCCACGTCTTCCGCATTGAGCGGTTCAGTGGGAATGAGGCTGAAATTCCAAAAGACGTGCATTGGGCGGTTCAACCGCATCGCAAGTTCCCTGGCGATGTCGGCTTCATGTGTTCGAACAGTGTCGTCAACGAGGATGTGCACATCGGTCCTAAACAGATCAAGGTGATGGAGGATGCCATCACGGCCCTTGTGTCCCGCGGGGCCGTCGATCAGCAGCAAATCGTACGTTTCCGGCAATCCTTGGCGCAGGGCATCAACATCATACCAGCCCGGGCGCTTTCCCCCTGGGTCATTGAACGGTGCATGGATGTATGTTGCTCCTTCACAATGCCCAACCCACGCCTCATCGTCTTCAACGGAGTACACCGTGTAGCGTTCTACCAATGCAGCGGTCCCGTCCCCGCTCCCAAGTTCGAGCACGGTTCCGCCTTCGGGAACCAAGCGTTCGATGGCGGCCAACACGCCACCGTCAATCGCCCAATGGCTTTCGCTCATGTTCGGCAAGGTGGAAGGTGGCTCCATCAATGGTTGCCTCTCATTTGGGTTGGCCAGAGGGTTTCTTGTGATCTTCAGATTTTACGCCGCGGACCCGTCGGCTTCTCAGCGGCTTGCACAAGCTCCGGTACAGGTTCTGGAACCGCTTCTGGCTCCACTACAAGGTCCACGGGCGGAGCCACCACTTCAGGCTCAGGTGCAGGTTCAGGCGCAGGATTCCTAGCAAATCCGGGGATGGTTTTGGACTGCGGCCCTTCGATGGTCAAGCGCTCCTCTATGGCTGCATGTAGGGCGTCCACGCTGTGCGCCCATCCAAGGTGGTCGTCCGCATACCTTCGTGCTGCACGCTTGCCTTCGACGTAGATTGATGGGTCCCGGGTCATGCGGTTGAGCAGGTCGACGATGCCGTCGTGGAAGTCCTCCTTGGCGAAGAGGTGCATGAAGGGCACATCCCCTGCCAGCCGGTGGCCCTCATGGTCCACGCCGACCACGATTAAGCCCGAAGCGAGATATTCGGAACGCTTGAGGGGGCTGGCCAGCGACCACGCCCGATGCTCAGGCATCGGCAGCAAGCCGAGGTGTGAGGTGCCCAAACGGTGGGCAACCTCGTCTTGAGGTAGCCTGCCAAGCACGTGCACGTCGTCGCTTCCCGTTGCCATGCGTTTGAGGGCCCCAAGCGCATCACCTTCGCCCATCAGGGTCAGGGTCACGTCCAGTCCGGCGTTCTTGGCCTTTTGATGCAACATTGGGAGGACGAGCACGCCACGGTTTCGGTCCAACCTGCCGTGATAGACCATGTGGAGGGTCCGTTCCGTCGAGCGACGTTCAGGCCCAGGCAGGAAACGCCGTAAATCGACGCCGGCCTGAACCAACGTCACCTGCTCATCCTTGAGTTTCGTGAAGGACTGGACGTGGCGTCGATGAGCTTGGCTGACCACGGTGCCCACAGGGCCCTCATGACGTCGGTTGGCCTTCCGGGCGAGGCGCCACGCGCGGCGCCAGATAAACCAGTGGAGGCGTGCCAAGAGTCCGTCATCGGCCGGAGGGCTGCGATCGACCAGCAACCAGGGCACGTCATCAAGCACGCCGGCCTTGTGCAGGTGGCGCAAAAGGGGCCATTCAACGAGCACCACGTCGTGCGGTCCAAGTTCAGCCCAACGGGCAAGGATACCGCTGGCGATCGTCCGGCTGCGCCGCCCAGGTCGCGCCTTGACGCTCACCGACACGTGTTCGACGCCTTGGATGGATTCTGAGGCACTGCCAGGACTGACGAAGGTCACGTTGTGCCCCCGCTGAGCCAATCCTTTGACGAGGGACGCCTGAGTGGTGGCACAGAGGTCCTGACGGAGGTCCCGAACGCTGGCCCAAAGAATCCGCATGGCGCTTCCCCGTTCTGTCTAAGGGAAACAACGTCCCGATTTCATGGTGATGGCAAAGGCCATCGTTGCCGGCTGTGGCTCAAGCAAGCACGTGGTCGAGGACCTCGAGGAT
>DAGF01000091.1:0-49476 GCA_002495645.1 Euryarchaeota archaeon UBA549
CCTTTTGAGCCTTCACCTGTGCAGGACAGCGAATCAAACGCAGTCAATAGTAGCATCACGGTCTGGACCGACACCCACGCTGGTGCACGGCACGCCCACCAAGGCTTCGAGTTTCGCGATGTACTGTTGAGCGGCTGCAGGCAGGACAGCGATGCCTTTGCCTGATTCGTTGGCGTGAACAGCCATGGCCAGCCACTCGGATAGCGAGAGTTCGGGGAACCCTGGCATGGTGAGGTAGATGGGTTTGCAGCGGGCCAGGGCGGAGGCGGTGGAAGGCAGTTCCGTGATTTCCTTGCCATCCAGTTCGTACGCCACGCAGATCTTGAGTTCCTCAAGCCCGCCCAAGACGTCCAGTTTTGTGAGGGCCAGACCGGTGAAGCCGTTGATGCGCTGTGCGTGGCGCATGACCACGGCGTCAAACCAACCGCAGCGTCGCTTCCTGCCCGTAGTGGTTCCGAATTCATGACCCACTGTGCCCATGTGTTCACCCGCCTCGTCGTCCAGTTCGGTGGGCATGGCGCCGTGGCCGACCCGGGTGATGTAGGCCTTGGTGATGCCAATGACATCCTTCACATGCCCAGGGTGGATACCGGCCCCATGGGTGGCGTTGCCTCGCGAGGTAACTGACGAGGTGACGAAGGGGAAGGTGCCCTGGTCGATGTCCAGCAGGCAGCCTTGTGCGCCTTCGAGAATGACATGCTCGCCCAGTTTCAGGGCGTTGTCGAGCATCAAGCCGGTGTTCGCAATGGAGCTTGCGTAATTCTCGTGAATCCATGCGATGTCGCCGGCCAAACCTTCAGCTGAGACTCGTTCACCGGAACCGGCCGCTTCCAGGGATGCGTTCATGCGGGCCACCGTGGCGTTGATCCAGTCGTCGTCGCCAAGCACTTCGGCCACGTCGCCAAAGCGAAGCCCGACACGGTTGATTTTGTCAGCGTAGGTGGGTCCGATGCCACGACCGGTGGTGCCGATTTTGGTGTCGAGACTGTCCATGTAGCGGTGGTAGGGGAGAATGATGTGGGCTCGCTCGCTGACAAAAAGGCGTTCACCACGGGGGTCTTCACCGGTGGTCTCTTTCCATCCGCTCAATTCCTTGTCGAGCACCCACGGGTCGATGACCATGCCATCGCCGAGCACCAGGTGGCATTCTTTGCGGGTAATGCCAGAAGGAAGCAGGTGGAACTTCAGCACCTGTTCACCGAGCACGACGGTGTGTCCAGCGTTGTTTCCACCTTGGAATCGGGCGACCCACGTGGCTTGTTCCGCCAATCGGTCAACCAATTTCCCTTTTCCTTCGTCGCCCCACTGAGCACCCAGAATCACGGTGGCTGGCATCTCAATCCTCAAGTCGCTTGGCACCGCGGGACGCCTTTGAACCCTGTGATGCTGTTTGGTTCAAATCCGTGGTCGGAGCGTGCAGAGCGCACCCATGAACAGGAACGACCGTTTATAACAAGAAACGTGAACTCACACATGAGGTACCCGATTTGTTCACAGGTCTAAACCGTGTATTGAGCGAGACCAAGTGTGTGCAAAGAAACCTCGGATTTATATAACACAATGTTCCACTACTAAACAAGGAGTTGAGATGATGAAACAAAAAAACGAGCCAACACAGGCCAAGACCGCAACGAGCCCAACCCTGCCCGGCATGACGCCTCACGACCATTCCCGCCGAACCCTCGAGGGCCACACTCGACCCTGTGAAGAGTGCGGCGCCGTCAACTGGGATTTTGATATCTCCCGTGGTGAAATCACCTGCGGCGATTGTGGACTGGTGGCTGAGGAAAACGTCCCAGACCCGGGCGCCGAATGGACCAACCGAGACAACGGTGAGGACCGGTCTCGTGTCGGTCGCCCCATGACCTACACCCTTGCTGATAAGGGCCTCAACACCACCATCGATGTTCGCGACCTCAACACCGGTATTGCCTCCCGTCACGGCATGAGCTCCCAAGCCCGTCGAGACTGGCGACGCCGTCGTGTCATCGACGAACGCTCGAAGACTCGAAAGAGTCGTGAGCGAAACTTGGTGAAAGCCAACCAATTCATCCGTGACCGCTCTGGTCTGCCCGCACCGCTCCAAGAAGAGGCGGCCCGTCTCTACCGTCGCCTCTCCGGCGAAGGCTTCGTCACCGGTCGTTCCATCGCCGGCGTAACCGCTGCGTGCACCTACCTCGTCGCACGACAAGAAGGGTTGCCCCGCCAAATTCCCGACGTGGCTGAGGCCTATGACATCACTGAAAAGGACCTCTCCCGCTTGATTCGCCAGGTCTCTCGCCGCCTCAACATGCACAAAATCACCGCACCTGACGAGTACTTTGACAAGTTCATGTCTGACCTCGGACTTGAACCCAGCATCCGAACCCCGCTTGACGAATTGTGGAGGACCATCCAACCGCACGACGATGTCTGGCAAGGAAAGAAACCGATGGGCGTGGCTGCCGCACTCATTTACAAGGCTGCCAACGATGCGGGAACGCCTCGCACCCAATCGGAAGTCTGTGCAGTGGCGAACGTCTCTGAGGTCACGCTGCGTGGTCTGCTTCGCATCATCGACGGACTGTTGGAGAAAATTCGTCAGTACCAGAACTTGCAGTGAGCGAGGCAACCTTCATGAACGGGGCCTGCAAGCCCTCTGCATGGGATTCAAGGCGAAGGCGCGCAAGCACAAGAAAGACGCCGGTGAGGATCAGAAGAAAACCAAATCCAGCGCCAAAGAAGGCGAACTGCCATGCGGCGTGAAAGGCTGCGATAACTTCGCAGACAAATCCTTTGGCGGACGTTCACTCTCAGTTGACGACGCCATCGAAATGTGGGGCTCCAACGGCTACGAAATGCGGAAGGGACGTGTGCGCGTCTGCAAATCTTGCTACCGAAAGTGGAAGAAGGAAAACAAGAACGACGAAATGTACTGATGTTCACTTTCACTTTCTCCCGTTGGGTGTGAAAAAGTAAGGTGTACCTCCAGCACTTCATTCACCCCATGAATCAACGTACAATTGTCCGCAGTCTCACGACAAACGACGGCACACTGGTCGCCATGAACGACGGTGTTGTCTCGTGGAAACCACGTGAAGGCCGAGCGACGAGGACCAAACTCGAAGGCTTGCCGACCGTTCTTCTCGCCATGCGCGGGCCAATGGGCCCCGTTGACGCAACGGCCATCGGATGCGCCGACGGTAATGTCGTCGTCCTGACCATACCCCGTTTGGAAACCGTTGCGAAGTTCTCCCTCAATTCTGGAAGCATACGGGCATTGACGCTGGTTGATGAGGGCGGCCTCCACTTTCTTGTCGGTACGCAACACGGCGCTGTCTGGTCAGTGTGCGACGGGCGAGCAAAGCGATGCATCCACGAATTTACCATTGACGGCCCAGTCTCAAGCCTCCACATCGAAGGCGAGCGAGTGCATGTCCGCAGCGGCTGGATGCATCACGTTCGAACACTGGACGGAACTTCCCATGATGTTGAAAACACGGCTGCAGCCTACCGCGTAAAACGGCAGAAGCGGCTCAGTCAAACGTATTTCATGCCCTATCCGGCTTAGACCGTTTCGTGTTCTTCAAGCGGCCATGGCGTACGCGGCGTTAACCAAACGGCTGTTGGGGCTGGTCGGTCCCACGAGGATGGTGGTCGACCTTCGTTGTTCACGGCCTCTTCGTGGAAGGCGAGATGCCGGTCAAGCACCTCCTGAACATGTTCCGCTCCACGAATGGCTGGACCTTGCAACGGCACGATGGAGGTCAGGTTTAGCCGCTTCATGCGTTTGATGCTGGCGATGACATCGATCAAGGAGCCACCGGGAAGGTCCCAACGGGTCGGACGGTCAGCCCTCGGAATGAGTGCTCCCACGACCAATGTGGAGAGGTGAGGTATGTGAAAACCCATCCCTTCACTGGCATGGCCGGGGAGATGGATGGAAACCACTTCGCCACCGCCCATGGGAAAAACATCCTCTTCGCTCAATCCCTCGGTGGCCGTACGGGGCATGTCTGAGTCGTAGCGATTGGCCCATGTCGTGAAAAAATCGCCCGTCTCAAGGGCGGCTTGGCCATCGGCGTGAATGTGAACAGGAACGCCCCCGAAGGCCTCGGCAACATGGGCGGCACCACCCGATACTGGAAAGCGTCGTGAGGTCAAGAGAATGCGGTCCAAGCGCTCATCGCCCAATTGGCCAGTGACTCGTTCGACCTGCAGGGCCTGGTACCATGAAGTTCCTGCATTGATGAGAAGATGGCCTAACGACCCTGAGACAAGAACAACGTTCCCGTCGTGATGGATGCCCGGCAACCTCACGACCTTCATGGGATGCCCATTCATCGGTCAACCTTGAACATACCCAAAGCAGGTGGTTGCGGTTAAATAGGGGAATTCGGTCGCCCCATCATGGCACGATTCCCCGAGGCAGAAGCCCGCTTGCTTCACCGCAAGATTTGCATGCGCTGCAACGCACGCAACGCTGTTCGTGCTACTCGCTGCCGAAAGTGCGGCTACAAGGGACTGCGTCCCAAGAACATCGAGCGCAAGGGTAACTGATGACGCTACCCAATCCACTGCATCAAGAGGGTTGTTGGGTCTCCAAACAACACCAGCGGAAGCACGGCCGGGAACAAGAAGACCAACAGCGGCATTTTGTGGCTGACCCATACCCTTTCCACGCCAAGAGATGAAAGACGCTGGAGGTGTTCGGCGAGCGCCTCCTTGGTTGGTGTTTTTCGAGGGGCCCGTGTCGCATGAACGACACGTTCCTCACCGCTTGGCATGACCATCGTGTCGCTCAAAACCCACACGTGCCGGTGAGGCACCTCGCCCACGGCCATCATGGATGCATGCCAGGCCAAGCGGAGGTCGCCAAATCCTCGCACATCTCCCCGCTTGAGATTGACAGCGAGCATGACAACGGGAATGAACAAGAACGCGAGGCCACCCCAAATCAGCAAGGCGATGCTGACAGGTAAGGCCACGACGGCACCCTCACCCATGCTGCTGAAGGGAAGCGGGACCGAGGCCCAAGTTGGAAACATCAACGTGACCCACATCAAGGCCTTGGCGTCGGCACCACCGTGCAAAAGGCGGAGGCGCCAGGCAACATCAATGAACAAAATCACCAAGAGCAGTGAAGCTGTTCGCCACCACAACATGCCGAGACCGTCCCCGTCATCCAACACCACCTCGAGGGGTGTGGTCGCTTGGTACTGCACCGCACCAGCAACCAAGCCAATCATACTCGCTCCGTACCAAAACAGGAATGTTCTGTCCATCCAAGAGCCGCTCAAAGCGTCCTTGATGGTCGGTCGGCCGAACACAGAAACGCTGGCATAAGCGATGACGGCTGAAGCGGTCAGGTAGATGGTCCAGTCTGCTCCTTGCACCATCAAATCCAGCGCCCAGATGAAGATGGCGGGTTTCGCCCAGACAATCCAATGTTCATTCGCAACTCTGCGCGTCTTATGGTCCATCCACGCTGCCCAGCCCATGCCGAGGAGAAGAACGGCGACCCGTGTCCATCCCAAGATGGCCTCGTTGGTCGCTTGCATGGATGAACCACAGCGGCCATCAATTTAAAGACGGCCACCGACCAGCCGTCTTTGCGTGCAACAAGGTGAGTACCATGGACATCGAAGAACGATTAGAACAAGTTGCGTCCGTCATCAATCAAATTGACGACCCCAAAGTCCCACGAAACATCCGCCGACAGGCCAAAGAAGCCTGTGAAAACTGGCTGCTGAACAAAGGCCGACAACTGGATGTTCGCATCGCCATGGCTCAATCAAAACTGGAGGAACTGTACGAGGACCCCAACATTCCACCCGAGTTCGGCACGCTGATCTTGACCATCAACACCGAACTTGAGCGCATTCTTACCGAAGTGCTCTGAATCACTCTTCTTCCTCTTCTTCGTCGCTGAAGGCGAAAACGAGGCGGCCGAGGAATAATCGCTCTTTGACGCTGAGTTTGCCCTCCGTAACGATGGCTTCGAATTGCTCATCCCAGTCCTCGCCGTCATGCATATGGTCAATACCGATTCGAATCAATGCAATTTGGTCAACACTCAAGCGACCTCTCCGCAGGGCGTATTCGGCCGCAATGCGAGCTGAGATGAGTTTCACCTGCTCGTCGGTGTAGCCCAGAACAGTTTGCAGTTCATTGAGCATGCGCTCCTCATAGGCCGTGATTCGGCCGTCTTTGATGGCCTCGCGCCATGCCTCTTCCAAGGTCGGCGCACGTTCTGAAAGAAGGATGGCCAGGGGGCGGGTGGCATCGATGTTCTCGAGAACAATTTTCAAAATGACCACGAGCGGGATGGAGAGAATCATGCCAATGATGCCCCAAACCCAGAAGGAAAAGGCCGTGACCACCAGGAGAAGCACAGGTGAGATGTCGAGCGCTCGACCGGCCCATCGTGTTTCGATGATGTTACCCCAAAGTTGCTGATTGGTCAAGAGGAGGACCGTGAGCAGCACCAGCATTGCAGGGTCAAGAAGGATAAATCCAAGCAGAATCGGTGGAATTGTGGCCAATAAGGAACCGATGTAGGGGACATAGTTCAGCAGGAAGGTGAGCAACGCCCAGGTGAACCAGAGGTCGATGCCGAACACCAGCATGACCAATCCTGCACAGACACCTGTACCAAAACCGACACCGGTCTTGACCACCACATAGGTGTTGACACTGGCTTCAATTTGGTCGCGAATCATGTGGACGCGTTCACTTGCTCCACCGGGATAAGCCCGTTCAATCCGTCCCGGGAGCAAACTGGCTTCAAAGATGATGAACAGCAGGAAAAAGAGGACGGTGATTCCGGTGATGAAGAACATCCCAACGCTCGAGAGCAATCCGTTAAGGGCCTCGGAAATCCCAGAACCCTCATCAAGCAAGCCCATGCTTGCCAGGTCGTCATCAAGGGTCCCCTCAACGGTTGCACCTGCATCCAAGAGCGACTTACCAACCACGGGCATCTCCTTTAGGTCGGACCAACGTTCGTCGAGCAAGAGGGTGTACTCATCCATGCGCTCCTCGTCGGAGAGAAAATTATCCGCTTGCTGATAAGCGAAGAAACCCGCACTCAACACAATCAAAATCGCCAGCATGAGCATGGTGATGTACGACAGCATGATGGGGAAACCCTTCTTTGAGAGGGCGTCAGCTCCAGGCTTCAAAACAAAATAGATACCAAGAGCGATGAACAATGGCTGAAGCACATCAATGAGTTGAATCAACCAGACGGTAACCAACGTCATGATGACCGCAGCATGAGATAGCACCGTCAGCCGATTACGGAATTGCTGACCCGTCCATGCCGAAGACTCAGTCTCCATAACCCTAGCCTGCACGGCTTTGGTTTTCAAAACATCTCCAACAGAAAAACGGCTTATTCTGCCTCGTCAAGCTCAGGCATAACGGGCAACCGAAGGGTCAAGAGCCCTGATATCAACATCAAAAGACCGCACAGATGGAAGGGGGTGTGGTAGTCCCAAGGGTAGGAGCCGTTGACGGTTAATTCCCAAGCAAGACCACCAGAAAGCGGACCGAGGATACGGGCAAAGGCACTCAAGGATTCTTGAGCTCCCATCACGGCCCCCAAATCGTAATCTGTATCCCTTGCAAGACGCGTGAGGTAGGTGCTCGAGGAGGGTTGAAACACACCGTTGCCAATCGCTATGCACGAAAGCACCAGCAGCATTTGGAGCCAAACCAAGTTCGTTTGCGTGTAAGGTATCATGACCAGCCCAATACCGGTCAGGATGATGGAGAGGGGAATGAGTCGGCGTGTGCCAAATTTACGGGTCAACGGGCCAATCAACGTAGCCTGAGTAAAGATACCCAAGAGACCAATCATGGCGAACATACGCCCGTTGTCTTGCTCCGAAAATCCAAGCCCGCCGTTCGCAGGATCCATTTCCGTGTACAAGATGAACACAGAGTGCATGACGGTGAACCCGAGCATGAACAGCATGGAGACCCAAATCATTGCACCGATGGTCGCCGTCCGAAGCATCGACACCGAATTACTTGCGATCATGGACATTTGACGACCCCATGAAAGGTGCTCGTCCTCGCGGGCACGCTCAAGGTCAATGGACTCAGGGAGTTTGAAGTACGCAAGCACGAGGGAACCTGCTGAAAGAATGCTCGCTATAAGGCACGGCAACAAGTAAGGGTAGGTCTCAAAGATTGTTCCAACAAAGAGGTCCCAACGTTCAGCAGGGCTTGAAAACTCTCCACCAATAAAGGGCCCGATGGTGAAGCCAAGACCGAAGGCTGCACCGATGAGGCCCATGCGTGTGGCCAATTGTTTGGGTGTGCTGACATCCCCTATGTACGCCCGTGCTACAGCGATGTTTCCGTTGAAGATGCCTGCAAAGAACCTCATTGACAAAGCGAAGAGGAGGGTGTTGGACAAACCAAAGGCCGTGAAAAAGACGGTGTTTCCAACCAGACCGATCATCAAAACCCGACGTCGCCCGATTCGGTCAGAAAGCGACCCCCAAAAAGGTGAGGAAATGAATTGGGCTGACGAGTAGGCCGTCATCAACAGGCCCACCCAAAGACCAACTTGAACCACGCCTTGCTCTGCAGCAAGGTCCTGGACGAGATATGTCAGAAATGGTATGATGATACCAAATCCAATCATGTCGATCATCGTGACCAAAAAGAGCGCCAAAAGAGCCCCCTTTCCTGCATCACGTGTCGTCGTTGACATGGTGACCGATGTTTGCTCAACACCGTTTGTTTTAGAATGCGACCCCAATAATCCCGCCGAGGGGATGGTTTTCTCATACAAGGGAGATTTTGCTTTGGACTTCGGGTGTGAGTCGGTCGATGACCGCTTCAAGGCGCTCGACAAGACTGGCTTTCTGCTCGTGCTTGATGAGTGCATACTGCATGACTTCGTCAAGTGTGTCAACAGCGACGACCTCAACCATGTCCTCAAATCGGTCGTCCAGGAGAACGTCTTGCATGTTGGCACGAGGCACAACGATGGTTTTGACACCGGACCGAGCGGCGGCTTCAATCTTCGCCGTTACGCCACCGATGGGGAGGACCTCTCCACGAACAGAAAGCGAGCCCGTCATGGCAAGGTCTTGGCGAATGGGGATGTTCTCAAGCGCAGAAATGATGGCGGTGGCGATGGTGATGGAGGCTGAGTCGCCGTCCACACCGTGCGTGTCAACGAATTGAATGTGGATATCGTAATCCGAGATGTCTTTGCCCGTGAGTTTCTTGATGACGGCGCTGACATTGGTCACGCTTTCTTTGGCCAAATCAGACAGCCCACCCGTGGCGTGGATTTTCCCTCCGCCGCCTTGCGAGGGCGTCACCAAGGCTTCGACTGGAAGCATGATGCCGCTGAAGTCGGAAAGTCCGGAGTTGGCACCGAGCACGGCCAGGCCGTTGACACGACCAACACGCTCGCCGCTGTTGACCAGCATGGCGTAATCTTGGCGGCGTTCAATCATGCGGTCAGCGACCTGTTGTTCCAGCGGCTTGGCGATGTTGCGGGCACCGAGAACATGCTCAGCCGAAGTGAAGGGCACGCCAGCTTCAACGGCCAAATCCCCAGCGATTCGGACCAAACCACCGAGTTCACGAAGTCGCAGGGAGAGTTTTCCTCGGCGACCAGCACGGCGTTGGGCTTCACGGAGAATGATGGCGACGGCGCTCTTGTCAAAGTGTGGAATCTCACGAACGGTGTCTTGGTCCCGCAGGACCTCTTGAGCGATGAAGCGAATCAAGCGGCGGCGGTTTCGAGAGGTGTCGGGCATCTCCGAATTGACATAGACCTCGTAGCCGTAGCCACGAATACGGCTTCGGAGTGCAGGGTGCATGCCTTGGATGGCATCGAGGTTTCCTGCTGCGATCAAAATGAAGTCGCAGGGGACCGGTTCGGTCTTGGTCAGTGCACCCGAAGAACGCTCCGAGCGGCCAGAAATGGGGAAGGCACGGTCTTGCATGGCCGTGAGCAAAGCCTGCTGTTCTTCGAGGCGAAGCAGGTTGATTTCGTCAATGTAGAGCACACCTTTGTGGGCACGATGAATGGCACCAGGCTCAACGCGATCGTGGGCAGGCGTTTCCATACCGCCAGACTGGAAAGGGTCGTGGCGTACATCGCCGAGCAACGAGCCTGAGAGCGTGGCTGTTGCATCAACAAAGGGTGGCAATTCGTTGAGGTCGTGCTTGACGAGCACCTTCGGAATACGGCTGTCATCGGCAGCACCGAGACGGCTTCGGATGAACATGTATCCGAAGACGAGCAGGAACCCGCCAAAGAGCAGCGTGAACAAATCACCGGATTGAAGCGCTGCGATGAGCAGCAAAAATCCGATAGCGGCAAAGGCGATGAAGAGCATGCGCTGCGATTTTTCGCGCTGTTGGCGAATGGCTTCTTTCTGAACCTTCACGATGCGTTCGGCTCGCCCGGCAGGCACCGTGCGAACGCGGGGAACGTTCTCGTCGTCTTCGTTGGGGTAAACCAGCACATCCTCGAGAGCGTCCTTGGGAAGCAAGTCCGTCATCGACTTGGCCAGCATTGACTTCCCCGTTCCGGGGTCGCCGATCATCAACATGTGGCGGCGCTGCTCAGCGGCTTTCTTGATGACCACTGAACCGGCTTCTTGACCGATGACCTGGTCGACGAGTCGCTCAGGGATTGGGACATCAGCCGTGGATTCGAATTCAACATCGGCGATCCACTCCTCGATGGAGGTGCTGAGGATTTCATCAGCCCCGGTGGGTTCAGGCGACCAGATGGTAGCCATGTCGTCCTGACGAGCATCCGACTCGCCTTGAGTCTCCTGAGGGACCTCCTCAGAATCCTCAACAGGAACCTCCACGTTGTCTTCGGCCACGTTACTTCCTCTCCTCACTCCCCTTTAGGGCTATGCTTTTCTTACAACCCCTGTCAAGGGGTCATAAATCTTGCATCACTGGTTGTTCATTTGGTCCAGATATTGCTGGCCGTAATAGGTCCACTGCTCCATGGTCCAACCTGCTGGTAGACCGGTGGGGGGCAAAGGTGGCCCTGCTGGGGCTGCGACAGGAGCAGGCGGTGGTGCAACGGCTGCAATCGGGGGAACCGCTGCAACAGGAGCGACGGGTTGCTGGAAGATGTCTTGAGCACCGCCGTACATCGAATTGGCCACGGCGTCATGGACGGGCAGGTTTGCCTCGTTCCACTTGGTTTCTTCAGGCTGACCGCCGCCGCCTCGAATAAACATCAGGCCGAGCAGAGCAGCAACGATCAACACACCGATAACAATCAGGATGAGGTTCATGTTCATGCCATCTTCTTCGCCCGAAGTGCTGCCTTGAACTTCGTCCACGGGGCAGTTGGCACGCGTGTCCTCACATGCAGCGTCAAATTTGGTGTTCAATTCCATCAATCGTGCCTCAAGCGAAGCTTTGTCCTGCGTGTTTGCTGGGTCGGCGAGTTGCTCTTCAACTTCAGCGATGTCGTCAATCAGTTCGCCGACATACCAGTCGAGGAGGACCTCTTCCATTTCAGCAGGCTCTGGAAGCGACTCGGTTGTGAGCCACTTCGTGGTGTCCCTGGTCTTGTAATCTTGACCGGTGTCGTCCACGGCTTGAACGGTGAGACCGATGTAGTCCATGTCTCGCATACCGTTGACACGGGCGAATCCACCATCGCCGTAGGACGAGGGGATGTTCATTTCTTGCGTCCATCCGGTGTTGGAGCGAGACATATCCAAGTCGTATTCCCAGAAACCATCGCACGTACCCGAGAGTTCATTGCACAGCGACCAGGTCACCGAGATGACCGTGAACGTTGGTGCAGATTCGGTCAACTTGAACGATGCCGTAGGTGTTTGGGACTCGTAGGTGTAGTTCATCATGTCCACAAAGAGGTGGCCAGACCCGTCATCTGTCTTGGATACATAGAAATCTAAGGAATCGAAGACGTTTACGGTGATTTCATAGCTGTTCGTTGCGTACCCATCCGTGGTCGAGATGGTCACGGTTTGGACGCCAACTTCCTCAAAGTTGAGAATGAGGTCGCCGGTGACCAATCGGGCCGAACCCGTCTCGGTTGACTGAGGGTTGTTCACCCAGTAGGTACCTTGCGGACTGTCAACGTCGGTGAGGCGGCTGTTGAGGTTGATGATCTTCTGGCGGTTGGTCTTCAACGAGAATTCCTCAATGTCCGTCAAGTCAAGACGAGGAGCGTCGTTGATGGGATTGACACGGAGGGTAATCGTTTGGTCCGACCACTGAACGCCGTCGCTGGCTCGGAGTTTCACCGTGGTCTCGCCGTTCACATCGTCGTCCACCGTTTCAAAGCCAAGGGTTTTATCGCGCAGTTCAACGGTGAAGACTTCAGGGTTCGAGTTTTCGAGAATTTCAATCGATAAAGCCGAAGTGTCTGCTGGCTGACCGTTATCGTCGGTGTCGGAGAGGTAGTCAGACAAGGTCAAAAGTCCGCTTCCACCCTCATCAATGACTTGAATCGGCAAGCCTGCCCATCGAGGTTGGCCGTTTTCAATGACGTTGAAGAGCAACGTTCCGTAGGGAAGTTCGCCCGTGTCGGAGTAATCTCCACCGTCGTCAACCTTGACCTCAATGCCTTTCTGGCCGAGTGGACAACCGTTGTCAAACGGGAAGAGGACCTCGATTTCTTCGGAGTCGGCGTGCCACGCAACGAAGTTTTCGCTGCTGCTCGTAATGACGAGGTCGCCCAAGGGCGTTTCAGGGTCGGAGACATGGCCAACCATGCTCACCTTGGTGCTCGTATCACACATGACGGTTGGAACGGGGTCAGCAACGATGAGTGGGCGGCCGTTGGCCAGTTCAAACATGTCGCTCACGACCGACCAGTCACTGGTCTGGCCACGGCTGTCCACCGAACGGGTGCGCACGTCGTAATCACCAGCGCTCATGGTTGCTGTGGGGGTCACGAAGTATTGTCGGCCCTCTTGGGGAGAGTCCCGATAGAGGACGGTCTCGCCACCAGAAACCAAACTTGAGTCCCAGAGGTTTGCACCTGCTGCCGAGACCTCGATTTCAAAGCTCATGGAGTCGATGTCGTCGACGTTGTCGTTGGGGTCGCCCTTGGCAAGTACTTCGACAGACTCACCACGCTGAACGACATTATCACCGAGAACTTGAGGCGTCTTTGAGAGCGGAGCACGATCGTGGTTCACGCCAATTTCTTGGACGTTATTGCTGGAGGCCATGTCGCCGGTGATGCCGGTAAGTCGGGCACCGAAGTTGGTGGACCACACGTTGCTTGGAAGGTTTGAGGTATCAAAGGTGGCGGTGCCAGTCAAGTAAGGTGAGCCGGGAGCGACGTTGAGTGTCGGGATGGACACGGTGTCAATCGCCGTGATGGTGGCGCCGTTCTTGTAGAAGAATTCGAGCGAGCCACCGCTGGTGTAGTCGAGGTCACCGGTGTTCTTGACATCGGCTTCAAGGGTCACTGTGTCCCCACGGACGTAAGAGTCGGTGCCTTGGTCGTTGGTCACCGTGAGGCCGGAGACGCTGATGTCCATCTTGGGACCCATGGTTGAGTCGATAGCGTGGTAAACGTGAGGACTGCTGCCACCCACCGACACTTGGTTTCCACTCATGAGGGCGGCCACGACAATGGCCTTGCTGATTCCGCCAGGAACGACGGAGGTCGGCACGGAGGTCCAGGTCTCTGTGGCTTCAGTAGAGGAAACGGAGACGCTGTGGAAAGCGGTTCCGGAGCCAGCACCCTTCGACTTGTAGGTGTCGCCAGCGGTGAGCCAAGCCATCCAGCAGTTGTAGCCGTGAGGAATACCTGAGGAGTAGGAGTAGCCTGTGCAGTCCTTGTCAACAAGAGCGGCATAGAGCTTCATGTTGGAAGCAGGGGTGCCTGAACCCTTGTACTTGTAGGAGATGCTGATGTCGTAGTTGCCACCGTTCTGTGAAACGGCTGCGGACATTCCGTAATCGTTCACGGTGCTGTGCATGCCGCCGCCGCTTGAGAACTGGCTGTCATAGGTGTCGTAGTTGGAGGATGCACCTTGTTGGCGCTTGTCGTTGCGGTCCCCAAAGTAGGCATCGGGAGCACCGCCCGTTGACCATGGCCAGTTGTAGGGGGCGACGTTGCCAGCACGAGCGGTGTCGGTGTCGCCGAAGGATGCCGACATGTAGGTGATGTAGACATACTCGTCGGGGTGGTTCTGCTTGATGGCGTGGTGGGCATCGGAGCCTCCGCCCGTCTTGGAACAGTGGCCGCAGTTATCCGAAGAGATGTACTGTCCAAAGACAACATGGCCGGGGCTGGTTGCTTGAGACGGGTTCTGAACGACGGGTTCTTCCTCCAATTCGATGGCTGGTTGGTACAATTCAGCCATCATGCCTGAAGCAAGACTGCCGAGGAAAACGGCAACGATGACAAGGGCGAGGCTACGCGAAGCGGTATTCATGTTAATAGCACACTTCCGCGGGTATATGAACTACTCGCCCTGTTGACAGTGGCACTGCTTTTCGAATTTTGTGCAGTTGCCCGTTAATAGCCCTCCATGCGAACCTTAACATCAACCACCCTGTGCGCTTCGTTGTGACTTCCGGAGATTGGGCCGTCTTGGTCGAGGAGAACGGCAAAACATACGTCGTTGAATTGGTTGACCAGCAGGTCAAAATCAAAGGATTGGGAGTCTTCAACCCTCAACAGAAGTTGGCTGATGTCACCGTCGATGAGCGGGTGGAAATCGGACAAAAGGAACTCAAGCGAGTCGCACCCCGCCTCCCTGAATTGAGTCGGGGCATGGTGCGCCGTGCGCAGACCATCGGCAGCAAAGATGCCGGCTTTTTCATTGCCAAACTCGGCCTCGGCCCCGGCGACAGTGTCCTGGAAGCCGGCATCGGAAGCGGTGGCCTCTCGATGTACATTCAACGTGTCCTCGGCACCAACGGCACACATGTGACCGTTGAACCGAGAGGTGAGCACTCCGAGGTGGCACTTGAGAATCTGCAGCGTGCTGCCGCCTGTTGGGAAGAAACGCCCAACCACCACCACATCGAAGGCACGATTGAAGCATCAATTGAGGCCATCAAGACTGTCAGCGATGGTTTTCATGCCATCGTTCTTGACCTGCCCGAGCACCCGAGTGCCATTCAGGCGACGGCTGAACTCCTTTTGCCGGGTGGCCGGCTCGCATGCTATTGCCCCGTTAGTTCACAGATGGAGCGAGCTTGGGAAGCCTGTGAAGCCGCTGAGTTGAGCGTTGAGTGGGCTGGTGAACTGATGGAACGAGAGTGGGGGCGTGCCTCAAAGGGCGGCATGCGACCGGTCAACGGTCCGTTTGGACACACGGCCTTCCTTCTGGTCGCCCAGCGTTGATGATCACTCAATGACTCGGATCTTATTGTCGCATTGCGGACAGGTAAAGCGGAACGGTGGCACGCTGCCTCGAGGGACGCCCAATCGTGCGCCGCATGAGGGGCAGTTCACCTTTGATTCACCGTCGAGTCGGCATTCATTGTAGCCGAGTTCGGGCAGGTCTTTTTCTTCCTCCTCTTCTTCAGCCTCGTCTTCCTCTTCTGCTTCAAGAACATCCACTGGTTTGGAGGTCCTGCGACGCAGCATTTGGATGGCCAGGATGGCCAAGAGCCAACCCCCGCCCATGACGCCCAGTGCCACCGGCTGACTGACGCTGACGCCGAGAGGTAACGAGAGGCCGTTTGGAGGTATCGCTGGCCCCTCAATGGAGACCGGCAACGGCACGGATTCATCGGTAATCAACACCCCTCCACCGGCGGATGTCGCACGAATCACGATTTCGGAGGATGCCGTACGCGCCGTGTTAGAGATAACGGTCATTTGGAAGTCAACGCTGGAGCCGGGCGTAAGGGTGTAGTCTGTGGTTACTTGGTCATCACTCATACGTACCCACTCCAACACCACCAGTCCAGTGTCCTGTCCAAAGGCATCCAAGGTTCCCGAAACTTGGGCGTTGCCGAGGTTTTGAACCGTCAAGATGGTCGTCGTGGAGCTGTCAACCCCAAGAGAGAGGCGCCCGTCGGCAAAGGAAAGCGCAACCAGAGCATCCCCTGGCCAATCGGCTTCCACCGTGTAAAGCGTGCTCTGTTCAATGACAACGTTGCTTCGAACACCGCTCACGGCACGGAAGGAGATGCCTTTCTGGCCTGCCTCGGCGCTGTTGGGAACCACGCATGACCAGCCATAATATTCTGTGGAAAGTCCCGGCGCAACGGTGATGGAGACATCAAGGCCACAATCAACACCGACCGTGGTGATGGAGAAGGTGTCCTCGGTGTTGCCGGTGTTGGTCAACACAAGCGTCCCGTAAACCGACCCACCGGGAGCGGCTGAATCAACGTCGGCCAACACGGTCATGCTGGCGCCAACCGAGACGGGTTGAACGGTCATGAGAACCTCATCATGAACCTCTGAGTTGGTCGTGGAGACAACTCGGAGCGTGTAAATGACGCCCGCATCGGGTGCACCCGTGGCGATTTCTCGAACACCGATGGAAATCGGTTGAGTCGCCCCGGAGTCAAGTTGGAACGTGGTTGGAGAAACAGTGAATTCAAACCAGTTGCCCTGGCTTTCCGTGGTCCATTCAACGAGGTAAACATCGGATGCTGTACCGAGGTTGGTCGCGTCGACAATCGCCGACGAAACGCTGGCGGGACTCGCCAAAAGGCGGTCTTGAACGGTGTTCACGGCAACCTGCTCACGTTCGACCACCACGACCTCAAAGGTGTAGGATACACTCAACGAACCTGAAAGGTAGGTGAGCGTGGCTGTTGAGGTTCCGGGTGTGGCCCCCGTTGCGGCTGCAAACGTCATGACAACCGATTGTTGCTCGGACTGCTCAAGGTCAACAGCACCAACATCAAAGGTGACATCCACAGCCGAAGGGAGACCGGCAAGGGTCGGCGTCAAGGAAAGGCTTGAGGTCCCCGTGTTGTGGAGAACCACGGACAGGTTATTGGTTGAGCCAGGGGCGATGAGCACACGATTTTCACTTGGCGGAACGATGTCAAGGCCGTCCACTTCAAGCAGTTGTATGTCAACGACAACAGTGGACGTTTGACCGTTGTAGGAGGTAGCAAAGGACTGCTGGAACAGGCCCGCAAGGTCAACATCGCCCTTGGTGTTCACCGTCCACGTACCGATTTCGCCGGCAGCGACACTGACCCCGGAGGCCGAAACCAGCACCGTGTTGAGGGACGGCGATTCCACAATATCGAGGAAGAAGATGGTTTCATCGCTGCCGTGGTTGTTGACGCGAACCTCGTAATTCGCACCGATATCAGGAACAACATCCACGGTGGCCATGGGCCCAGAGAGCGAGAAACTGACGTTCTCATCAATGTCGATGGTGAAGTCAAGTTCTTCCAACAGTACCGTTGCGTCATCGACAGCGTGGTGTCCGGTCAACCGGAGTGGACACTGGGCTGAGCTGTCGGCGTTTTCATCGACATCGACCACAACCTCCACTTCGCTGACCGCATCGGGCTGAAGGGCCAGTGTTTGCGGCGTCACAAGCGAAGCGGTGCAAGCCGTTGTGCCTGCAGAGGGTGGAACGGAGAGCGTCCAGTCAATGTTGAGGGGAGCATTTCCGGTGTTGGTGACCTGCACCCCGGTCGTGGTACTGGCACCTGGGAGGAAGACATCGCTTTGCCGTAGGAAAGCAGCACTTGCAGAGGGTTCGGCTTCAACCTCAACGACGATGATGGTTGATGAGGTGATGTTCCCGTTGGTGGACCCAATGGTGAGGCGATAACCGTAGAAATCTGGGGCAGCATCGGATGGAACCGTGATGGAAAGGGTAGCTGAGGCTGAACCACCGGCGGGAATGTTGGTCAATTCGTCGTCCTGCCACTGGATGTACCAACCTTGGGGAATGGAGGAGCCAAGACCAAACGCAGCGGTGCCCGAAACTTCCCACGGGTAGTAGGACATCCCGGTTGTCTGGTTGAACACCGTATCATCAGCGGCTTGCTGCAGGGCGAGCTTTACGTTGGCGTTCAAATTCACCGTGTCGTTGGAGCCCACGCAAGTTTCCCCGGTGGTGCTGGAATGGAAAACGCATGCAGCGAGGTAGGAACCTGAGAGCGAAGGATGGCTTCCGTCGCTGGTGTAGAGGTCGTAGAAGAGGTTGCCCGAGACGGTTGGGTCGTCGCCATCGGCAACCACACCGTCATGCACCGTTTTGTACGCCAGGCCCACGGGTGCAATCCAAACGCTGTTTCCTGCGTTTGAAATGTTCTCGGCATACCGAGTGTAGCCCTCGGTCAAGCGGGCCTGCATCGTGGTGAAATTATTGTTGAAACTGTTCGAGCTGTCGCCGTTTCGGTAACCCCATGTCATGAACAACATGGTCTGGCCACCTTCATCTTCGATGGCGTTGCTCAAGTTCACAACAGCATTCTTGCTCTGCTGCCACATCGAATTCGTGGTCGGGAAGGAAGGCACTTGGCTTTGGTCTTGAAGGATGACGTAATCCCAGTTTGAGCCTCTGAGCGTGGTGTTCCATTGATTTCCGGAAGTGTTCACGTTTTGCCAGTGTTGGGGGAGTCTCATTCCCCCTGCGGTGACCGACTGAACCGTGGCGTTGTAGCCGTCAGCATCCATGACGTCCTCTACAACCGACGCCAAATTGTTGGCACCGGTGTAACTGTTCCCCATCATCATGACGGACACTGAAGGTGTGGTGGTGTTGGTCGTACCGTTGTTTCCGGTGCCGTTATCGCTGGAGTTTCCGGAGGAATTCCCGGAGGAGCCGTTGGTGTGGTTGGCCCACCATGCGGCAAGGTCAGGTTGAACCTCAACATCCAGTAGGAAGGTATCGGTGACCGTCCCGAGGTTGTGAGCCGTGAAACTCACATCGATGCTCTCACCTGTGGCCATGTGAACCAGCGGTGAGCCGACGGTCGCCAAGGACGGGTGATAGGCTGGAGCGACCGAGACGAGCACATCCAAGTGGGTGAAATCACCGGAATCCGGTTCGCTGACGTTGATGGTGAACGACCCGCTGTCAGCCACCGTCGCACCCTCGTCAAGGCGAACGACGATGGTGGTGTTCTTTGACCAGGTGGGGAAGACGTTGTCCACGGTTGCCTCCACGGGAAGGATGTTCCAGTATGAGGCGAGCGCACCGGTGTAAACACTGAGGTTGTAGGATTCAATGCTGGTCCCGTTATTTCCCACCGTGAGCGTGATGTTGGTGCTTTGCCCGGGCGTCAATACCACATGTTGCACATCCGTGCTGAGAAGAATGGGCTCATCGGCTGACGCCGAGCCGACCAGCGGAGACATGCTCATCATGAGCAAAACGAGGACACAAGCAACCGCACGGGCAGGTCGGCTGGACATGGCATTACCAAAACGACACTGTTCAAGAGACTTCGGGCAACCCGACTCCTTCTTCTTTGGCTTTGGATTCAACCTAGTGCCCTCAGCGAATGGTTCATGTTCTGTGCCTCAACCCCAACGACATGACCACTTGGGTTCCAACCGCTTACCGAACACACACCCTCGGCGAATTGCAAGCACAGGGCGCCGACCTCGTTGGAAAAGACGTCACTGTTATCGGATTCATGGAAGCCAACCGGGGCAAAGGAGCGATTTGTTTCGTCGACCTTCGCGACGGAACTGGCAAAACGCAGGTCTTCCTCAAGGCGGACAACATCGGGGAAGAAGCCCTTGACACGGTTCAGCGAATGACCCGAGAGTCAACCCTCCAATTCACCGGCACCGTGGCTCTCAAGCGCCCTCCCAAGGTGAAAGAAGGTGAACCAACCCCCCCGCCAGCCTACGAAGTCTTGGCCACTTCGGTCAATGTCATCGCACGAGCCGAGGCACCCCTCCCATTGGGCGTTACCGACAACGTCAATGTGGAACTCGACACCCGCCTTGACAACCGGTTCCTCGACCTCCGAAGAGCTCACGTGAACGCCATGTTCCGGCTGCGAGGCAAAGTCCTGCAGTACGGTCGAGAGCACCTCATCACCGAGGGCTTTGTCGAAACGCATACGCCAAAGATCGTCGCCACCGCCACCGAGGGCGGCGCTGACCTGTTTCCCATGCAATACTTTGACCGCCCAGCCTTCCTGAACCAATCCCCTCAATTGTTCAAGCAACTGTGCATGAGCGGCGGCCTCGAGCGGGTCTTCGAAATCGGTCCTGCCTTCCGAGCAGAAAAGAGCGACACCTATCGCCACCTGGCGGAATTTATTTCCTTCGATATTGAATGTTCTTGGGCCAACGACGACGACGTGATGGGCGTGCTTGAACGCATGCTCCACCACATCTGGAAATCGGTCGCCGAGGATGAAGAGTCGCAGGACCATATCGACACCATCAACGCTTTCCGTGCCGAGCAAGGTGAAGAGTTGGTCGAGGTCATCGTCCCAGAACTGCCCTTCCCTCGGGTGGAGTACGACGACGCCATCCGCATCATCAAGGAGAAAGGCGGCAGCATTGAGTGGGGCGACGACATCGACGCAGAGAACTCCGACCTCTTGGCTCAAGACCTCCCACAATTCTACTTCCTTCCGCGTTGGCCCATGTCCCTCAAGCCGTTTTACATCCACCAAATTGAAGGTGAAATTGGAAGCACGGGTGAACAACTCTCACGTGGCTTTGACCTCAACTTCGGAAGGGACGAAATGACCTCTGGCGGTCAGCGAGAACATCGCATTGATGTGTTGGTGGAAAACCTCCGCAACATGGATTTGGACCCCGAGGAATTCGAATTTTATGTCGCTGGTTTCCGCCACGGTGTGCCTCCACACGCTGGTTGGGGCCTTGGTGTTGAGCGCATTTTGATGAAGTTGACAGGAGCGAAGAACGTCCGTGAAACGGTCCTCTTCCCCCGCGACCTTCGCCGATATTGCCCTTGAGCACGTGGCATCCATCATCCGAAGAGCAGAAAGTACCCGACGCCAAAGACCACCACGTCGCAGATGGCGTGGGTGATGTAGGGAATCCAAATGCTCCGATAACGCACGTAGAGCCAACTGAAGGCGGCGCCCCCAACGAAAAGACCGAGGCAAGCCAAAAGGTTCGCCGTGAGCGAAAATCCGAGGAACCACAGGGCAAAGAAATGGTGGACAACGAACATGAGAGCAGATGCGAAAATGGTCGGCCAGCCCGGGCCAAAAACAACCTCGCCTTTCTCGACGAGGAACCAACGGAACACGTATTCCTCTAACACCGAATTTCCAACCGTCCAGAACACGGCGGCGGCAATGTAGGTGTTGACATCGGTCAAGCCAAAGGGTTCGAGCGTCGCTCGGAATGTTTGCTGGTCTAGGCGCGACTCGCCGATGAACAACCATGCCAGCACCATGACGACGGCAAAGACGAGTCCGATGGCGGTCGCTGCGCCATAGCCACCGTTTCGAACCGGCGACCACGACCATGATTTTCGGTCCACGCTCAGATGCCACCACAATGGCAGGCCAAGCATCCAAGCCTTGGAGAGCAACCAAACGAGTTGTCCAACCAAACCTTCACCTGTACCAAACGAGGCCAGAATCGAAGCGGTGGGAGCTAGCCCAACCAGGAGGAAGGCAAGCAAAGCTCGTCGCTTTTCCAACACTTCACGCACCCCAATCCGTGTCAAGGCCCGTCCAACCGGAGGTGTCATCGGACTCAACAACGGGCACATCCTCAACAGCCGTGGGCGTTGGTTGGAGAGCAGAAAGGTCGACGGGAACATCCGCATTCGCGCCAAGAGACGAGGGTTCGCTCGGTTCAGCCGTTGCCTGGAGTTGAGCCCCCCAATCTGATGCAGTTGGTTGCAGGGATTCAGCGGGTGTGGGCAAATGCGCAGGTTCTGCTGGTTGAGGAGGAGGGAGTGGTGGGGCTGTCGCCGGCGAGGAAAAGACGGGGGGTTGGGTCGGTCGGTTCTCGGGCACGACAAACATCGCTTCTTCAAACGCTGAAGGTGCAAACTCAAGTCCTCCCTCCGTCCTTCGCCGGTAGGCAACGGCGCCACCAGCGCATGCACCGACCAAAATCAGGAGCCACAAAACCACGCCCAACCACGATGAAAAGGTCCCGCTGTTGGGAAAGGCGTCGTAGGCATCGGCGACGCCATCGCCATCAGCGTCGTATTTTGCCCCACTGTCAGTGGGGAAAGCATCCGCGTTGTCCCCGAGCCCATCACCGTCAGAATCCAGCGTTTCGGTGGCGTCATTGGGGAAGGCGTCGGCGTTATCGCCCACGCCGTCAAGGTCGGTGTCCAAGCATTCGTCAGGGTTCAATGGGAAGACATCGCTGTTGTCGCCGCATCCATCGTCGTCGGTGTCGTTCCATTCGCTGGCATCGTTGGGGAAGCGGTCCTGGTTATCCCCCACACCTTCGCCGTCGGTGTCGTTCCATTCACTGGCATCAAACGGGAAAGCGTCCCGGTTATCTCCGTAGGAATCGTTGTCTCGGTCGGCCCAATCAGTGGCGTCGTTTGGAAATAAATCGGTGTTATCGCCGTAGCCATCGGCGTCTGTATCAACCCATTCCGTAGGGTCGAAGGGGAAATCATCGTTGGTGTTGGCGTAACCGTCGCCGTCTCGGTCAGGACAGCCCATCGGGTAGAGGGAACGACCTGCTTCGAGCGGACACGCATCACCGTTATCGCCGACGCCGTCGCCATCAAGGTCGGTCCACTCATCTTCGTCGGTTGGAAAGACATCGGCGTTATCGCCCACGCCGTCCTCGTCGGCGTCGCTGCATTCACTCGGGTCAAAGGGGAAGGCATCGCTGTTATCACCGCAGCCATCACGGTCGGTGTCCTTCCATTCCGTTGGATCGACGGGGAAGGCGTCCTCGCCATCCAGCCACGTATCGTCGTCCGTGTCTTCGTCTCGCTGGTCGGACCCGGCCGTCGTTTCATCGGCGTTTGACAGACCGTCGCCGTCGATATCGTCGTCCTCAGCGTCATGGCAGCCATCGCCGTCCAAATCAGCCTCATGAGGACCAATCCATCCCTGAGAGCAGACGTCATCACCATCCAACACCCCATCGTTATCATCGTCGTCGTCCTCCACATCCGAACATCCATCGCCGTCGTGGTCGTTCAAGTTGGGACTGAACGGGCAGGGGTCCGTCAAATCGCTAAGACCATCGCCGTCTGAATCGCGCTGCGCAGCCGAACAGCCTCGCTCGTCAACGCTCTCGCCGTTGGCCGTTCCTTGGCATTCGTCCACGCCGTTCAACACCCCGTCTCCGTCGTCGTCAAGTTGCTCATAGGAACAACCCTGCGTGTTGGCTTGCTGGTCGGTTTGGGTCCAGGGGCATTGGTCGACCGTGTCCACAACGCCGTCGCCGTCCGTATCGGCTGTGCCCACGGCTTCAATGGCATACCGTGCGATGACATCGTGCATCACGGACGTGGGGTGGGCCTTGTCGAAAAAGATGTACTCGTCAACGTTTGCAGCGATGCTGCTGCCGCTGTTGCAAATGGGAAGTGGCAAGAGCGTGGTTCCCCCCGAACAGGCTGCGTCCTGAACATTGGTCAGGCCGAGGGCTTCCTTGTTGGCCGTGATATCACCAAAAATGGTCCATGCATCTACGGTGTGGATGGTGATGCCGAGTTCAGCTCGAAGACTGATGATGATGTTGGCGAGTTGGTTGTTGTAATCAATGACCTCGTTTCGTATCGTTGTTTGTTGGGAGGATGAGCGGCTTTGAATTTCCGGCGTGTCCTCCAGCGGCGGTAAGTTTGGAACCACCAAGGTACGAGCACCCGCACCGGCCAGTTGGCGAATGTGTGCTTCCATGTTGGTGGCAATGGTATCGGCGTTGGCCGTCCCGTAGAGGAAGTCGTTACCGCCGGCCCAGAGGCTGACCACGGCGTTGCTCGGTATCGTGGCTTGGACATTGGCCAAATAACTGGAAATTTGCGTGCCAACGTTTGGAATGAGCAAATAGGCGTAGCCCGAACCGGTTTGCGCTCCACCAAAGGCTCGGTTCGCCCCGCTGGTCGCTATGCCAGAGCCGATGCTGCTGGTCAAACCGTAGGCATCGTACAGGCCGCCCAACCAGACCTCCCCGTTGGAAAAACGCCCTTGCCAGTAAGGCGGCACATCGGGTGTGTTGAGAATCGAGGCTTTCGCATTCCCCATGTCGGACAAGGAATCACCGAAAGCAAGCAAGGAGCCTGCAGTTCCCATCTTCACCTGTCGGAAAACAACAAAATGGATCTCCGCACTTCCAAGAACAGCGTCCGTGCTGTCGTAGACCACGACACTGACCTCGTGGAAATGTTCACCACGATAGAACATGGAGAGGTTGAGGTCAACAACGGTAAAAGTTCCCGTAGCCGTGAACAAAAGCGTCCCGTTGTCAACGGTTCCCGACCCATCGGACAACACCCACTCTGCTCGCATCACTTCGTTGTAAGGCGCATTGCGCAGTCGGAGGTCAACCTCCACCACCTCTTGGGAGGTCCAATCATGCCGTGGGATTTCAAGCGAAACAACGGTGGAACGTGCGTCAATGGCGCCTGAAACGGGCAAAAGCGGGGCCATCAACACGAAGAGGATGACCCAAACCAAACGTTGCACGAGTTTGCTATGCATCGGGGTTTGTAAGCCCTTTCCCACGATACGACACAAGCATGATAGCCTCATGTCCTCTGTTTGAGGCATGGCCGTCGACCGAATGCAGTGGGGGGCCGAGGCGTGGCAGTACGCTGACCTTTACATGCCCGATGACCCCTCACCGTTCCAAAAAGACGAGGGCATCCCCTGCATCATGCTCATTCACGGTGGGTTTTGGAAGCAGCAGTACACGCTTGAGTTGATGCAACCCATCGCTGAAGACTTGGCGGAAGCCGGTGTGGCTGCTTGGAACATCGAATTCAAGCGGTGGGCACCGGGTGATGAAGGCGTTTGGATGGACACCCTTTCTGATGTTCTCAGAGCGTGGGGTCAACTCGCCCTCCTTCCCGGCATCGACATCGCCCGCTCCATGGTGATGGGACACTCGGCGGGGGGCCAACTTGCGTTGTTGATGAGCGCGAAGGCCGAGCGAAGACCTTGGTTGGCCATTGCTCAAGCCCCCTTATCGGACCTCATTGGTGCTGACCACGCCCGCCTATCGGATGAGGGCGATGCCGTACGGCGCTGGATTGGTTGTGCACCCGAAGCCAACGAAACGCTCTGGCGGCAACTCAATCCTGTCGACCACCCACCGACCACGAGCGTGTTGCTGTTCCACGGCGAAGAGGACGAAGATGTGCCCGTTGAACAGTCCGAAACATATGCGAGGGTGATGAAGGCCAAGGGCGCTGACGTGCAGAAAGTTTGGCTTCCCGGCAATCACTACGACATCATCGATGTGGCCTCCGACGATTGGCTGGTGCAACTCAACACCATCCTCGACTGGTTGTGACACCAAGAACCACGCCCGACGGTAACCTCCTGCTTTTGGCTCCATCCCAAGGCCTATGACCTAGGGCGATGTCCACGGGCCATGGACCTCCTCGGCAACGACTACCCGTTTGTTTCAACCGCCCTTGAAGGCAAGCACGCCTTTGTCTGCGGTGCGAGCCAAGGTATCGGTGAAGCCACTGCAAAAATGCTCGCAAAAGCCGGAGCTGACGTGACGGTCTGTGCACGAAACGGAGCGGCGCTGACGGCACTTTGCGAAGAATTGGGGCGCATCGGTTCCGGTCGCCACCAAGCTTTGATGCTCGATTTGGAAGAAACGGACAGCATCGATTCGGCCTTTGCATCAGCCGTTGAAACGTTGGGTCCGGTTCACATTCTCATCAACAACGCAGGCGGACCTCCCGGCGGACCGCTGCTGAACAACGAAGTGTCTGACTTTGAGGCCCCGTTCCGACGGCACCTCCACGCCGCCCACACCTTGGTCAAAGCCGCATCACCAGCCATGGAATCCGAAGGCTACGGCCGTATCGTGCAAATCATTTCCACCTCGGTCAAGGAACCCATTCCCAACATCGGTCTTTCAAACACCCTTCGGGGAGCCATGGCCTCGTGGGCGAAATCCATGTCCAACGAACTCGCCCCCTGCATCACCATCAACAACGTTCTTCCTGGATTCACCGACACCGAACGACTCGGTAATTTGTCGGCCTCCATCCAAGAACGCACGGGGAAGTCCGCTCAGGCGGTTCGTGAAGGCTGGTTGAACCAGGTGCCCATTGGCCGACTCATCGACCCCCTCGAGACGGCCAGTGCCATCACCTACCTCTGCCTCCCTGCTTCAGGCGGCATTCGCGGCGTGAGTTTGGCCGTGGACGGCGGACGACTCCGCTCAATTTGAGGTGGCCGCATGGATGCAGAAGTCTCTCCAGAAATGGCAGCCCAAGTGCTCGGGATGTTGACCGACGGCGGGTCCATGGACCACATCAATACTTCACTTGCACTCCATCTCATCCCGCTCGCACAGGAAGTCAAAGACCAGGAATTGGTGGAACAACTCTTGGAACACGCCAGCAAGGTGGCCAAGAACGATGAAGAACGTGGATGGGCCAAATTTGAGGCACTCAAGGTGATGGAAGCGAGTTTGGAGAGTTTTCTTCGGCTGGCCGAAGAAGCCGAGCACATCGAGGACGCAAAAGGCTTGACGGCGGCGGTCAATCACTACGTCGCACTGCTCTACATGGCTGAAGGGAAACTCGACGAAGCACGAGCCACCGCGCAACACGCTCTGCGCCTACGCCATGTCATCGAAGACAAACAGGGGCTCTCCTACGGCATGGCCTTGCTCATGGCCGTCGCCAAGCGACAGCACGACGAAGAGACCGCCATTGCCGTTGGCACCGAACGCTTGGAGTTGCTCATGACGCTCAAGGATGAGGAGGGGCAGATGGAAGTTCTCGCTGATTTGGCCCACTGCCAAGCGACCATCGGCGAGTTCACCACCGCACAAGACCTGTTTGAACAATCGCTGGAGCGAGCCAAGGGTCTTGGAAGCCTCTCAGGTCAACTGGTCGCACGGTGGGGCCTTGCTGATTTGGCTGAAATCAGAGAAGACTACCAAACTGCCATGCTGGTCCTCTCCGACGCCCTTCACGAATTCATCGCACTCGATGTCCCAGCACCCGCACAACTTCGCCAGCGCATCAGCGATTTAACCGATATCAAAGGCCAGCCGCAGCCAGACAATGGCGAAGCCTAGTGTGCCACACTCATTATGAGCCATGGCGGTGTGGGGTAGACGGTGAGTGTGCATGGAGCATGATATCTTCTTCTCCATCTCCCAAACGCCCGACGAAGACGGGCATATTCCAACCGAAGCCACGATGTTGAGAAATTATTTCCAACAACTGGCGTGTGCTGACCGCTTGGGCTTTGGCGTTGGCTGGATTGCTCAAGCCCATCTTTCCACAGAGACCCAGAAATCCAACCAGCGGCCTGTCGTGCCGCACTGGAAGGGTGAAGTCGGCCTTTGCACCGACTTCCCACAACTTGCCTTGGAGTCCTTTCGGCGAACCAGCAACATCGAGATCGGCAGTGCCGTCGTTTCTATTCTCGCTTCAGGTGGCCCCATCGCACAGGCCGAACGCATGGCGAACGTCTTGAGCTTGCACGGCCTTGACGAAAACGAACAACGATGCCTCCACGTCGGTTTTTCTGCCGGTCGCTTCGAGTTCATGGCGCGCCCGTACGGCGTCGTGCCCCGAAACGCCATCGAGGAAGCGGCGTGGCCCGCTTTGCGAGGTCAAATCTTCATGGAAGCTGCCGAAATTTTCCTCCGTTTGTTGCGAGGTGACGTCATCAATTCCACCATGATTCGCCCCACCGTCCTCACCCGAGCCAACTTCAGAAGCGACGAAGACTGGGAGGCCGTCCAGGACGCTGCTGTTGAATTTGAGGCGCTTGATGGTCGACCGGAAGAGATCAAGATCCCGTCAAGGTACGTGTTTGAAGACCTCAAAATCATCCCTTCGGACTTCCGTCGTTCCCTGTTGAAACTGGTCGCTGGCACGCACGACCCTCGGGCACAGACCTTCGTCAACACCATCCTCCCTGTCAAGGTGTTCAACCTCTCCATCACCTCGCCCGAGGTGATTGATGCAACCCACGAGCGCATGCGAGAGGTCTACCACACCGATGGTGGGGCGTGGAAAAGAAGCGATATGCCTCGAACCAGTTTTGTCTTCTTGAACGCAGAGGACGGCCTTTCGCCCGAGGAACAAAGTGCTGCTGCACACATCGAAGCAGACCGGGCACTGAGCGCCTATTGGAACGCCTTGGAAGGTACCATCGACCCCGACAAAGTCTCGAAGGCGGCCAACAATGCGCTGATTGGAAACGTTGAGGAGGTGGCCAAACAGATGGTGGGGCGATTCCATCCCGAAGACCGCATCATGGCGTGGTTTGATTTCTTCAACCACGACAGCGACCGAGTGTGTCGAAACATGACGGCGTACATGGAACAGGTCGTGCCTCGTGTAGAAGCCATGTTGAGGGAGGCATGAAGATGGGCATTCATCACGATACCTTCTCTGCGGTCCAGCCTGGCAAACCGGGTTCAGCGATGTACCCAACCTCCCCACTCGGCGAAAAGGTGGAAGGCATCCCAACAGGACGGGACGTGGATTGGGAACCACTGGTGGATTACCGCCGCAACGGCGTGTCCGAAACAACGATTCACGGCGCTGTGGCGTGGGCTCACGGAGACGAAGTCATCCATTCCTTCGGAGGAAACGTCCTCTGCTACGGCCGCTCGATGATGAAACCCTTCATGCTCAAAGCCTTCACAGAAGAGTTGGAGGATTGCTCGTGGGAGCAGAAAGCCATCGCTGTGGCCTCGCACAACGGGGATACCGAACACGTGGCGGCCGCCCAATCTCTGCTGAGCGAATCCGAGTGGCCATTGATGCTCACGCCGCTGGATGTCCCGTTGATCCAGTTCGGACGTCAGGTCCGCCGGCCGCGACGGTGGTTCCACACCTGCTCGGGTGAACACGCAGCGATTTTGCGAGGCTGCCGGATGAAAGGATGGAACCGTGCTGGCTACACCCTGCCAACCCACGAAGTCTTCCACGCCTACATGGAACAGTTGCGAACCTACCTCGGCCCGGAGTGGGAACCGCTCCGCATCGCCAAGGACGGGTGCGGCTTGCCCACGGTCTCAAACACCGTTTCTGAGTTGGCTCAAATCTATGCTGGTTTGGTCCGCGACAAGGACGACGACTGGATTTGGGAGGCCATGGTCCGCCATCCTGACCTCGTGGGTGGCTTCAATCGTCTCGATTCCACCGTACTCAAAGCCGGCGAGGGACGCGTCATCGCCAAAGAAGGCGCTGATGGATTGATCGGCATGGCCATTGAGCATCCCGACTACCCGAAGGGCCTCGGCATCGTGGTGAAAATCGCCCACGGATGGAATTCACAAGCAACCTGGTATGTAACTCGGGCCCTGCTGGGTGTCCTCGGCATCAATTTGCGAAACCCCTACCCTCTTCACCGTCAGAAGGCCTTCATTGTTCCTGGTATCGTACCAGAACACTACCTTGATGTCCTTGAAACGGTTCCAACATGGGACGAATGGGACCCCGACCAAGACCGATGGCACTTCGATCACGAGGTGAGTTGATGGAGCCGATTTTGAATTACATCAACGGCGAATTTCTTCCCTCAACATCAGGACGAACGATGGAAACGGTCAACCCTGCCAACGGTCAACCCATCACCACGCTCCCACGTTCTTCCGCCGATGATGTGGAATTGGCCACGGCAGCCGCCCATGAGGCAACACCATCGTGGTCGGCCACCACCATGGAAGAACGCATCACGTGGCTTCATCGAATTGCTGATGCCTTGGAGGAAGAGGCCGAAACGATCGCTCAACTTGAGAGCATGGACACGGGAAAACCGATTTCCCTTGCACGAAGGGTGGACGCCGCCCGTTCTGTATCCAATTTCCGATTTTTCGCAGATTTTGGAAAGAGCCACACCGAGCCAACCTTTGCTGACCACGGTGCTGTCAACCATGTCCACCGCTCCCCTATTGGATGTGTGGGCCTCATCACGCCATGGAATCTTCCGCTCTACCTGCTCACGTGGAAGGTCGCACCCGCCTTGTTGATGGGCAACACCATCGTGGCTAAACCTTCGGAATTGACCCCAATGACGGCCAATCACCTGGCAAAAATCCTGACCAGCATCAACTTCCCGAAAGGTGTGTTCAACCTTGTCCACGGCTTGGGCCCTGAAGTTGGTCAGGCCATTGTTGAGCATCCAGAAATTCGTGGTATTTCGTTCACCGGTGGAACGGCGACCGGCAAAATCGTCGCCGCCACCGCCGCACCGATGTTCAAGAAACTCTCCTTGGAGTTGGGAGGCAAAAACGCCACCATCGTCCTCGACGATGCACCACTCGAAGACGTGATGGACGGCATCGTTCGAGCGTCGTTTACCAATTCCGGCCAAGTCTGCTTATGCGGCTCTCGTGTTCTGGTCGACGCCTCCATCTACGACCGATTCAAGGCCATGTTTGTTGAAGCAGTCAACACCATTCGCGTGGGCGACCCAACCTTGGAAGCTACCGTCATGGGTTCCGTGATCTCCAAAGACCACCAAACCAAAGTTGAGTCCTACATCGAACTGGGACGCCAAGAAGGAGGCGTGGTGCTGACGGGTGGAACAGCGGCCGAAAGCCCGGTGGACGACGTACCATCCGAAGGTGCGTTTTTGCGACCAACCGTCATCGAAGGACTCAGTTACACCGCTCGTACCGCAACCGAGGAAATCTTTGGCCCCGTCGTAACTCTTCATTCCTTTAACTCCGAGCAAGAGGCCATTGACATGGCCAACGCCACCCAGTACGGTTTGGCGGGCTCGGTGTGGACCGCTGACACCGAACGTGGGCACGCCTTTGCTCAACGCATGGACACCGGTATTGTGTGGGTCAACACCTGGTTGAACCGGGATCTGAGAACGCCCTTTGGTGGTGTCAAACAATCGGGCGTTGGACGGGAAGGCGGCACATGGTCGCTCAACTTCTTTTCCGAATTGACCAACATCTGCGTCCAGCAACCTTGAGAACACATGTTCAAATGCTTCCGAAGGGAGGTTTGGGCATGGACGATGAAACGCTCCCACTCTTCGTCCTGCCCATGGTGCTTTTTCCGGGGGAGTTGCAGGAATTACGTGTCTTTGAACCACGCTATCGCCAAATGTTGGACACATGCATTCTGGACGAGCGACCGTTTGGCCTCGTCATGAACGACCCCTTTGAACCGGCCAACGGATGGGACGGCCCACGAAGACATGGTTGCGAAGCCATCATCCTCAACCACGAAACGAGGGGAGTGAACCACTTCATCACCATCACCGGCGGTCGACGATTTTTCATCGAGGAGGTCATTGAGCCGGCACTGCCACCGTTTTCTGACCCCAGCATGGCCGCTCTTGTCGAGGAGGGTTTGGCGCCCGATGTGGATACGCTGCTGCAACATCTCCCAGAAGACGCGACCCATAGCAAGTTGTACATCTCGGCGAAGGTGACGTATTTGGAGGAGGTCGGCGAACTGGGCGAAGAGGACCAAGCCTACCTTCGCAGCCTCACCAGCAACATCGTCCACCGTGCCGGACGAGGCATGAACGTCGACGCCACCGTCTTGGACGGGTGGGTTGAATCCATTTGTGAAGAGCAAATCAACGAGCGGAAAGAGTCGATTTACAACATCGCAGCCCTGTGTCTCAACGACCTTGAAGCACGCCAACAACTGCTTGCCTGCTCCAGTGCTGCCGAGGCTTTGCACGAACTCCAGACCCATGTTTTCGGCTTCGTTGACGAGGCAGAATGAACGAAGGCGACGAATTGAAAACACGACGGGCGGTGGAAGGTCCATGTCCGTCTACAGCGAAGCACGGAAGGTGACCACCCATACGCTGCAAGAAATGAAGCGTGCAGGCGAGAAAATCACCATGCTCACCGCCTACGACTACTCGCTGGCTCGCCTTGTCGACCAAGCAGGTGTTGATGTCATTCTCGTCGGTGATTCCGCATCGAACGTTATGGCTGGTCAAGTCACCACGGTACCGATGACCCTCGACCACATGATCTACCATGCCCAGTGTGTTGAGCGAGCCGTTGACCGCGCCCTGTTGGTGGTTGACATGCCGTTTGGCACCTACCAAGGCAATTCTCGTCAAGCCCTTGATTCCGCCATTCGCATCATGAAGGAGTCAAGCGGACACGCTGTGAAATTGGAAGGTGGAGCCGAAATCGTGGAGTCCGTGGAGCGTATCCTAACCGCTGGCATCCCCGTCATGGGTCATTTGGGCTTGACACCTCAGTCCATCTACAAGTTTGGGACCTACTCTGTACGAGCCAAGGAAGAGGAAGAAGCTGAGAAGTTGATCGCCGACGCCAAAGTGCTCGAAGCCGCTGGCTGCTTTGCCATCGTGCTTGAAAAAATTCCTCGGGACCTCGCCAAGCGTGTTTCGGCCGCATTGAGCATTCCCACCATCGGCATCGGTGCTGGACCTGATGTGGACGGTCAAGTGCTCGTCCTTCACGACCTCTTGGGCATCACGATGGATTTCTCACCACGCTTCCTTCGCCGATACCTGAACCTCGCCGAAGAAATTGACGGGGCCATCAAGGGCTATTGCGCTGATGTGCGTTCAGGGGATTTCCCCAACGACGAGGAATCGTACACCTCGTGATCACATCATCAGGCTGTGATAGAGCAACGAGCCGCCTAAGGCACCGATGTTGACGCCCATGGTGTGCCAAATGGCCAATCGGAACGGAGGAAGATGAAATCGCCACCACGAAGTGCTGACCCAAATCCAAAGCACGACCGTGAGGTACCCGCCGCACACAAAACCACCCATCCCGGTGGACCAAACAAACATCAACGGGAGGCCGAGGGCTGCGATACCACCGAGGTAATCGAGCCACATCGATTGAGGATGAGGCGTAAGCCAGCGGTGGAGCAGGGGGGAGAAGAGCATCATGATCAGCAAACCACCTTGGGGTGGATTGGGCAGACCGTAGGTCAATTGCGGTGAAATGAAGGCTTGCCATAACGCACCTGCTGCCATCCCGAACAGCGTGGGAAAGACCACATTCACCCACGTTTCCGCCCATGTGGCCGACATCGGTTGTTGAATCTGAACGCTTGTCTGAGCCGATTCCTCCGGAGCCGTATCCTCCAGAGTTGGTTCTCCCATGGCCCTTCCACAGCGACGGGTTGTTTATGGCTTCGTGTTTGAAACGCAACAGGTGATGCCGATGATGAATTAAACCTCGGCGCAATCCGTTGAGCATGGGCAAGGGCCAGATTGTAGCCGGATGCATAGCTCCGCATCCACCGCATCTTGTTTACGCAGAAAACCCGCCCCAAAACGAACCCGTTGCGGAAGGTGGCTGGGAACAACTGCGTTGGGGATACGAACGACTCCGAGCCTCACTTTCCGAGCACGATTACGACGCCATCGTCCTTCTTTCCCCACACTGGCAAACCTATGTTGGCACCCATTTCCTTGGCCTCCCCCATTTTGAGGGCCTATCGGTTGACCCCATCTTCCCCAACCTCTTCCGCTACCACTACGACATGAACGTCGATGTTGAATTGGCGCAAGCGATTCACGACGAGGCAGCCAAAGCGGGCCTTCCGGTGAAGATGATGGAAAATCCAGACTTCCGAGTCGATTACGGCACCATCACCACCGGCCACTTGTTCAACCCTGACTGGGACAAGCCGCTCGTGGTCATTTCAAGCAACCGTTCAACGGCGTACTATTCGGTTGAAGTGATGCAGGAAATCATGATCGAACTGGGCAGAGTCACCCGAAAAGCCATTGAGGCCAGTGGAAAAAGAGTCGTTGTCCTCGCCAGCAATTCACTCTCACACCGACACTTCACGACCGAATCCGAAGTGCCCGAAGACATGAGCAAAGAGCACATCACCAGCCACGCCATGCACCTGTGGGACATGCGAATGATCGATTACATGCGAAGCGGTCAAGCTCAACGCATCCTCGATGAGATGCCGGAATTCACCGAACAAGCCATCGCCGAGAGCGACGGGGGCGGGCTCTCTTGGTTGCTGTCCACCCTCGATGTGCCCGATTACCCCGCCATTCTCCACGGCTACGGGACCATTATTGGCACCGGTAACGCTGTGGTTGAATGGCCGTGTTATGCACACGAGGTGAACGACGAATGAGCCAAGGCGAAATCGTGGCGTCCTACGTCGTCCCCGTTCACCCCCACACGGTGTTGGCGCCCGACCAAAATCCAGGGTGGCGCCGCTTACGTGATGCTTTTGACGGGGCCGCTCAAACCATTCAAGACCTCGACGCAGATTTGCTCATCATCTACTCCACCACTTGGCCCTCCATTATTGGCCATCAGATTCAGGCCGACCCGAACCCCGAATGGGTCATGGTCGACCACGATTTTCACGACCTCGGGTCCATCCCTTACTCCTTCAACATCGATGCAGACTTCGCCCATGCCTGGAACGAAGCCAACAAACAACGAGGCCTGCAGAGCCGATGTGTGAACTACAAAGGATTCCCCATCGACGTCGGTTCGGTCGTGGCCTTGACCCTGCTGAACCCGGACAACAGCATTCCCGCCGTCATCGTCTCGTCAAACATGTACGCCAACCGAAGCGAGACCACGGTGCTGGCCAAATCCTGCTTGGACGTCATCAAGGCCCAAGGTCGTCGTGCCGTCGCCATCACCGCCATGTCGCTGTCCAACCGAATGTTCACTGACTTTATCCAGCCTGAGGAGGATAAGATCCACTCGCTCAAGGACGATGAGTGGAACAGGAAGATTCTGGAATTCCTTGAACAAGGTCGCCTCGAGGATGTGGGTCAACTCTCACGAACCATTCACCGACAAATCCGAGTGCAAAAGGTGGTGGCGTTCAAACCGATGTGGTGGCTTTCCGCCATGAACGGGAATCGAAACGATTTGACCGGACGCATCCTCGCTTACGAAGCGATTCACGGCGCCGGTGGTGCCGTGGTTCACATCGACCCAACATCGACCGGCGTGGGCGACAAAGAATACGACGAGGACGACGTGGAATACTTCCACGGCGAACGCGGTGTGTTGGAAGGTGCAGAGGAGAGCCAGACGGACGCAATCCAAAACACCGACGCTGGCGTCGATGCAACAGATGATGCAAGGGCAAGCGACAGCGGCCCTGCACTTTGGGACCCGACGGAGGCCAAAGGTTCGGTGAACACCGATGCTGCGCCAAAACCAGTGGGCGCTTATCCTCATGCCCGCAAGGTTGGCGACATGCTCTTCCTCTCCGGCGTGGGGCCTCGTCAGCCTGGTACCAACGCCATTCCCGGAGGGCCCATCCACGATGAAAACGGGGAGCCGCTCGAGTATGACATCAAAGCCCAAACACATGCGGTTGTCAACAACGTGAAGCGAATTGTCGAGGAAGCAGGCGCTACCATGGACCAAGTGGTTGATGTCACCACCTTCCTCGTGGACATGAAACGAGACTTTGCTGGCTACAATGAGGTGTGGGCTGAAACGCTTGGAAAGGTCGGACCCACGCGAACAACCCTCGCTATTGACGCTCTACCAACCCCCATTGCTGTCGAGATGAAGGTCATCGTCCACATGCCGGAATAATTCCGGAATTCGGCGAGACAGAACCGTAAACGGACAAGAGTTCAAGGACAGCCTTCAGTTAGAAGGGGATGTAAGCCAATCGGCTACCGGAAATCGGGGAATTACTATGGTTGTTGAAAAAACAGTTGAACTGGCCCGCTCCATCGGACTCAAGACGTTGGTGATTCTTTCGCTGTCCTCCATGTTGGGTTCAGGGATTTTCCTCCTCCCTGCATTTGCACAGGAAGTGGTGGGCCCGGGAATGTGGTTTGCCTTCCTCCTTGCCGGCAGCGTGGTCATCGCCAGCGCGTTCTCAAAGGCTGAATTGGCCAGTGCCATGCCTCAGTCCGGCGGATTCTATGTTTACGCCGAACGCACCTATGGCCACCTCGTCGGCACCATCAGTGGCCTTGGCCTCTTTGCATCCTTCATGTTGAAATCTGCGTTCGCCTTGGTTGGTTTTGCAGCCTACATGAAGGTCATCACCGACCACTACGGTATCGAAGACATCAATTCAAACGCCATCGCCATGGTCTTGCTCGCCTTTATTCTCCTCGTAAACTTGACAGGTGTCAAGGCCATCAAGAAAGTTCAGATTCCCATCGTCACCGGTGCGATGGCCATGGTCGTCGTGCTGTGCATCATGGCCTTGGCCTCGGGCGACATGGATTTCGGCCGGCCCGTTGAGGACTTCAATCCAGTGAGCATCCAAATGGGAACCGCAGCAGCACTCGTGTTCGTAGCATACTCGGGAGCCATCAAGGTCGGCGCCATCGGTGGCGAGGTGATGGACCCTGAAACGAACCTCCCTCGAGGCATGATTCAATCCTTGGTCATCGCCACCTTGCTCTACGCCACCGTCGCCTACATCATGGTCGCTACGATGGACCCGGGATGGCACATGGTTGACGGCCACGCCGTTGAGAACCCAATTACGGTCTTCGCCCAATCGGTTGCTGGAACAGCCGTTGTGTTGATCGCCTCCTTGGTGGCCATCATCGCCATGGCATCCATGGCACTTGCTGGTGTTCTCTCCTCATCGCGCTTCATTTATGCCATGGCCAAAGACGGTGTTCTTCCCGCTTCACTTGGAGAACTCAACGAGCGCTACAAGACGCCGCACTGGCCCATTTTACTCACGGGGCTGCTCATGGCTGTCTCAATCTATTCCTTTGACGTTCACGTCATTGCAGAGCTCGCCTCTGGATTCATCCTCATGGTCTTCATCGTCCTCAACCTCACGGTGGTCGTATTGCGCCGAGCCGGTCCAAAACACGAGTGGAATCCACCATACCGTTCGCCATTGTACCCGCTACCCCAGATTTACGGCACAATCGCCGGGATGTTCATGCTCGTCTTGATGGGCAAGAAGGCCCTCTTCGGTGGTGCAGGAGCGATCGTTCTCGGCCTCATTGCATGGTATGCATACGGGCGGAAGAATGTTCAGCCAAGAGATGGGCCAACCCCGCTCAGCACCTTCCTTGGCCGAGACAGCACCGTGAGTGAGGAAAGCGAGTAAGCAACCGGTCAACACCCGTCACGAACGACGGTTGATTTCTCACCAGTCAAGCCAGAATGAGACGTAGGTCCTCTAGACTGCGAAGCTCTGCAAGATAGATTTGCTCGATGGCGTCGTACATCTCTTGGTCGCCTGCCTTTTCCACGAGTTGAATGATGTTCGAATACACTTCGGCAGCCTTCGTTTCGGTCTCCAATGAGCGTTCAAGCATCGCTTTGTACTCGGTGGTGTGGACGATGGGGTGGGGATTTCGCTCCGTCACAGGAACACCACCCAATTTGACGATGGCTCGACGGACAACATCGGCGTGAGCGAGTGATTCCGTGGCCTCTCCGGTGAACATTGGGTCGAGTTGCAGGCGGTTAATCCCCTGAATGTTAGCGGCATAGTGAGCGTACATGTTGACGGCACGGAGTTCCCATCCCAGGGCTTCGTTAAGGCGTTCAATCAGTTCTTGCACTCCCATGTTATCACGAAGTCCTACAGGGTCATACAATATGAACCTCTGTGAAGATTGGCAAGGAGCTTACTCATGACGAATCCATTCGCCATCGGAGGTTACTTCCCAATACTGCAGTTCTTCTGAAACATCGACATACCAGCCAGTTTGTCCTTGAACGGTCGAGGGCGTAGCCTGCATGACGCCGACCTTTCCTGCCTCTTCAGCGAGCGCTTTCATCGATTCAAGCGTCAAGCCGTGGCGCTCGTGAAGCGGGGTGTCGTCAACCACTTCTGATGAATGACCAACCTCTTCCTCCTCGTCGTCCTCATCTTCATCAAAGGTCTCTTCCATCCATTCATCCTCGGAGGCCTGAGCTGCCTCTGCAGCCTTTCGGGTCAGCGTGACCAAGACGGCCAAGAGCAGGAAGAGAAGAACCGCAGCCATGGTCATGGCGGTGTTGGTTGAACCCACTGCACCTCCCAGAAGAACATCATCAACATCGTAGAACGTTTGTGCGAGCAGGCCACTCCACCGAATGGTGCAAGAGCGGTCGGTTCCACCGTTTTCGATGTCAACTTCCCAGGTGCCGTTGGTCACAAAGGAGGCGGGCCCTGACGTGCAGGTAACGCTGGTGTTTTCTTTGGGAATGCTGAGCGTGTTTCCATAGGCGTCGGTTGCAAAGGCGTTCATCAACACAACATCGCCCTCAGCGATGGAGTCTCGGCTCATCGAAGCCTGAATCCGAATGGGCGCGCCTGCCTCAATCGTTAATGGAATGGTGTGCGAGGCACCCTCATCTTCGAGAATTAATTCGTAAGAACCCACCTTCTTGCCGGTGAATTGCCAATAACCAAGGCCCGTGGGAGAAACGTCCAACTCTCCAAGCGAAGCATTGAGCATCGTGGTAACCGACGTGGACTCGGCGATGTTGCCGTGAATATCGACCACCTGTATGAAAAGGTCGTGGGGCAGGCCAGCGTTGACGACCAAGCCCTCATCGGCATCGGTGACAAGTGCGTGCGCATCTCCGGTGACCACCGTCAAGCGAACCGTTGCAAACACACCGTCAGCGTTGACCCGAAGCTCATGACCTCCGACGGTGGTGGCCGTCCAACGTCCGTCGTTCAACAGCATGTCAAGCGTGATGTCCTTGCCGTCCAATGTCCAATTGAGTGCAACATCGCCGAGTTCGTTTCCATAAGCATCAAAAAACGCTGGATTGAGAGCCAACTCACCGTCGGCAGGAACTTGACTTCCTTCACCGTCCAAATTGATGAAGGCGAGGCGACCTGGACGAACATCAAACGCGGCATCGGTGGCAAACATGGCCCCCGTCGTGTTGTCAAACCAGCTTCCATCAAACCGCCACGATATTGCACGCTGTGCTTGAAGCAAAACAAAGGAAGGGTCCGGTGTCAACTCGGCTTCATCTCCCATGGTCATGGCGATGGTCCCGTCCACAACCCAGCGGTTTCCTTTCACATCCTCCGCCATGAGTTCAAGAACGACTTGATCGCCAGCGGCGGGTTCCCGTGGTGTAATTTGGAAGCCGATGTCAATCGCTCGGCCGTGCTCCACATCGAGTGTCAATGAACTGCTCACGGTACCGTCAACACCGGTAATGACCGCAGGCCCAGTGGCTGAAGGATTCCAAAACACCCGTGCATCGTCGTCAACCGACAAGCCACCAGAAGAAGCCGTGAGAGCATGGATGGAGGGTGAGACAAAGCCGATGTAGCCGTTGGCATCGCGGCGTTCAAACACCAACTCGTAGGATTCGCCTGCCATGAACATCTCTGGTGTGTCAACCACCATCAGTTCCGATGCAACAGCATCACCCGGAATCACATGAAGCGTGGTGCTGCCCGTGATGTTTCCAGCGGACACGGTGATGAGCCAATCACCGGTGTTGGTCGCGAGGTATTCCCCCTGTGCGTTAAACGAGCCGTTTTCGGCGAACCAAGCCAGGGAACCCACCGTGGACAACGGCATTTCATAGCCGTTGATATCGACAAGATGTGGCGTGATTTTTTCGATGGTTCCTGCACGAACCATCAGCGGGTCATCGAAAACAAATTCGTGAGGCGCACCTGCTGCGACCGTGATGGTAGCACGTGTTTCCAACTGGTTGTACCTCACTCGGACATCGTAATCTCCGATGGACTCTGCTGCCCATGTGGGTTGCCCGTGGCCGATGTATTCGCCATTGATGTCCCAAACCATGGACGCTGCGCCAGGCATACGGTTGCCTCTGGCGTCGAGCAGGTCAGCGGTCATCGTCGTTGATTCGAGAACACCTACGTTGAGGCGAGTGATTTCAATCGAGGTGGGGACGCCGGCTTCAACCGTGATGTTGTGGTATCCCCGAAGGCCATCGTGCTCGGCGATGATTTCCACCAAACCGGCGGACCATGGATAGAACAAACCGTCTTCCGTGATGCTGCCGTTACTTGTCGACCAACTGATTTCACCTGAAACGAGGTTGTTGACAGGGTCGTAAATCAGGGCTTCAAACGAGACGACTTCATCAGCGGACATGGAGGCAGGTGGGTCATCGATGACGACCCTGTCGGCTGTCCCTGTACGCTGAATAACGGGCTTCTCGTCCAAGAGGGTCGGTACGTTCGTGGACAGCGTCCCCAGGAGAACGAGCGCAACGAGAGCAACGCACGTTTTCGGGAAATTCATTCTACCACGTCCTCAATCCGTGTACTCTTGCCACTCTTCCTCGCCAGGATTACGGTACCACCAGGTACCGTCTTCGTCTTCCCACCATTCCACGCCGTCTTCGTCAAAGGTGGTTTCGAGTTCCTCCTCGACCTCCTCATCCTCGGCAGGTGCTTCTTCGGGTGGTGGACCAGATGGACCGGGTGCAGGACCGGATGGACCGGGAGCGGGGCCGGTTGGGCCGGGAGCAGGACCTGTTGGACCTGGCGCAGGGCCGGTTGGACCGGAGGGGCGTTCGTCGTCGTCGTCATCGTCGTAGTCGTCATCGTCCCAGTCGTCGCTGCCGCCGCTGTTTCGCATGAACATGACACCGAGCACCAAGAGAACGATGGCCACGAGTGCAAGCAAACCAGCACCAACATAGTACAGTGTTCCACCTGCTTCAAAGAAGCCTTGGAAGTTGCCGATGACGGTTATTTCTTCGTTGACGCGAACGGCGCCAACACTGACCGTGATGGTTTGCGGTCCATCGTCAAGCGTGGTGACGGTCCAAAGGTCGGAGGAGGTCATCGACGATGTTCCACGACCTGTGGATTCAACCTGGACACTGCCTGGAACGGGGATCTCGTTGTCAAAGGCGTCGAAGGCTCGGATGGCGACCTCAAGGCTGGCAAGTTGCTCAAGGCTATCGGTTGAGAGGTTGACCTCCAAGCGGGCCACAGTGTTCTGAGCTGAAACCGTAATTTCAGCGGTTGAAACAGCACCGCCCACGCTGTATTGGAGCGTGTGGACGCCAGCCACTTCGGCATCGTAGGTGTAGGTTCCCTCCGATGAGGTGATGATGCTCAAGGTTGGAACGCTTGCTCCGTCTTCGGTCCATTCCACGTCTTGCGGGAATTGGTTCCCATCAGCGTCCGTTCCCGTCACTTGAATGTCAACTCGGTCACCAGCGGTCGGGCTGGTGGTCGAGAGGTCTGCTGCCACCGTGACAGCTTCACCGTGCAGCACCGTGATGGAGACACTATCCGAGATGTTGAAGCCCGTTCCGCTGATGCTGTAGGCATCAATTCGCCATTCACCGACCGTGGTCGCTTCCCAGCGCATGCCATCAAGCAACAACTGCGTCGTGATGTCCTGAACATCGCCGGTTGCTACGTTGACCTCAAGCCAAGTCAATTCGTCCGAGGAGATTCGGTTGTTGTCCGTGTCAAAGAGTTCCGAAGTGAAGTCAACCGCGAAATCTGAGGTCACCTCAATGAGAGCACCCGTTGAACGAAGTGGGTCGTTGGCCACAGCTTCGATGGTGACGGTGTTGAGCATACCGTGGTCGACGGTGATGTTGATGGAGACGCTGAGGTCGGTGTTTTCGTCACTGTAGGTTGCCGTTAGCGTGTATGGCAAATCAGAGGCGTAGTAGGGTGTGAAGGTGGTGGCGTCGCCGGTCAAGACCTCAAGGAAATTCGAAGCATCGCTGATGGTCGGGTGGTCAAGCGACCAGTTGGATTCTGGAACCGCCCACTGATTGCCTTTGGCATCGATGGCGAAGATCTTCGCTTCCAGCGTATCGTCAGCCGTGATGTCAAAGTGTTGCCAGGTGGCAATCTCATCATCCACCGTAATGCGGAGCGTTTGGGTTTGGCCACGAGAAACATCGATGACAATTTGCGTCAATTCGGTCTCATACCGTGCTTCAAGAATCTTGGATCCGGTCTTCACCGGGTCCCATGTGGCTGGCGCACCGGGCGTCAACTGCCCGTCCGATGTCTTCGTCCAATTATCGGCTGGCAAAACGACGGTCAAACGATTTCCGCGCACGTCAACCCGCGTGGTGTTGATGTAAACGCGGTCATCAGCAGTGATGGACGTCGAAGAGGCGTTCAGTTCAAGGTAATCGATAGCGCCGTGTCCAACGGTGATTTGGAGTTCGTCCATGGCTCCTGAAGCAGATGTGAGATTCAACCACCAAACGCCGACATGGTCTGGGAAGTACTTCTGGTCAATTTCCGAGTAGTTTCCGTTGGTGGTGCTCCATGTCAGGTCTCCAGCGTCGGCGATGTCCAAAGCGTTGCCGAACTGGTCGTACAAATCGATGCTGATGTCGCACCATACGCCGGCAGGCACCGTGCCTTCGCATCCACCCAATACGAAGTAAGATGGAACACCGGCTTCGACCGTAACCGCCACATCCACAAACTCACCCGAAGGCACGTTGTGAGCCACACGGACAACGTGTGAACCGACAGCGTAAGGCTGGAAGATGTTGGGCACAACAGCGCTCATGCTACCGTTGGTCGGGGTATAGGTGATCGGCTCGCCGGGCACCATATTGCCGTGCTGGTCAACCATGTTGGCCGTGATAGTCAAGGTCTCGTCAGCCGTGATGGTCGCCGAGAGCGGCGTTACAACGAGTTCAGTTGCGGCACCGGGCGTGACCGTGATGTTTTGATGGCCGCAGACCAGACCGAAGCAGGAGGTGATGGTCGTGACACCAGCCGTGTTTGGCGTGAACAACCCGTTGCTCCCGATGTTTCCGGAAGAGGACGACCACGTCATCGGCGGGGATTGAACCATGGAGAGATGGTCGTACGCCACGGAGTTGAAGTTCACAGCAGTATCTGCATCGGTGGTTGTTGTGCCGCCAGATGAACTGATGGCCACGCTGGTGATGTTGGTCGTGTTGAACAGGATTTGTGGCCTGTAGTTGACGTTGGTTGCCGTACCGGAGTAGAACGTTGCATGGGCATAGCCGTTGTTATTGGGCGTTCCAATGATGACCCAAGCCTGCTGGTTGGAGATGGTCATGCCAGCGGTGCTGACATCGAACCAAACCCATCCTGTGGTGTCAACATTCACCACGGTTGTCGATACGGCGTCGCCATAATCCACGCCCGCCTGCATACCGGGAGCACCCCATGTTCCGCCTGCTGTGGTGCCGTTCCAGGTGGCAGAGGCAGCGCCCCAGTTGGCATTGGTGATGGGGTGGACGTTGAACGCAACCGATGTTGCTCCCTGAACCGAAGTCCACGATTCAACGTACATTCCAAGCGAAGCAGAATGCACTTGCTGATATTGTGCGAACGGCACTTGACCAGCGTTCAAGGCCACATTGATGCGGCATTCGTCACCGTAGAGGGTGCCACAGAAGGTTCCCGCACTGATGGTCTGCTCACCGGCAAAATTGGTGTTCGCATATTCGCTGTAGACGGCCGTGTCTTGCACGTTGGTGTGGCCAAAGGCGGCGATTTCACTGCCGGTTTGGAAGCGGTACGTGTAGGTGTAATCGTTGTTGAAGGTGTGGTCGGGGTCGCCGACGGCGAAACTCCAGCGCGAAGAGGAGGGGCCTGGGATGGACTGATTCACGCCTTGAACCCACCAGGAGAAGAGTTGCCCCTCGGTCAAGTTGTCCGAGAATCGGAAGGTGGTGTTGGTGATTTCAGAATCTTCCCACGAGCGGAATTTGTACACACCGCTCTCGTTTGCGATGGTGACAATGTACCCCGTTGCACCGCTCACCGGCGTCCATGTCAAGACGGGTTGGGTCGAGGGGGTGAGCAAACCGTCAGCCTCGGCGTAGAGCACTTGGCCGTCCGCAGGCGAGGTCAGCATGGGCTGTCCGGGAGGAACAATGCCGTTGACGTTGTCAACGTAATCCAGCACCAGGTGGGGGTGATAGGCGTCGTCCGAATGTTCGGAGGAGTAGAAACTGTGGGAGGACCCTGTGCTTCCAATCATCGCCAGCATGAACGTCATGGTGGTGTTGCCGTTGGCGATGTTGCTTTGTGCCAAGCTGGTCAAATCCCATTCCACCCATCCGAAGGGGTTGTTCAAGGTCAGGGTTGAACGGGTGATTTCGGTGGTTGAACAGGTTGGGGCCGTGGCCCACACAACACTGGATTCGGTAAAACCACTGCAAGCGTAAGCTGCAATCGTGGTTGACGATGTTCCCGAAACGCCGGGCTGGTACATTCGCAGCATCATTTGCGTGGGGGTCATCGCAGAGGGCCATGGGATGTTGCTGAGGTCGAATTCCATGAGAATGCGACTTTGTCCCGTGCCCAAACCGTTGACGCCGAGGACCATGGTGTTGGAACCGCCTCGGTTCACCGTTGCGTTGGAATCAATTTCAACGTCCTCCACCATCGGCAATTGACCCGTGTAGTCAAAGATCGAGCCACGAGACAGGTTCAGCGTGTGATTCCCGTTGCCGTCATCGCTGCCCTGATCTTCAGGAACGCGATACTTGTTGACGGAGGACCACTCGCCGATGCGGTCGCCCTGGTCGGCTCTAACGCGCCAGTAGATCCAGAAATCCCCCTTGGAGAGGTTGGTATTGCTGTACGTGTTGTTGAGGAAGTCGAACGTGTCGTTGCCGTAGAGTCCCGCCATGATTTCGTCGTGCGTCCAACAGGTGGTGATTTCTTCGTTGAGGAACAAAGGATCGCCACCGCCACATGCTGCGATTTGGGTGTGGTTGCTGTAGGTGAGGTTGAAGGTGAAATCAGTGCTGTTGAGCCCCGACGGACGAGGCGTGGAAGTGTTCCAGAGGGTGATGCCGTCCAGGGGTGTGAGTCCGGTGGGTTGCGATGGCACCCATGCCTCGACGATGCGATAGGTCAGGTTGAGGCGTGGCCGAACGTCGATGTTCGAGGCTTCGCTTGAGGCAAATTGAACGCGCCCGTCTACGCCGGTTTCGAGTTCAACGGGGAAGAGCACGATGTCCAGTTCCGCCATGTTGTTCTTCAAAGCGTGCTGAACATAGGCTGTAACGTTAAACGCGGCGGTGCCGGTCTCGTTGACCCATTGCGCTGCGTTGAATGGGATATCGGAGTCTCTTATGGTGAATCCACCCGTTTGAGCCCACGATGAGGTGTTGCCCGCTGGGTAGGCGTAAACCGAGGATTCGCTCCATTGGGAGGTCATCTCCGAGACCGCAATGAGCGTGGACTGGTAGGCGTTCACCACGGTGAATTCCAAACTGGCGTTCACCACTTCGTAGGTCCCGGGCATTGGAAGGGCACTGAAATTCATGTTCATGAGCGACATTGAGCGGAGGTTGGGGTTGCTCGTGGACACTTGGCTGCGACCGACATAAAGACTTGAGGATGAACCGCGGTTGGTGTAGATGGAGCCCGTGTCAAGGTAGGTGTCTTGGGTGACGCTCGGATAGGAGAGCGACGCTACAATCGACCCTTCCTGGATGGAGAGGTTGGCATGGGTGCTGTTGATTTCCTGACCGACATCGTTTGGCAGGTAGAAACTTGTGGATGCACTTCGGGGACCAAGCATACCGTTGTTGATGGGTTGAACCATCCAGCGAATCTCCTGAGCGAACGTCAAATCTGATGAGGGCGTAAAGGTCAGGTTGGTGGTGTCAAAGTCTGAGGGGGTGGTGCGTGAATCGTACGTGAACAAGCCCGCCATGTCGTCGTTAGCATCGGTTTGGATGAAGACTCGCCAGTCAGAAACTGCGGTCGCCCCGCTGTAGGTCCATGAGAAGGTCGGGGAACGGTCGGCTTGGAGTGCATGGGAGGCCGCGTCCCAAACGATGGAACCGCTGGTCGGCGCGCTGTTCACGCCGCTCACGGTCGGGGTTGCGACGGTTCCGTCTTCCCATGTCAGCGTGAGGTAGGGGCGCTCGCTGGCGCTGCCCTCAGTGGAGGTGAAGATGATTTCATCCGTGGTCTGTGAAGAGGTGTAAACCATCAACGAGACAAAATTCTGGCTGTTGGCAAGTGCACCTTGAACAGCCTCGGTGACATCGAAATCCATCCAATCATCTTCCACACTGTCAACGAGATCAACATAGCTGCCGACGTCAACACCGATGTCGCGACCGCCACGCTCAGACCAGGTGTTGGTGCCGTCGTACGTGGTGGCGTTGGCCGAAGTCGTCCAAGGTTGGAGAACGGGACGGATAGCGACGGGCTCATCCTCTGGCGAACCGTATTCTGCAAACAAACTCAACTCCGCCCCGGTGACGCGTGCGCCCGAGGGTTGTGGGACTTCAGCGAGCGGAATTCGAATGAGAGCAGCGGATTGGTAGCCCGTGGACTGCTCACCGACACGAAGTGTCGTGGCGTTTTCATGGGTGTCATCGGAGCCCGAACCGTTCTCGATGACATAGGTGTCAACCAAGTGAGGCGTATTCAAGTGGGGAAGTGCGCCATGGTGTCGCAGTTCAACGGAAGCCTTGGTGGAATTGAAGACCACCGTGTTCAAGTCAGGAAGTTGGAAATGATAGGACGACGACCAGTTTCCAATTTGGTTGGTCGCTGATACGGCACGTACCCGCCAATACCATGTTTTCCCATCGTCAAGGTCGGACTGCAACGTAAAGGAGGTGTTGGTCACATCAAAACCTGCATCGTTCCAAGAGGTGTAGGTGAGGCTGTTGACCGATGAGAAGTCACTTTGGGTGTCGAGTTGGACGATGTAGCCGGCCAGCGCCATTGAACCAGCGAAGTTCCAAACCAGTTCGGGTTGGGCGATGGGCGTCAAATCAACGCCGGCTCCGATGGACCACGAACCGTTGAGTGGGAGGGATGGCGCTGGGTCGGAGGGCAAAGCATCCGAACCAGGGACGTAAACAAAGGAGAGTTCAGGGCGATTCGCCATGGAATCTTCGGCCGTGCTGAAATAAGCGGTTCGAGCGCCGCCGGAACCTGCACCCAACATGCCTGCGATGAAGTCCACTCGGCGGTCTTCGCGCATGGCGTTTTGAACCGCAAGAGTGACGTTCCATTCCACGCTGTCTCCTTCAAAGAAGGAGTTGCCCACGCTCACGCTGTCCAGAAGAGAGCCACGTTCGGCACCCTTTGCACCGGCGGTGTCCCACGCGTTGGAACCGTCATAACTTGCCCACGTGGCGTCCTCGGCGTTCCAATCGTGTTCACTGCTCTCCCAAACGGCGATGGTCGGGCTGCCAAAGGTCGTGGATGTCAAGGTCATTGACAAGTGGGCAGATTCCACAGCGTAGCCGTTGGGCAACAAATTGGACACGAGGTTACATCCCAGAAGGGCGGTGATTTCGCCGCCCGACGGGTTGTAATCAATGGTCATCTCCGAGTCGCCGTCAAAGTTGTCGGTTGATGCAGCGCTGTCGATGTAGGTGTCCATGCAGGCAGGGTATTGATTGTCTTGCGAACCGTTGCCGTGCTTCATTCTGAACTCGTGGCGGTCGCCACCCAACCATGTGCTTTCGGCGGAGGAAACGAGGAAACTGGAGCTGACCCATTCACCGTAGTGGTCGTCGCTGTCCACTGTGGCCATGCGCCAGAAGTACATGTTGCCGACTTCGAGGGTCTTGGCCCCGGTCATCGGAAGGGTGCCGTCGGAGGGACTGAAATCGCTGTCAACACGGGTGTCAACGCGCAATTCACGCAGACGGAAGTCCTCGTCGGTGGCCAGTTCAAACAGGATGTCATCGCCGGTGGAAGGGCTCGTCCAATTCAACGATGGCTGCGTGTTGCCGGAGAGGTTGTGGCCGGTTTGATTCCAAATGGCCAAGCCCTCGGCAGGTGCGGTCAGGTTGACCGAAGTGGGCGGCGTGCCGCTGCCCCACTCGTAGGTGAGCGAGAACGACGGGGTATCGCTGGGGTTCGAGGCTTCAGCCGAATGGAATTGAATCCCTTCACCGTTGGTGTAGGATTCGTACTTACCACGGACCGCAATCAGCATGTCCAACGGTGCATCGTCGCCCCCATCAAGGTAGTTTTGGACCGCGTGGTCGAGGTCGAAGGTAAAGCTGGAACTGGTTTGATTGCCGTCAGCGAGAGCGAAGGCAGCCGTGCCGTTAGAACGACCCCCATCGTACCAAGAGAAGCCGTTGGTGGACATCCGGTTCCAGGTGATGCCGTCCTCGGTCCAAAGGCCAGATTCTTCCATACCGTGAATCGAGATCATCGGGTCGCCGGTGTAGGAGGAGCGCGTCAACTTCATCTCAGCGTTCACGATGGTCAAGTTGTCGTGCAGTCCGAGTTGATTCAACGAGGCCCTGAAGTGAATCAAGCGTTCTTTGCTTGACGTCATGCTGGCCTCGAGGGTGGAGGCGTCGCCGTACGTGATCGTTTTGCTGGTCTCACTGACGGTGGCGTCCTGAAGGAAATTCGATTCCAGACCGGTATCGGTGGGGCCGAAGGTCATGGTGGCGGTGCCGTCCCCGTTATCCACCACATTGTGCGTTGGGAGCATGAAACTGGTGCTGTCCCAAGGACCCCACTGGTCGTTGCTGTCAACGGCTCGAATGCGCATGTGCATCGTGGTTCCGTTCACCAAGGCGAGGGAAGAAGGGAGGTCATAAGCGCCGGATGTGCCCGTTGAAGCGAAGGTGGACCACAACGTCGAGAAGTGCCATGCTTCGTCGCTTTCAGAGCGCCAATCGGCGTCGTTGCTCAATTGAATCTCAACGTCCGTTCCGGTGTTCTGGTCGTAGGAGAGGGTTGGCGTGGTGACGGCTTGGAGCAGGAAATCCGCTTTCATCCAAGGCGCACCGTCCTCCACAGGAAGGTCGGTGGAAACGGTTGCACCGCTGGTCGCAGCGGTGTTGTTCGTGGTGTCCATCGTGAGTTGAGGGCGGTTGGAGGCGCTCAGTGCTTCGGACATGCCGCAATCATAACTGGCACCAAACGACGAGACGACAAGCGAGAGGTTGCCCGCGTTGCTCTTCGCAGCATCCTGCGCCAGAGCGGTGACGTTCAGGGTCAAGGTTCCGTTGCCCGTTAGCGTGGTGGGAGGCTCCCATTCGCCACGGTCAGCTGCGCCTTCAGCACCTGCCGTCGACCACAGTTGGCCGTTGTCATAGGCCACCCAAGAGGCGTGCGAACCGTTCCACAAACGATCCATTGTTGCCACATAGGCCGTCAATTCGGCAGGCCCAAGAACATCGGTTGTGCACTGCAGAGCAACGCTGGCCTCGTGAACCGTGTCGCTTGATGTGAAGTTCATCGGGAATCGAAGCAACAATCTGGACGCTTGGCCAACACCGTCAGCAAGGGTCCCTGAGACCGAGGTGTTGAAGGTCGACGACGGAGAGGCGGCCGAGATGTAGGTATCAGCGTTCGCTGAATGGTAGGAAACGGCCCGCTGCACGGTGTTTTCATCTTCCAACTCAGACCAACCTTCCATGGTTTGAGGCAGGGAAAGGTCAGCGAAGATAAACATCAAAACGAGCAAAAGCGCGGTGGCTTGGGGACGAAGGATTCGTACGCTACGCATGGGACTCATCCCTTACACCACTCCCCATTATAGGGACTTTTCCCTCTTACGGATTGCGAGGCCCAAATCATATCACTGAATTTCAAGAGG
>DAGF01000091.1:49864-52110 GCA_002495645.1 Euryarchaeota archaeon UBA549
GCAAGGGTATGAGCGAACTCTGGGTTGAGAAACACCGCCCCCAATCGGTGGCCCAGATCAAAGGTCAGGCGGCCGTCGTTCAACGGCTGGGAACCTACGCTGGCAACAAGAATTTCCCTCACCTGCTCTTTGCGGGACCGCCCGGCACTGGAAAAACAACGGCGGCCATGGCCCTGACAAAGGATATTTTCGGCGAGGATTTTCGCCAGAACCTTCTCGAGATGAACGCTTCAGACGAGCGAAAATTGGAGAGCATTCGCACCAAGGTGAAGCAATTCGCCCGAACCCAGCCCTATGGCGGGGCGGCCTTCAAAATCATCTTTCTCGACGAAGCTGATGCGCTGACCAACGATGCCCAAGGTGCTCTTCGCCGTATCATGGAACAGTACGCTGAGACCTGCCGATTCATTCTATCATGCAATTATTCCTCCAAAATCATCGAACCCATTCAATCACGCTGTGCTGTGTTTCGTTTCCGGCCGCTCTCAGACGCCGACGTCGCTTCCCAAGTGACCCACGTTGCTGAATTTGAGGGATTAACACTTGAAGACGGTGCAGTGGAAGCCTTGACACGCATCTCACAAGGCGACCTGCGCAAGGCGTTGACCGCCCTTCAGGTCGCCGCCGCCCTCAACACCACGGTGGGCAGAGAATTGGTCTACGAAACTTCAGCAACCGCCCCGCCCGAAGCCCTCCACCAATACCTGATGGCTTGTCGAGATGATGGGTTTCACGTCGCACGGCGAAGACTCCGAGAACTGCTGGACCAGTTTGGGCTGGCCGGTACCGACTTTGTGAACCAATTGCACCGAGAATTGTACAGCGCTGATTTCCTTGATGAGCAGTCAAAATTGGCGTTGACCGAGTGGATGGCTGAAATCGATTATCGCCTCGTGGAAGGTGGCGGAGAACAAATTCAACTCGACGCCCTGACCGCTCAAATCGTCCAACACCTTCAGGCTTGATTCACTTTCAGTTTTCCCACAGGGGTGGGCAAAATCAACCAGTATGGAAGCGTCAACCCCACACCATGACCCAAGTCCTCTTACACGTGGAAAACGCCCTTTGCTGGACCGTTTTTGCTCCGCTTGTGCGCGCCCGAAGAAGAAAACTCGAGCGCAGAATTTCACGGGAACTTCATGACAAGGCACGCATTGACCGCGTCCTCAATGAAATTGTGGAGCAACACGCCGACCTACTCTGCTGAAGCAGGGGGCGGGTTCACCGAGAACGTCCACGTGTAGGTACGGGTGTTTTCCCACGGGTTGCCTTGCTCCAAAATGTCCACCACGATGGTGTGCTCGCCAACGGCCAAACCCTCGCCGAGGAAGATGGCAAAGGGCATGTCAAGGTCGGCGTGGGGGAGAAGAATGGGCGCTGATTTGTTTTCAGCTGTACGCCATGTACGAATGTCCGTGCCGTGTTCATCCCAGAACGAAGCGTTTGATTCAATCACCGTATCGGTGTTTTGGAACTGATGGAGAACGGTGACGTTTGCCCCGGTGTGGTCAACGTTGTCGGCGAGGCCAAACAAGACCCACGCGCCACCCTGAATGTACTCACCGCTCTCGAGCGTCCACTGATTTTCAACACCGCTGACCTTGTCGGCATAAGTGTAGCTTCCGTCGTGTTCAATCACCACACCCCACTCATCGGCGAGTTGCGGCGCTACGATGTCGCCAAAGGGGGGGTTTACCACCAGGAAGGAGAGCGAGAGGAAGGTGAAGGTGTAGAGGAAAAACGCCCGGAACCAGGTCCCTTTGGTGTAGTGCTCCTTGAAACTCTCAGGCATGACCATTCGGTGAAGTTGGGGGATGAGAATGAGCATGGTCAACGGAAGAATGTAGAGCACATCCGTCTTGTCGAGGGTGGTGGAAGGCATCAGGGCGTAACGCATCATCATCGTGACGATGAAGGCGTAGGCGATGACCAACCACATCGATGCGGTGTCGGCTCGTTCCTTGCCGTGGTACTTCACGGGGTCAAACGGTTCAATGCCGAGGTCGGCGCCCGAGCGTCGTTTCTTTTTCTCGGCATTCTTGGCCCCATCACGCTTCATGCGCTCGGCCTGAGCCGCCGCCATGGCCGTTTTGAGGTCCACCATAACCAAAGCGGAACCGAGCAAGTGTTAGAACACTACGGTTGATTTTTGTTCAGGTTTGATGGATTCTTCTCGGACCGTTCTTCCGATTTGTTCAAAGAGGGAATGGCTCACCCACGGAACAGGCCGGGGTGGCGTAGTTGGT
>DAGF01000080.1 GCA_002495645.1 Euryarchaeota archaeon UBA549
CACCGACGACCGTGCCGAGCACGCCAACCAAAGCAAATCCACCTCCATCCTGCTCACGGTCGACAACGCCGAGCCCGTGGCGATCATTGCTTCACCACCCGCTCAAACCTTCGACAGCTCCGAATTGATTTCCTTCTCTGCCAACGGTTCAGGCGACTACGACGCCGCCTGTTCCACCTTCCCTCTGGAGGGCGAATGGATTTGTGCACCGTTCGAGCCGGCCACCGGTTCGGAATTCCTCGTCGTCACGTGGACGAGCAGCCTCGACGGTCGATTGACGCCCGAAGGCGAAGACTGGTTGTTGTTCGAGAGCCGATTGGGCGCTGGCGAACACGAGATTACACTGAGTGTTGATGACGGTATCCACGAACCCATCACGACCACCCGAACCATCACGGTCACGCCCTCTGCACCGGTGCTCGGCTTGGTCAGTCCACAACCCGGCACCGTTCATCCCTCTTCGACCACCTTCATGCTGGATGCCTCAGAGAGCGTGGACTTCGACGGCGACGACTTCACGATCACCTTGCGGTCCTCGGAAGCGAGCGAACCGCTGCTGGTCGATGTTGACCCCAACGAACAACACGCCTTCACGTTGAGCGCAGGCGAGCATCAGATGACGGTCACGCTGACCGACGATACCGGTGCCTCACGAGACGAAGGCTTCGCGTTGTCCGTCGTGGAATCTGCACCGGTTTTGGTGTTGATTTCTCCTGAAAATCGACAGTCCATTGTTCCCGGTGGGGCCTTGGTGCTCGAGGAGGCCTCTTACGATGCTGACAACGATTTGACCGTGCGCGAGTGGCGACACCATGCGCCGGAACTCAGCGAGCCAGAGGTCTTGTCCACGCGCTCAAAGGACGAACTCACGGGCTTGTTGCCCGGCGAATACCACCTCTCGCTCTACGTGGAGGACGCACGTGGAAACTCGGTTGAACAACACGTCAACATCACCTTGCAGTCCAGTCTTCCCTCACTTGACCGGAATTCTCTGGTGCTCAGCGCAGAGACCTTCAGGCAAAACGAACTCAACACCTTGACCGTTCGCGTGGCCCTCAGCGACCCTGACGGGACCACCGACGATGTCCGCGTGAACATCACCCTGGGTATCCAGCAATGGGAAGCCAACCTCAGCGATGATGATGGCGACGGTGTTTGGGAAGGCGTCATCGAATGGCGGCCGGAAACCACGGGTCGTCCCCTGATGAAAATCGTCGCCAAGGACGGGGTGGGCGAGAACGCAAACATTGACTTCATGTCGAGAAACCTCATCGTTGAAGCCCCTGAAACCGATGCCCGAGGCCTTCTCCTTGCTGCGTCTGCGTTGGGCTTCGTCAGTTTGGCTGGCCTTGGAGCCTTCCTCGTTTCCCGCCGTCGCCGCGCCAGGGAAGAAATCGAGTTGTTGACCTCATGGGACGCCTTTAGGGCGCCGAGCGCTGGCGCAAAGGATGCGGGTGCAAAAGACGTGCCGAACCTTGAAGGCAACGCCATGGACGGCACGCAGGAAGTGGAAGAAGAGAACGAGTTGGATCTCGACCTCGATTGACCGGATACGGCCTGCTGAATCGGGTGGCCTTTGCCTCAAATCCGAGTGATTTTGAACACGCTCAGGGTGATGCTCGAAAGACCTCTTTCTCGCTCATCCTCCAGTTCTATCCCCTCGAGGTGCTCAACCTCAAAACCATCCGAGAAGAAACGCTTCACGTCTTCATCGTGGAGAGCGAATGGCGGCCCTTCCATCTCGTGTTGGGGGTAGGCGTAGGTGATGAGCAGGCCGACGGCACCGGATTTTGTTTGCCGGCGGAGTTGTTCAACATAGGCATCTCTCATGTTCGCAGGAAGGGCGATCATCGCCGCACGGTCGTACCAAGCATCGGCTTGGACGGTGTGCTCTTCAAGCGCAAAGAGATCGCCTTGAATGAGGGTGAATGGAGGGCACACGTAGCGTTGATGGCCTTCCATTATGTCTTTTTCAGGGGTCATGCCGCCTTCCTCAAAGAAGGACTGCACCGCTTTGTCCACCAGCTCCAAACCGACGATGCGATGGCCTTGTTGGGCCAGCCACACCATGTCGAGGGATTTCCCGCAAAGAGGGACGAGAACCTCCGTTTCTGCCTCCAGTCCAAGGCTCGCCCAGTGTTTGAGCAACATGTCGTTGAACTCGGAGCGGTGCCAACCGATTTGCTCGGTTTCCCAACGGTTGTGCCAAAACTCCATGGACAGACCACTCAGGCTTGTTCGGGCAGGTTGTTTTTGGTTGAATCAGGGTTGCTGTCGAGCCCACCCCAAGGGGTTCGGGTTCGGTGAAGACCAAATCGGCGAAGGAAGAGGAACCTCAGGTTCTTCCATCCGTCGCCCCAGGTGTGAATTTCGGCTTCGCCAACGCGAGGCCGGTAAGGCACGGAGATTTCGATGGCCTTTTTCTTGCCAAGGTGTCGTCGAGCGAGGATTTTGATTTCTTCACTCAGCGGCATGCCGTCGTTGGTGGGGCGCATTTTCTCGTTGTCAAAGATGGACTTTCGGAAGACCCACATGCCCGTTTGGGAGTCCTTGATGCCGTACCAAAACAGCATACGAGCCGTGAACGAGAGCACCCAGTTTCCAAACCCGTGCAGGCCCGACATGGAACCGTCTTCGGCCAGCGTTAACCGGTCGCAGGTGATGAAGTCAAGGTCGTCGTCAAGCAGTCGCTTGACCAGTTCGGGCACCAATTCAGCAGGGTAGGTGCAGTCGGCGTCCATGGTGACGATGATGTCGTTCTTGGCGACATCAAAGCCCGTACGATAGGCTCGGCCGTAGCCCTTACGAGGCTCCAAATGCACGCGAATGTCCTTTTCGAGAGCGATTTCTCGGGTGCGGTCGGATGAGTTTCCATCAACGATCATAATTTCGAGGTCCTCGCACCATCCCCTAGGGATGGCGTCGATGGTCGGCCCCAAGGCTTCCTCTTCGTTTCGGGTTGGCAAAATCACGGTGACGGACACCGGTAGCACATCGCCCATGTCGCTTCCACCCGAGGATTGACCTTCAAAGGTTTGGCTCAAAGCGTGAGTATCCACTCACCGGACTCAATGACATTCAAATGCAGGTTCCTTGTGGTTCTCAGCATGCACATTGCCATGGTCTCGGGCGAGTATCCTCCTCGCTGGGGAGGCATTGGCTCGGTGGTCTACCATTTGGCAGGTCATCTCGCCCAGCGCGGACACGATGTAACCGTCATCACGCGTACCCACAAACAAGCCACGCCTCAACAACCGGGTGTGTCTGTCTTACACGTTCCTTGGCTCAAGGCCCCCATGGCCTTCACCCGTTCCTATGGAAAGCACGCCCTGACCGAACTTCGCCGCCTTCACCAGGTCAAACCTGTGGATGTGGTTCACACCTTGCTCCCGCTGGTCAGTTGGACGGCCAAGGAATACCTCTGGGTGGAGGAGAACATCGCACCGGTGGTCTCCGCCCTCAACGGCAGTTGGATTGGCGAGCGTGAGGGTATGAAACTGGCCGCACGCCACAACGAGGCTGCGACGTGGAAGAACCCGAACGATTTGGCCATTCTTTTGACGGGCGGCTATTACGCCAAGTACGAGCAAGCGGGTGTGGAGCATTCCAGCGTTTCCGTGGCTATTTCGCAGTCAACGCGCAGAGAATTTGAGCAGTGGTACAAGCCACCCGAAGATTGGGTGTGCGAAACGGTGCTCTACGGCGTGGACCACAAGGTGTTCCGTCCCATGAACCACGACCATGAGGAGGAACAACTCGCCTACGAGGCCCTTCGAAAATCCTACGATGCGGCAGACGAAGCGGCTTTGACGGGACGTCCGGACACCGAAACGCCCCTGCTCTTGGCCGTTGGCCGGCTGGTCGCACGCAAAGGCCATCGTACCCTCCTGAGGTCCATGCCCTCCATTCTGAAGCAACACCCCGGTGCTCGGCTGGTCATCATCGGACGCGGCCACATGCGCAAGACGCTCTTGAGGCAAGCGAAACGCTTGGGCATCGCCCATGCCGTTCACATTCAACCAGGGATGAGTTTTGAGCAACTCGCCTTGCATTTCCGGTCGGCCGACCTCGTGATTTACCCCTCCTATTACGAGGGTCAAGGCTTGATTCCACTCGAAGCCTTGGCCAGTGGCACCCCCGTGGTCACGGTCGACCAAGCTCCACTGACGGAGATGATCGATGAAGAGGTCGGTGGCTTGTTTGCTTGCGGCGACCACGAGGACTTGGCAAGGGCCGTCAACCGCTGCTTGGACCACCCGGAAGAACGGACCTCACAGATGGAGAAAGGTCGTCAGCGTGTGCTCGACCGATTCACCTATGAGCACAACGCCGAAGCCTACGAAGCCATCTATGCCTCGCTGTTTGAAGGCTGATGATACCGTGAGCGTAAGGTCATTATGAGGGGTTAGGGTCCCCGCACCATGCAGGGACGAGCGCTCTTTCTTTCGGTGATGGTCGTCACCCTCTCGCTTTCGGGATGTTTCGGTGAAGAAACGGCGGTCCCTCCTGTGGTTGAAGAAGAGCCGACCGATACTCGGGTCTTCGTCACTGACCGCTACGGGCAACCCGTTGACATGCCTCTCGTTGACATGACCTTCCAGTTCAGTGATGTTGGTGAAACAGGCAAAGAGCCCAGCATCGGCATCACCTCGAGCGGCTGTATTTTCTTCATCGCCATGGAGAAGGTGATGCGTTCGTGCGATGGCGGTGCGACATGGGAGGAAACCCAAGACCCCGTCATGTGTTCACCCACCACCAGTGACCCCTATGGTTGGGTTGACCCCATCACCGACCGCGTCTTTGGCGTCCAGATGATCGGTCTTGAGACATCGTGGATTTGCTGGAGCGATGACGATGGTGAGACCTGGATGGGCAACCCCCACGACTCTGGGACCACGCCCCTCAACGACCACATCAAACTGGCCAGTGGCCCGTGGACCAGCAGCGGCTACGGTTTGGTGGGTCAAATCACAAGCAGTTTCTATGAAACGGCCGTGTATTACTGCTACAACAAATTGGCCGGTATCTTCTGCTTCACCAGTTATGACGGCGGTGCAACCTTTGAGACAGGCGGTCAAATCATTGGCCTCGCCACCACCAACGGAGGCTTACACGGCGCCATTTCCACAGCCCCTGACGGCACCGTTTACGTCACGCCTCGTGTCGCTACACCCACGGTCATCGTCTCCAAGGACAACGGCTTTTCGTGGTTTGAGCGAACCATGGGCGAGGACGTGAACACCCCAAATCCCCGCAAGAATTCCGAGGTCTCCACCGACACCGCCTCCAATGCGTACCACGTGTGGACGGGGGCTGACGAAGGCGTCTACATGTCGCGCTCGACCGATTCAGGAGAAACATGGGAACAAGAAAGCATCCGGATTTCTCCAGCCGGCGTGATTTCGTCGGTGTTCCCTCAAACCGATGCGGGCGACCCCGGTCGTATCGCCATCACCTATTTGGGCAGCGAAAACAGCGAGATGCTCAATCAATCCGACATCGATGGCAACCCGTGGGACGGCAACGCTCACTACGCTCCCAACAACGCCACGTACCACCTCTACATCACCTACAGCCTGAACGCCCTCGATGACGAGCCCATCTTCCACACCTACCGAGTGACCGACGATCCCGTTCAGCGAGGTTCCATTTGCTTGAATTCGGGTGATTGCCGAGACATCGGAGGCTCAAACCGCAATCTGCTTGATTTCAACGACCTTCACATTGACCGTGAAGGGCGCGTTTACGTTGCCTTTGCCGACGGTTGCACAGGGGAATGCACCACGAAGGAAGGCGCGAGCGCCGAGGACTCCAGAGACGGGCGCGGCGCTGTGTACTATCTCGCTGCAGGACCAAGCCTGCTCGAGGAATTCGGCACCATGGCGCCTATCATGCAATGAGGCGCTTCAAGCAAAGATGCGGGCTCGGAGTTTTCGCAGACTCAGTCGAACACCAAGCAAGGCTTTGCGCAGGGTGGACAAGCGCACGGGATGTGTGAAGACATCGCCAGAGCGTCGAACGATTTCGTTGAGAATTGAGGTGTAGGCATCCGCCATGATTTCAGGTTGCACCCGTGCTCGCCCGTCCAAGTAGCCAAACAACTGGTTAGCTGAAGACTGATGGCGCTTGATGACCTCGACATATTCTACGATGAAGCCCTTCCACGCCAGGGTGTTGGCAATGTTGCCAGAGCGCAACATTTCGGTCGTGATGTTGTGGGACGCCAAGATGTCAAGTGGGAGGTAAATACGGCCCCGTTCCATGTCCTCGTTGATGTCTCGCAAGACGTTGATAAGTTGCATTTGGATGCCGAGGTCAATGGCGTGGAGTCGGGCTGCTCGGTCTTCGTAGCCATAGATTTCGATCAAAATGAGGCCGACAGCAGAAGCGACCTTGTAGCAGTAGGAGCGAAGTTCGTCCCATGTTTTGTTGGCCACGGGGTAGAGGTCATCCTCCATTCCTTCAATGACGGTTTCAAAATCATTGAGCTTGATGGTGTAGCGCTCAAAGACGTCTTGGAGTGCAATAAAGATGGGATGGTCGTCAACCGTGATGTTATGTTCACTGGCGGCGTGGAGTTTGAGGCGAATGTCCACAAGGGCCATCATGCGCCTTCGGTGCTCGTCTGAGGAGAGCGAGGGCGAGGCGCCAGCATGAATTTCAGAAACGATTCGCTGACGCTCATCGGTGGCCAGTCGCAATTCGGGAGTTTCGAGGATGGTTGGCTCTTCATCTCCATCGACGATGTCATCCACCCATCGGCAGAGAGCATAGACGGCGTGAACCGCTCGCCGCTTGTCGGGCTGAAGGGCGCTAAATGAGGAATAGAACGTTGTCGAGGCGTTGCGACAGACCGTTTCGCAATAGGCGTAAGCCCGGTCAAGGTCGCGCTGCTCCATCGTAAACCCTCACGCAGATGTTGGTGTTCCGCTGGACGGTTCTTTTGAGGTTTTGTTCAGTGCGGCACGGCCTTGCTTGGAGCGCTTACGACTCTCGAACCACGTGTCAACACCGTTCCAATCGGGGATGATGCCGAGGCTGTCAAGGAGCAATTTGCTGCTGATTCGAGCCGATTCGTAAATCACGGGCAATCCGCTTCCGGGGTGGGTTCCACCGCCGACGAGGTAGAGGTTGTTGATCTCGTCGAACTGGTTCTTGGGTCGTCGCCAGAGCATTTGGTCGAGGCCGTGTGCGAGATTGAACACGGCTCCACGATAGCAGTGGTCGCCCCAGTCCTCGGGGGTGATGATCATCTCGGTCACGATGTGGTCTCGGAGGTTCTCGAAGCCGAGCTTGGCTTCAATTTGCTCAAGCACACGGTCGCGGTAAGCGTCTTTTTCTTTGTCCCAGTCAATGTTCTCGTGAATGTGGGATACCGGGACGAGAGCGTACACCGTTGAGCAACCCTCGGGTGCCAAACTTGGGTCGACCACGCAGGCGTTTTGAACGTAAACCGAGGGGTCATCCCAGGTCAATTTGTGGTTCTTCTCAATGTCCTCAAGATTTTGTTCGTAATTCGAAGAGGCGTAGATTTGGTGGTGAGGGAGGTCTTCGTAGACCTTGTCAATGCCGAGGTAAATCATGAAAGTCGAGCAGGAGTACTTTTTCTTGTCCAGTTTTTTGTTGCTCCACTTCTTACGAACGGTGTCGGGGAACAATTGCGTCATGCCGTTGGCAAAGTCGGCGTTCATCACGACCTTGTCGGCGAAGAACTCGCCTTCTGAGGTGCGCACGCCTTTGATGGTCTTGCCGTCCATGATGACGGATTCAACGGCTTCGTTCATTCGGAAGGTCACACCGAGGTCTTTGGCGATGGAGGCCATGCGTTCACTGACGCTGCCCAGTCCGCCCATGGGGTGGAAAATACCGTATTCGTACTCGAGGAACGCGAGCATGGTGAAGAGGCTGGGGCAGTTGAACGGCGACATACCGAGGTACTTGGTTTGGAAGGACATGGCCAGCATCAACCGGTCGTCATCGAAGAGTTTCATCAGGTCGCCCGCCACCGAGCGATGGGGTCGAAGCACGCTTGAGACTCGCATGGCGCGCTTGGACAGGAGGTCGGTTGGACCGTACCATGGCTCTTGGAGACACGCCTTGGACTTCTCGAGTTTGAGGCGATTGTCGGCCACGTAACGTCGGAAGGCGTCGGCGTTGTTGTCGCCGGAGAGCTCCCTGATGCGTTCGGTCATTTGGTCGAGGTCGCTGGTGCAGTCCAGTTGACCGCCTTGGCCGAAGATAAGCCGGTAGTTCATGTCAAGTCGGTGCAGGTTCAACTCTTCGTGGGCGTCCATGCCGACGGCCTTGAAGATGTCTTCAATCACTTCGGGGTAGTGGAAAAAGGTCGGGCCCAAGTCAAATTTGAAGCCCTCCCGGTCGAACACTTTGTTGCGTCCACCGACGGACGATGAGCGCTCAAACACGGTGACGTCCACGCCCGATTTTCCGAGCAACAATGCCGAGGCTAATCCGCCCGGACCTGCACCGATGATTGCAACTTTTGGACGCGCGCTTCCTGCCATATCCGTCTCTTGCTCATTGAGCATATAAAGGGCGGTTTATGTCCTAAAAAAATCCCAAAAAATAACATCTCAAGAACCGGTTTGTACGATGCTGTTCGGGTCAATCAAAACGGAGAACTCATCCAAATACGGTCCCATCGAACTGATCAAATCCACATCGGGATGGCCTTTGAGCACCATGCCGTCCATGTACATCAGGGAACGAATGATGGGAAACGCCTCCTCACCAAAAGCGCAGCCTGCGAGAACAGCGGCTTTGACGGTCTTCATCATCTGCTCGGTCAACGAGACCTCACTGACCGAGGTCCCGACAAAGCCATCGTAGAGTTCGGTCATCGAGTCGTAGTATGTCTGGAGCGTTTTCCCTTCCGGTCGAACGGCGGCCATGGTGAGCATGGCATCAAAGGCGTTCTGCAGGTCGCCCTTGGCGAGGAAATAGAAGAATCCAAACAAAGCATTGCGAACATGTTCTGGAGCGTTGCAAATGGCTCCGGTGTCAATGAAATGGAAGTTTCCTTCGTCGTCCATCATTGCATTACCGGGGTGGAGGTCGCCGTGAAAAGTTCCAAGACCGAACATAAAGGCTCCATGGATTCGGAAGAGTTCGAGCATGTCCGGCCACGTAAGGGTGTTGTTTTCGAGATGCTTTTCCAGCGTGGGGTGGGTGATTTCCTCCATCACCAGTATGTGCTGGTTGGACAGTTCCTCCCACATTTTTGGAAATTTAAGTTTGGGCATGGGAAAGTGCGCCTCAATCGCCTTGGATTTGGCGATGAGTTGGTTTCGACCATCAATTTCGTTCAGAAGGTTCAGTTCCCGCAGGGTGTAATCCTCGATGTGCGCCAGGAGGCCAATCGGGTTGCCTACCTTGCGCAGACGGGGGTTGAAAAACAGGCCCATGCGAATCCATCGCTTCATTCGGCGAACATCTCTTCGGAAGGACGCCTCAAAATCTGCTTTGATGATCTTGACCACGACCTTGGTGCCGTCTTTGAGTACGGCGCGATGGATTTGGCCGATGCTCGCTGCGGCGAATGGATTTGGCTCAAAATGCTGGAATTGGTCGAGAAAATCCGCTGGTGCAAAGCGTTTCAGGAGTTTTTGCGTGTCTTCCTCTGGAATGGTAGCGGCTCGGCTGTACAATCGCTGGAGCTCAATGCAACGTTGTGGGTCAACCAAATCTGGACGGAGGGCGAAAATCTGGCCGAGCTTGACCGCCAGCAGGCCCATGGATTGGATGGCGTCGATATCAACCGGCTTTTTGCCCTTGATTTGCCGGAAGAACCGCAAGAAGGTGACGAGTTTCATGGCGTCACCCGCTCAATCGACCAGTTCAATGGTGTTCAGTTCATGGCGGTGAATGAGGTAGCGCCACAGGTCGTCTTTGTCGCCATTTCCATCAATGCGCTGAATGACGACATTTGCTTCTTTGGCAAAGCGGGTTGAGAGCGCACCTTCGATGATGCCGTCATCCATCTCCCACATCGGTAGGGCGTCAGGGTCCTCAACCGGTGGATGATTCAAGCCGACGACGACATGGAATTGGGGGTCGACATCGTACTGAAGCAAGCCGAGACCGGCGTGCTCCCACCAGTCCATCATCTCGTCAAGGAACTCGATGTCATTTTCTATAGAACGGAGTGAGAAAGCGATTTCCTGGCCAACACGGTTACCGATTTGGCGCAGCATCCGACTGATATCAATGCCCAAGACCTTGAGGTTCGAGAGTTTCCCTTCGGTCAATCGCATTCGGGCTTCGTTGACTTCATTCCCCGCAGCAAAGAAGGCCTCGGGGTCAAACGGGGTGTCTTCCTCGGGGAGTTGACCGTCAAACCCGAGGGCGACGGAGACGTTCTTCAGGAAGGAGCCTTCACCGATCGTCAATCGCAATGGGTCGTTGATTTGGTTCTCCGTGAACCGAGCACGGGCGGTTGCCAACGGAACAGCGCCTTCCCAGATGGCATCGATGAGGTGAAGGTGTGCCTGCGTGAAGGGTCCGGACTCAATGATGAGAGCAGCGTCTTCCTTGCCTCGTCCGACCGGGTTGTCTTCGATGTTGAGGTATTGAATGACCTCGGCCTGGTCTTGAACAAAACCCAGCGAATCGAGTTCATCGGAGTGCCGAACATCGATGCTGCTGTCAAGTTGGTCAAAGAAACGCAGGGTTCGTCCGTCAAGGTGGGTGATGATTTGGACCACAACGCCTCGGACGGCAGCGGTGTTGACCGCTTCCAAAGCGTCAGGACTTCGGCAGAGGTGAAGGATGCCGAATTGACCCAGCAAAAGGATCAACCGCTCCTCGGCTTCGTTGGCCATCTTTTGGAGTCGGTTGTAGATGTGCGACCTCTCTTTGAGGACGGCGAAGCGAGGGTCGTCAATATCCCGGCGTTGTTTCTCGTAGGATGCATCGGTCTCTGTGATGCCTTTGGATAACTCCTCAAACCCATTGACGAGGCGGTCGAGTTGTTGTTTTCGTGATTGGATGATGTGTTCCATTGCCTCGTTGATACGCAGGCTGGAAAAGAGCATGGGTCGGTCGGCCGTTGCCGTTACAATGCCCATTTCTTGGAGTCGGGAGAGGCTATTGTAGGCGTCCAGTCGGGTGGTGTTCAACTCCTTGGCGAGTTCAGAGGCTTTCATTTTGGGGCGAGAGCCGAGGATCATGATGGAGCGAACTTCACGCTCGTTCAAGCCTGCTTCGAGGAGCAGTTCATCCCACATCAATCATCACCTCTGACTTTGGAGATGTCGGCCAAAATCCTGGCAACGTGTCGGCGAGGGCGGAACAACCAGTCGTAGACATAGCGAATGGTGTTATCGGGGCCAATCAAGAACGAGGATTTCGCAGGGAATTGACCGAGATGAAGGGGCACGTTGAATTGCTTGCCCACCGTTCGCTCGGGGTCAGCCAGCAAAGGAAACGGCAGGTCGCCGAGCGAGGCCTTGAATCCCGCCAATTCTTCTCGCGTCCCCGGGCCGATTCCGACAATGGAGCAACCCACGGAAGCGAACAAATCGTGCTGTTCCTTGAAGGTCAAGCAACCTCTCTTGCAGGTCGGAGAATTGTTACGGGAGTAGAAGAACACAATGCGCCATGTCCCGTCGAGGGACGTGCTGTCAAAGACCTCTCCTTCTTCGTTTTCAAGAGCGAAACTGGGCGCTTGTTGGCCGACGATGTTGACTTTCATATTCAGGCCTCAGTTGGGGAGGATGTGGCCCATCCGGGCCCCTTTCGTTTGCATGTAGTGGCGGTTTTGGGCACACTGGCCGACGATGATGGGGATGCGATTGGACACCTCGATACCATGGTCCATGAGTTGGTTCCGCTTGTCGGGATTGTTTGTGGCCAATTCCACGGATGAGACGCCCATGGTGTAGAGCATCTCAGCTGCGAAATCGTACTTCCGTGCGTCAGCGGGAAGGCCGAGGGCGAGGTTGGCGTCAAGGGTGTCAAGGCCGGCGTCCTGGAGTGCGTAGGCCTGCATCTTGGCGTACAGCCCAATGCCTCTTCCTTCCTGACGCATGTAGGCGATGGCGCCTTGTCCGCGGGCTTGGATGGCTTTCATCGAGGCATGGAGCTGTGGGCCGCAATCGCAGCGCTTGGAGTGAAATGCGTCCCCTGTTAGGCACTCGGAGTGAATGCGCACGAGCGGAGAACCGACGCTCAGGTCACCCAAATACAACACGCAGTGTTCTTCACCGCCAACGGGGTCACGGAAGGCTCGGATGCGAAAATCGCCGAATTCCGTGGGCAATACGGCATCGGCATCGGGAGCGTTGTCTTTAGAGATAATTGGTGGGCTTTCCATGTTACAAAATCTGTTGAGTTTGTATATAAACACTCGTCTTTTCCTTCCTAGGGCGTAAACCGCTCTTGATATACTCGGTCGTGTGAATGCTACTTATGCCTTCATTACTATGTGACCTTGGGGTGGCAGCCAGGGTTGTTCAAGATGGCAAAATTCTCCTTGTTCAGGAAGCCTCTGGAACCTACCAAGGAAAGTGGGGTCTGCCCAAGGGCCATGTCGATCCGGGAGAGAGCCCTGAAGCAGCAGCGTTGCGAGAACTCCACGAAGAAACCGGCTACTCGGGCTCCGTCATGGGGCTGGTGGGCGTGCGCACAGCGTTGCGCAAGGACCACCCAGCGGTGTTTTTGTGTTATGATGTTCATGTCGAAGGCCACCATCACCCCGCTGCCACCGACGAAATCTCATCCACGACGTGGTTCTCCTTGACCGAACTTGGGGGCGTGGATTGGGTTTCAGAAACCATGCAGCAGTTGGCTGTTGACGGGTTGACCGACCGCATCGTTCTTCGGAACCATTCTGGTTTAACTCATCGCAAGACGCCTTATGCGGTCTACCGCACCAGCATGTCCTCTTCGCTCCGCCCGGGGGGTGAGCGTTGATGATTCCCAGCAGCCGTGTTCAAATCCATGGCGTACCCAACGAGAACGGTGATGTGGTGGTTTACTGGATGACCACTGCACGTCGGGCGCAGTGGAACCACGCTCTTCAGCACGCCATTGGTTTGGCCAAAGAACACGACCTTCCTTTGGTGGTCATTGAATGTCTTGCCCTTCAACACCGCTGGGCCAACGACCGAATCTCGACCTTTGTTCTCCAGGGCATGGTGGACAACCGAACTGCTTTTTCTGGCAGCAATGTCACCTACATTCCCTACGTGGAAACCAAGCGAAAGGAAGCATCGGGACTTCTCAAAGCATGGTTGGAGCATGCTCGTATTTGCGTGATCGATGACTATCCGACCTACTATCCAAAACATGTGCTTGATATTGCGCTCTCGGTCATCCCGTGCGAAATTCACGTTGTTGATTCAAACGGATTCATGGCCATGCGGGCTCAAGGCAGGGATTTCTCCACGGCCTATTCCCTCCGCCGGCACTTGCACAAAACCATTCGCGAGCACATGCACGAATTCCCCCATCGTCGACCACTCGAGTTGGCAACAAACCTGCCTGATTTTGACATGGCTGTGGCCAAAGCCATCTTTGCTCAAACAAATACACCAATGACGCCCTACGAGTTCCTTTGGCGAGTTTCCGAAGGTGGAGACATCGGCCGGGAGGCCCTTTCCACGCTCCGAATTGACCACGATGTCCACCCTGTTATCGGGAAGCGTGGAGGCTATGTCGAGGGCCGACGTCGTTGGAAGGAATTCTTCGCTGACCGCTTGCAAGCCTATCATGAAAAACGGAATGAACCTCAAGAACGAGGGGCGAGCGGTCTTTCACCTTGGCTCCATTTTGGCCATGTCAGTGTCCACGCTATTTTGTACGACATCTTCACCCACCACCGGTGGGATGTGAGCATGGTCAACCCCCCCAACGACGGTCGTCGTCGAGGCTGGTGGGGCTTGCCCGAACCCGTCGAGGCCTTCCTCGACCAAATCATCACGTGGCGAGATATCGGCTTCATCCATTGCGCCATGGTGGAGAACCACACAGAATACGAATCGCTCCCCGAGTGGGCAAAAACCACACTTGGCGAACACGCCGATGACGAGCGACCTTACCTTTACACGCTCGAGGAACTTGAGACGGCTTCAACCCACGACCCGCTTTGGAACGCAGCACAAAACCAACTCCGTCATGAGGGCATCATCCACAATTACCTCCGCATGTTGTGGGGGAAGAAAATTCTCGAATGGTCACCAGACCCCGAAACGGCCATGGAATGGATGATCGTCCTCAACGACAAATGGGCGCTTGATGGCCGTGACCCCAATTCCTACACCGGTATCGGATGGGTGATGGGCAAGTTTGACAGAGGCTGGACTGAACGGGCCGTGTATGGAAAGATTCGCTGCATGACAAGCGCCTCCACCGCTCGGAAATTCAAGACCAAGGGCTACGTTGAGAAATACAACGCGCTGAGCGAACCCTCCACGGCTCTCGGCTCAGGTCCATCGTTCTACTCAGCCCACCAGTGAGGATTTTTCATGCCCGTCTACCAACACGTTGCTGCTTACGATGCTGCGGTGGAGGATGTTTGGGCGTGGTACGACAGCCCTGGTGCCTTCCGTCGCATCATGCCCGAGTGGGAAGGCATCCGTCCGATACAAGCAGGCGCCCTGGTGAACGAGGCCAAGACGAAGTTCCGTGTTCAACTCGGGCCGCTACGCCCCATGTGGGTCGCTCGTCATTACGATGTGGTGCCCGGCGAGGTGTTCAACGACGTGATGGAGAAGGGGCCGTTCGGGGCCTGGGACCATGAGCACCGCTTCGTGTCAACGGGAAGTGGGACCAGCGAAATCCGCGACACGATTCATTGGAAACTGCCCTTTCATCCGCTGACCTTCTGGACAGCACCCTTCACGGTGAAGGGGCGCATGAAGCAGATGTTTGCTTACCGCACGCTTCGGGTGCAAGAAGACCTGAAACGTATTGCCATGTACGCTGACCAACCCAAACAAAAGGTCCTCATCAGCGGCTCAACCGGCCTGATTGGCATGCAGCTCACGGCCTTTCTCCAAGCCGCAGGGCATGATGTTACTCGACTTGTCCGACCCTCGACCAAATTGCCCTCGGATGTGCAACACGAGGCTTGCGTCGTTTGGAACGACCAAACGGGTGAAGTGTTGGAGGGGAGCATGGAAGGCTTTGACACGGTCATTCACCTCGCTGGCGCAGGGATTGGTGATAAGCGATGGAACGCCAAGCGAAAAGCCCTCATCGAGTCCAGCCGAACGGTGCCGACCAAGCAACTAGTTGACCTGTTTGACCGTCTTGAACAACCACCGAAGACCTTCTTGTGTGCTTCAGCAGTCGGTATTTACGGCAACAGAGGCGAGGAAAAACTGACCGAGAATTCTGCTCCCGGCGAGAACTTCTTGGCCACAACCTGCTTGAACTGGGAAGCCGCTGGTGCCGCAGCCAAAGAAGCAGGCATCCGAACCGCATGGATTCGAACCGGCATTGTCACGACGCCGATGGGCGGTGCGTTGCAAAAGCTTCTGCTGCCGGCAAAACTTGGTGCCGGTGGCCCAGCAGGTGGTGGTCGCCAATACTATTCTTGGATCTCCTTGGACGACCAAATTTACGCCACCTATCACCTGATGATGAACGAATCTTGTGAAGGCGCTTACAATTTCACAGCGCCCGAACCGGTCACGCAAAAGCAGTACGCCAAGGTATTGGGGCGCGTTTTGCGCCGTCCAGCCTTCGCACCTGCTCCGGGTTTCATGCTGAAATTGATGCTTGGAGAAATGGCCCAAGCCTTGGTGCTCGACGGCCAGCGGGTGTTTCCAAATCGCCTTCTTGAGAGCGGCTATGTGTTCCAGCACAACGACCTCGAAAGTTGTCTTCGCCAATGCCTAGGAAAGCACCGATAAGGCTGAAACCACGAGACGAACGCAGGCGTTCGCTTGATAATCCGAATGCCCATCAGCGCACATGGCCGGTCGAGTCGCCATCGTGCTTCTCCTCGGCCTCGCGCTGCTTCATTTGCCCGTGGCCAGTGCTGACGATTCCCCTGCGAGCGCCAACGGTTTGACCGATGGTGTGTCGTCCAGTGGCTATGTTTGCGACCCCAACGGATGCTCGCCGACCGACAAACAAGACTACTGGAAAATACAAGGGAAAAAGGGCGATATTGTACAAGTCACCTTTTCTGGAAGCATGAGCAATGCGGCGTGGTGGTGCCCCGGTGATGGATGGGAAGGTATCTTCACCATGGGCTCCGTTTCTCAAAACGTTGATGATGGCTCTCCCTCATCCACACTTTCAGCCACGCTTTCCACAGCGGGTGAAATCCTGCTCAAAGTAGAGGGTAAAGATTCGTGGTGCCATGACGGTTTCGATTACACACTCACGCCCTCCATCGACAAGACCAACCGAGATTCGGACGAAGACGGCTTTATCGATACCGAAGACGACTGCACCAACGAGATTGGAACCTCCACCAACGACCGCAAAGGTTGCACCGATTCGGACGGTGATGGCTGGTCGGACCCCGATAGCGGATGGGGCGTCCAAAACGGCGCAGATGCCTTTGCAAGTGAATCCTCACAATGGTTGGATTCCGATAACGATGGCTACGGAGACAACCTAGAGGGCTATCAGGGCGACCACTGCCAATTCAGCCGAGGCTACTCCACTTCCGACCGCTTTGGTTGCGTTGACTCCGACGGGGATTCGTATTCCGACCCCGATCCCGGCGGCTTGAACGGCTACGAGGCTTGGTTTGCCCACCCAGCTGGTAAGGCCGACGCCTTCGCTTACGACGCCTCGCAGTGGAACGACACCGATGAGGACGGCTTCGGCGACAACTGGGATGACGCTTCTCTCAACGACACTCGGTTGCTTTGGGGCATCGGGCAATTTGTTGACAATGCGACCCAACCCGATGCTTGCCCCTTCATCCGAGGCTTCTCCACAGCAGACCGCTACGGTTGCGTTGACACCGATATGGACACCTTCTCCGACGGGGATGAAAACTGGACCATTGACAACGGCTCCGATGCCTTCCCGCTCGAGCCCACGCAGTGGTTGGACACCGACCGAGACGGTTGGGGCGATAACCAAAGCCTCGGCGCACAGCGAATTGATGATTTCCCGGTCAATCCGACGCAATGGCGCGACACCGATGGCGATGGCTGGGGCGATAACCAAACCTACGGCGCCACCCAAATTGATGACTTTCCCTTCGTCCCCTCTCAGTTCAGGGATTCCGATGGGGACGGTTACGGCGATAATCTCACCGGATTTGAGGGGGATGTCTGCATTGATTCAACACCCGAGGAGGTCGATTCAGGATGGATCAGCCGATTTGACCGTTTAGGCTGTCGAGACGTTGACCGGGACGGGTATTCAGACCCAACCGAACTCTGGATTGCTCATCCTGCTGGCTTCGCCGACGCCTTCCCCGATGACCCATCTCAATGGCACGACACCGATGATGACGGTTATGGCGATAACGAGGAGTATTTCGACGGGCAAACATGGAGGTCATCCTATCGTCCGGACGGTTGCCGAACCACCATGGGAGAATCCACGTTTGACCGATGGGGCTGCCCTGATGCTGATGGCGATGGCTGGTCCGACCCAACGCCCTACTGGCTGGCCAGCCCAGGAGGTTCAGGCGATGCTTGGCCCGATGACCCAACCCAATGGCACGATGCTGACGGTGATGGGCGAGGCGACAACCCTCGAGGTACCACGGCCGATGTCTGTCCGTCGGTTGCCGGAACATCAGTGGGTCCCTCTGCTGGGGGCGATCGCTGGGGCTGCAAGGACACCGACGGCGATGGTTGGTCGGACCTCGGCGATGCCTTCATTCACGAGCCGACACAATGGCGAGATTCCGACGGCGATGGTTTCGGAGACCGTCTGGCCGGTCATCAAGGCGATGCGTGTCCCGAAATGCGTGGGACCTCACTCCTGGACCGATTGGGTTGCCGCGACACCGATGGCGATGGCTGGTCCGACCCGACCGATGCTTGGCCCGCCCATCCGTTTGGCATGGGCGACGCCTTCCCCACCGAATCACTGCAGTGGATGGATTCGGATGAAGACGGGTTTGGCGACCTTCCACTGGGTGCTTTCCGGGACGACTGTCCAAACGAGGCAGGGTCCTCTACGAGAGACGTTCAGGGGTGCCCCGACCAAAATGGAGACGGTTGGTCCAACACCTACGGTGAATTTGCTGCAGCCATCGCTATCATGGGCGAAGACCCGGCTGCTTCGTGGTTGACCTATGCGGTCATCACCGCTGGTTTCCTGCTCGGTGCCATCGCCGCTTTCTTTGTGCGCGGAAGCCGTCGCCGAAGCGCCATGTTTGAGCAATTGATGCAGGAGAAGGAAATCGAACTCATGAACGCCCCGGGCATCGGTGAACCGGTTCCCGAACTGATTCCTTTGGACCAATTGCCGCCCTTGCCTGTAGCACCGGAAGGTGATGCCGATGCGTGAGACCAGCAATCGCCTGCCAACGGTCCTCGTCGGCCTGCTGATGGTCTGCCTCTTGTTGCCGTTGCCGGCCGGTGCTGAACTGAGCACGGAGGAGCAACTGGCCGAGGAAGGCTTGACCCTGCTCGCCTTGCGAAACGATACCATTGACACCAACCAAGACGGCGATATCGATGCTGTTCGCGTTGTCGTCGTCCTCAATTCAACGGCGACGTCCAACGACCTCATCGTCAAGTTGCGAGGCCTGCACAAGGAGCGAGAAGTCCTTGAGACGCAGGAAATCTCCTTCCAAGGTCAAACCAACATCACGCTTGTCTACGATGCATGGTCAAAGGGTGAACACGTTCTCCGTTTGGATTTCTTGGATGAAAACGGGGACTTCATCGCTTCCTACCCGCTTCCAACCTTCATGCTCACGCCCTCGCTGGACGTGCCTCGGGTGGCGCTTCAACTCAATGCAGGCGATGGACTCCAAACGGGTGAGACCTGCGAGGTCGTTCGCGAATTCGCTGACGAAACAGGTCCCCGTTACGGTGAAACAGGCGTCCGAACGTTCACCGGCGCTCCCTTCAGCGTCTTGGACACCCACGGGGTGTTGGATTGCTCATCGTGGCCGGCCGGAGAGTACGAACTCAAGGAAACCTACCGAAACGGGCTCGGGCAAACGGCCGAGACCACGTTGAATTTCACCATCAGCAACCGTCCTGCACCGGATTTCACGCTGTCTGTATCGGGTCATCAAAACGCCACCGATACGCCTTGCATGGTGCGTATGCTGCTCAACGACGGACGCTCCGAAGCGGGGTTGACCAAAATTTGGTCGCTGAAGGGTCAGGTCATAGAAGGGGCGAACGGGAGCAGCTTTGATTGCTCGGCCCTTCCTGCTGGAGCCCACCTCATCACCCTCGAGGTCGTGACCGAGAAGATGATCTCCTCCACCGAAGGCGCCAACCTCATTCGCCTTCCAGCAGACGATTTGACAGCCAACGAGACGGCAAGCCTCCCCTCGTCCTCGCTTGGAATGGACACGCCAACTGAATCCGTTGGCTGGCTCTCCATTGGCGTTTTGGCGCTCTTTGTTTCCATCGTGGTCTTCGTCGTCTTGGTGCGAAACAAGGAACCTGATGCGCTTGAACTTCCTGCTATTGGGCCCACGCCTCAGGTGTTGGCCGATGGTTCCCCCGACACCCAAGGTCTGCCGACCACCCTCGACGACCAAGGCGTGCTCTGGCGTCAGCACCCCGGTGGTGAAGTTGATTGGTGGGACCAAGAGTGGAGCGTTTGGCACAGGTGGGAGTAGATGGACTGGATTGGATACACCTTGATGGCTGTCGGCGGCCTTGTTGCTCTTGTCGTCCTTCGTTTGGTCTACGTCTGGTACACTCGAATCCGGCCGCTTCAACCCTCTCTTGACCTGGAGTGGGCGGCTGATTGCGAACACCTGACCACGGCCACGGTTGAAGGCTCAAAAATCACCTTCCACATGGTTCGTGACTTTACCTGGCGCACCACCCGAGACCGCGATGAAAACTGGGTGGAGAACGTCGAAGTTGACGCTGATGATTTGAAGCATGTTTGGTTCATGGTGGACCATTTTCACTCGCTCAAAGGCCTCGCTCACACCTACCTAACCTTCGAGTTTGGCGACGGGACATGCCTTTCGTTTTCCTTTGAAACACGTCGTGAGAAAAACGAGCGCTACCATCCGTGGGATGGGATGTGGCGTGCTTACGAACTCTACCTCCTGGTTGGGTTTGAGCGAGACGTGACCGGTTTGCGAACACACGGACGGGGCAACAAGGATTACATGTTCCGAGCCATAACACCGCCCGGCAAAGACAAGGAGTTGCTGTTTGGCATGATCAAGAAGCTCAACGATTTGGCCGTCAATCCGGAGTGGTACCACTCCTTGTTGACCACCTGCAACACCTCGATTGTCCAAATCGTCAACAAAGTCACACCCGGACGGATTCCCTTCTTGTGGCGTAACTTCCTTCCCGGCTACACGCCAAAAGCCGCCTTCCGCCTCAAACTCATTGAGGATTGGGGGGGTTTTGAGACCACCTTGGAGAAGGCGAGGATCGACCGTCGTGCCCAAGAATGGGACGGCAAAGAAGACTATTCCGCGATGCTCAGG
>DAGF01000063.1 GCA_002495645.1 Euryarchaeota archaeon UBA549
CGAACAGGTCGTCATCGCCGTCGTCGGCAAACAAGTCGTCATCGTCGTCATCAGCGAACAGGTCGTCGGCGTCATCAGCATCATCCTCAGCGGCCGCCTCTTCTTCGTCCATACTGCCCGAAGCGAAGAGGTCGTCGTGCTCGCCATCATCGTCAACGTTGGCACCCATGCCAAACATGTCAACATCGTCGGGCAAAACACCCTTTCGAGAGAGGTACATGGCCTGCGTTTTTGTGTAGCGGTGCTTGACATCCGCCTTTGAATCTTGGAAATCCCACGGCCAGACGATGATCAAGTCGCCTTCACGAACCCATTGCCGACGGCGCATTTTTCCAGGGATACGAGCCATTCGGGTTTCACCGTCTTCGCACAACACGGTCACGCGGCGACCGCCGAGAATTTGCGAAGCCAAGGCGAACATCTCGTTGACTTTCTTGTTGGGCATTTTGACACGGATTTTACCGTCACTTGCATTTTCGGGATTCTCAAGACGGGCGAGTTCTTCCACGTCCACCTTTTCCTCAAATCTGCGACCCAATCAGTCTCACCTGCTCCTCCCAGCGGTCAACCCTTCTTGAACTCATCACCCAAAACAGGGACAAGAAGAGCGTCGGAGGCTCACCATGCGCCAACAAGCGCATTGGCTGCCGATTCGCACAACGCGATCAGCTGACCTGCTCCCACACCGAAGTAAACCGTCGTGATGAGACAGGCGATGATGGCGAACCGTACGGGCGTTCCCCTCGGCAGAGGGCCTTCTCGGCCTTCTTCTGGCTCATGGAAATACATGACCAAACCAACTCGGAGGTAGTAGAACACCGAGATGGCGGAGTTAATGACCATCAGCAAAGCGAGGTACCAAACCCAGTGAATGTCGCTGAAGACCAAGTCACTGTTGACGGTGACGTCGAGCAAGGCGACCTTGACGATACCCATGATGACCAGCAACTTGGATACGAATCCAGACAGTGGCGGCACACCGGCCAAGGACATCATGAAGATGAACATGGCCACGGCAAGGAAGGGGTCTCGCTTGGCAAGACCACCAAGGGATTCGAGGGTGTGGCCGCCCTTCTCGGATTCGAGCAGCGAGAGCACCAGGAAGGCACCGAGTTTGAAACAAACGAGGACCGTCAGGTGGAAGATGAGTGCAGTGACGACCACCAACGCTGCATCGTTGCTCATGTCGATGTGGCCATCCTCCCAGTTCAGCGCTCCGATGGCCGTGATGGCAGCGAGCATGTAGCCGGCGTGAGCGACCGAGGAATAGGCGAGCATGCGCTTTGGATTGGTGGAACCGAGGGCCGCAAGGTTGCCCCAGGTCATCGTGATGACCGAGAGCACGCCGAGGGCGACGAGCCAAACGGCGGAGCCATCTGTTGCTTCGGGTGAAGCGACCACCAGCAAAATGCGGAGCAAACCGAGCACACCCATGGCCTTGCTAGCGGTGGCGAGCACACCGGCGACCGGGGCGGTGGCACCGGCGTAAGCGTCGGGTGCAGCGAAGTGGAACGGTGCGGCGCTGACCTTGAAGCCAAAGCCGACCAGCAACATGCCCAAGGCGATGAGTGGCAGGGCTTCCATGCCGTTTTCAGCAAAGGCGACCGAGAGGTCAGCGAACTGGAGCGAGCCCGACCAGAGGTAGAGCAACGACAAGCCGTACAGGCCAACACCGGACGCCACGGAACCGACGATGAAGTACTTCATACCGGCCTCCGTACCTTCTTTGCTCTCCTTCATGAAGGAGACCAGCACATAGGTGGAGAACGAGGCCAGTTCAAGGCCGATGAACAACATGAACAGGTCCTGAGCAAGGGCCACCACGGCCATGCCAAGACCGGTCGTGATGAGCAGGATGTAGAAGTCGACTTGACGTCGGTTGTTGTACAGCCCGTTCAGACTTCGGTCGGCTCGGCTGGTCGCAGGAATACGGTTCACCGAGGCGGCGCTCGCAAGGGCGAGCGCACCGAAGAAAATCAGCTCAAACATGCGGCTGAACTCATCGATTTGCAGCATCACCGTGCCGCTGGGCGTGACGATTTGCGTCTTGATCATCCCGTTGACGAAGGACATCGCTGTCAACCCGAAAGCGATGGTGAAGAACACCGTGGCAAACAAACCAGGGAGGCGAGGGTCGCTGTCGAGTTTACCTCGGCGACCACCGAGTAGCCAAGGCACACGAATCTGCGTCAACGGAATGCGGAACTTGGCGTCGCCAATGTTGGGCACGATCATCAAGGTGAACAAACCGATAACGAGCACGAATTCGGGTGCAAGAGCGAGGACAAAGCCTTCACCAAAGGGTTCAATTCGCTCCATTTCAGGCACCTCCCGTCAAAATTGGAATCAAGAGCGTTTCAAAGAACGCCACGGTCCATCCGTTCATCATGTCAAGCGCAATCCACGGCATGACACCAAAGAGGATGGTGAAAGCCGCCATGATGACCATGGCCAACTTCTCAGCGTCGCCAATATCGGGCACAGGTTGGCCCTTGAGGCTCTCAGGAGGCTGCGTTTCTTCGCCACCTTCGAAGATGGTGCGCTGCATCGACCACAAGTAGTAGGCAGCGGTGATGGCCAGCACAAAGGCCGGACCAACCATCCAAAGCACGCTCCAGCCTTCTGCGGCGATGAAGTGCCACAGGGCCAAGAACATCATGAGTTCAGCGACAAAGCCCGCCAGAAGCGGCAGGCCGAGCGAAGCCATCCATCCGAACATCATCGAAGTGGCCAGCCAAGGCGAATGCTTGGCCATGCCGCGCATGGCGCCGATTTCCATGCTGTGGTAGTGGTGCTTGAAGGCGCCACAGACAGCGAAGAGCATCGGGCTGATGATGCCGTGAGCGAACATCATGAAGAGGGCAGCAGCCCAACCAAGCGGCTGCATGGTGGCGATACCGATGAGGATAACACCCATGTGAGAAACCGAGGAGTAGGCGACCATTTTCTTGAGGTTGGTTTGGCCCAAACAGACAACAGCACCCCAAACGAGGGAGATCATACCGAGAGCCAGCAAAGCGAACTGGAAGTGCTCAGCAGCGTGAGGGAAGAAGGCCAGCGGCAGGCGGAACATACCGTAGGCACCCATCTTCAGCATAACACCGGCCAGCAGCATTGAACCACCGGTGGGGGCTTGGACGTGAGCATCGGGCAACCAGGTGTGGAAGGGCACGGAGGGCAACTTCACGAGGAAACCGATCATCAGCATCACGAACAGAATCTTCTGCAGGCTCTCACCAAGGAACCAGGCGCCACCAGCGTTGGCGGCTTGGGCGTGAGCGGTCAGGGTCGGGATGTCGAAGGTGCGGCCGGTCCAAGCACCAGCATACGAGAGGTTCTCTGGCTGGAGGAAGTAGACGGTGACCAGACCCAAGAGCATGATGACCGATGCCGTGAAGGTGTAGATGAAGAACTTCTGAGAAGCGTATTTTCGGTCGTAGCCGCCCCACTTGAGGATGAGGAAGAACATCGGGATCAAGGTCAGTTCCCAGAACACGTAGAACATGAACAGGTCCAACGCCACGAAGACACCGATGAGCGCACCGCCCATCATCAAAACGAGAGGGAAGTACACGGCGGCGTTCTTCTCGTTCCAGGTGGCCACGATGGTCACGGGCAAGAGGAAGGTCGTGAGCCACACCATCGGGAAGGACAAAGCGTCCATGCCCACGCTCCAGTGGATGCCGAGGGATTCAATCCAAACATAGCGGAACTCGTAATTGAATGAGCCAAAGGAAAGGGAAGCCCAATCCTTGGTGCCCTCAACGAATTCGTTGCCGAGGAACATGGCGGTGGTGAGCGCCAACATCAGCAGCGAGAAGAATAGCGTTGCCATTCGAATCGAAGGGCCCATGCGGTCGCGTGCAGCAGGGGATGCATAGGCCACGAACGCCAAGATGGCGATGCTGCTGACAAGCGGCAAGGCGACCAGCGGGATGGAAATCCAATCGGTCGTCAAGCGACCACCCCCCAAATCAACGCAAAGAGACCCAAGGTGCCAAGCGCCGCCATCAAGATGTAATCGCGGGCTGAGCCCGTGGTCAGCGATCGCAACTTGGTCGAAAGTTGCTGAGAGGTTCGCTCAATCGTCTTCACCGTGCCGTCGATGACGCTGGAGTCGGCCTCAGCGGCCTTGAAGGAAAAGGCAGCGACGATCTTGAGCATGGCCATGTCATAGTAGTGGTCGAAGTAAAGCCGGTTCTCAAGAGCCGTAGCGAAGCCGGACGTGGCGAAGGAGGAATTGTCCCAGTGGTAGCGACCCTTCACGAACTGGTTCACGGCGAGCACGGGACCAAACCAGGGCAGGACGTCTTCGCCCTCGTCGAGTTTGCCCCCGTACAGGGACAGAGCAAGACCTGGACCCACCACTGCACCAATGAACAGCGCAACATAGGTCAAGATGAAGAAGAAGGGTTTCTCATTGGCAAAGACATGCTCCATTTCGTAGAGGAAGCCACCCCACAAACCACCGTGGTCGGACATCAATCCATACTCAATGTCCGGAGCCCAGTGGGTGAAGCCCATGCTGGCAAACAGAATACCGGCGAGGCTGAAGAACGTCAGAATGAACAACGGCGTCTTGATCCAGGTGTTCGTAGGATGGACATGCGCTGCGACATCGGTCTTGGGTGAACCGGCGAAGGTCTTGAGCCACATGCGGGACATGTAGAACCCGGTCATGGCTGCACCCAGAAGCACGCACATGGCGGGGTAGAAGAAACGAGGGTCTTCCAAAGCGACCCGCCAGGTGTTGGCGATGATGCCTTCCTTTGACCAGAAACCACCGATGAGCGGGAAGCCCATGATGGAGAGTGAACCAACGAGCATGGCCGTGGCGGTCAAGGGCATCTTCGAGGCCAAACCACCCATGTTCTCCATGGACTGGGCGTCAAACTCGTCGTGGTGGTCATCGTGGCCACCAAGCGAAGCGAGGTGAACACGGCCGAGGGTCAGTTCCAGTTCGGGGACATTGATGCGTCCATTGCCGTCCATGTCAACGGCCTTCATGAGCCGCTGCATGTCCCACGGTGGGAGGTCGGCGATATCGGCCTTCTTGAGCGCCGTTTGGAACTCGTAGGTGTCAATTTCACCCGACTGGTCAAGGTCGATGGAATTGAAGAATCCGAAGACGGATTGCCCGCTGTCAGCCAAGTAGTTGGCGAGCATGAGCAGCTCCTCGGGTTCCTCGTCGTGATGATGGTCATCGTGCGGGTGGAGGTGGTGGTGCGCGTGGTGCACTTCGTGAATGACCGCCCCGCTCGCCATGAAGAGCATGCCCTTGGCCATGGCGTGGTTGAACAGGTGGAAGAGCGCTGCACCAAAGGCCACGATGACGATGCCGTGTGCTTTGTAATCGTGGTGCCAGTCAAGGGTGTTCGCCAGGTAGAGCGCTGCGCCCAAGCCGGTGAAGATGTAGGCGAGTTGGGACATCGTTGAGTAGGCGAGAACCTTCTTCAAATCGTGCTGGACAAAGGCGATGGCCGCCGCCATGACCGCTGTTGTTCCGCCGATAGCGGCGATGATGAAGGCCAAATCGGCCAGCTCACCGTGCATGGATTCCGCACCGAAGAACGGGAACATGCGGGCAACCAGGTAGAGACCAGCGTTGACCATGGTCGCAGCGTGAATGAGGGCTGACACGGGGGTTGGACCTTCCATGGCGTCGGGCAACCAAACGTGGAGCGGGAA
>DAGF01000017.1 GCA_002495645.1 Euryarchaeota archaeon UBA549
CTTGAGCAATTGGAAGACGCTGCTCTGTTGCAGTTTGAAATCGTCTTCGCCAGCGTGTTTCTGCTGCTGGTCGTGATTCGCTACGGCTACATGCGGCGCTTCGAGACCTTCCAAGGCTCCGTCGTTCCCGTCCACCGCTACCACAAGCGCTTCGCACGACTCATGCACGTCGCAATGTACCTCTGCCTCGTCCTGTTGCCGGTGACCGGGCTGGCCATCGCTTGGCTCTACACCCAAGGTGTGGGAGAGGATGCCTTGACCATGAATGCGGCGATCGGCCTACACGGCTTCTCCGCCGACCTGAGTTACGCCCTGATTGCCGTTCACGTGGCCGCCGCCTTCTACTCTCGCGTCAAAGGTGAAGGCGTCTGGACCTCGATGGTGCCCGTGTTCACCGAATCCGGCCCGAGCACCAACGAGTACGTGGTGAAGGCCGCAGCATTGGAGCATCAAGCGCTCGAGAAGGTGGAAGCGTTCATCGCTTCACGCAAGAACTGAAGCGCCTTTTGCAAGGCGTCCAACAGACGCAACCGGGCTCAAAGGGCCGCCTTGAACGCGCTGATGACGTCGTCGTTGAGCTTCTCCCAGGGGAAGGTCTGGCCGTTGGGCTGACGTCCGAAGTGGCCACCGGCGGCGGTGACGCCGTAGATGGGAGCGGCAAGGCCAAGGTCGCGAATGATGTGGCCGGGCTTGAAGGAGAAGTGAGCGGCAACGAGGTCAGCGATGGCTTCGTCAGCAAGGTTGCCGGTGCCGAAGGTGTCCACACGAATGCTCACGGGGTCGGCCACGCCGATGGCGTAGGCGAGTTGAATTTCACACTCGGAGGAAAGCCCAGAAGCGACCACGTGCTTGGCAGCCCAGCGGGAAGCGTAGGCAGCGGAACGGTCCACCTTGGTGGGGTCCTTGCCCGAAAAGGCACCGCCGCCGTGTCGTCCACGGCCACCATAGGTGTCGACGATGATTTTTCGTCCGGTCAAACCGGCATCAGCGTAAGGACCACCGGGGTCGGCAAAGCGTCCGGTGGAGTTGACGTGAATGGTGGTCTTGTCGGTCAACAGAGCCGCTGGAACAACGGGACGAATGACGTGCTCGATGACCTGCTCTCGGACGAAAGCCTGTTCGGCTTCTTCGGAGCCGTGTTCGGCGATCATGTCCTTGTGTTGAACGGCGATGACGACGTTGTCAGCGTACATGGGCTGACCGTCGCTGCCGTGCATGAGGGTGACTTGGGACTTGGCGTCGGGGCGGGCCCACGGCAGGGTGCCGTCAAGGCCGAGTTTGCTGACCTGTCGGGTCAAGGCTTGGGAGAGGGCGATGGCGAGCGGCATCCAGCGACCTTGGTGCTCGGGGTAGGCTTCGGTCTCGTCGCATGCGTAGCCAAACATCAGGCCCTGGTCGCCTGCACCTTGGTCGTCAACGGATTGCACCACACCGCGGTTGATGTGGGCGGACTGGCTGGTGATGAGTTCGGTGACTTCGCACAGGTCTTCGGAGGTGGCGTCCATGCCGATGCCGTGGGAGGTGTAGCCGATGGCGGCCGCAGTCTTGCGGGCGATGGCGATGTAGTCAGGAGCGTCAATGCCAGCAGCGAGTTTGACCTCACCGGCCAGCACGATGTGGGAGCGGTCTTCACGGCCCTTCACAAGGGTCTCAACGGCGACCTTGGCCTTGGGGTCAAGGGCGAGGCACGCGTCGACGATGGCGTCAGAAATCGCATCGCATAATTTGTCAGGATGGCCTGCTGCCACAGATTCAGAAGTGAACAACCACGCTTGTGTCATGGCCCGCCCTCTTCGCACCTCTATATCAAGAATTGCCGTGTGAAAAAACCGTCAATTGACGCAGCCAATGGAGGCCTATGGCCGTGGCGTGAATAGGTTGAAGTGATGTAATGAAAGGCGAAGACTGAGTGTCATGGGGCTGAAGGACTCGTTTTCCTACCGTGCCGTGCGCTACGCATTTCGGCTTCCTGGTCGTTTGTACTCAAGGTACATCACCGAACCCATCGTCAAGCGTTGGCTCAAAAAGTCCGAATTGACTGTTTATGTTCACGACCCCAAGCGAGGGCTCTTGCGTCCGGTCTTGGAGGGTCAGCGCCTCAAATGGACACTCAACGAAAACTTGTCCGTCGATGCCACATATTGGCTGGACGTGGTGGAGCCGTTGCTGACCAAAGACGACATTGTGTTCGACGTTGGCACGAACATCGGTACCATCGCCAACTGGTTCGCAGCCCGTACTCATCACGTGCACGGCTTCGAGCCTCACCCCGACAACCTCCGAATGACAAAGCAGCAAATCCAACTCCGCAAAACAACGAACATCACGCTGTCAAAACTCGCCTTGGGGAGTGAACCGGGAACCCTCCAACTGCATGTGAAAAGTTTCCACGGCCACCATTCCCTCGGTGATACCTCAGCCACCCCCACGGTGGAGAAAATTGACGTGGAAGTGGACACGGTGGACCGTTATTGCACCGCCAACGGCATTGAGCGTATTGATTTCCTCAAGATTGATGTTGAAGGTTTTGAAGAAGAGGTTCTCAAGGGGGCCACGACCATGCTGAAGAACCAGCAGGTCGGGCTGGTGTTGTTCGAACTGCGACAAACCATCCTGGCATCCATCGGAAAAAACGGCAAAGGCATCTTCGCCCCGCTGCTGGAACAGGGCTACACCGTCTTCACCTTGGACGGGCGAGTGTTGACGGCCGAGGAACTGGAAAACCCTGCTGACGCCGACTATCTGGCGGCGGTCAATCCAGAAGCGCACATCCCACGTTTGGGCATATCAACCGCAATGGTCATTTGATGATCGGTGCGAAGTTGGGCACGCTGAAGAGCGCGGTTGAGAGCCCGAGAAGGCGTCTCATGTTCCGACGGTGTAATCGTCCAAGTAGGCGAGTTGAGCGTCGGTCAGCTTGTCAATGCTGAAACCGAGGGTACCGAGTTTGGTGGTCGCCAAGTCTTGGTCCTGTTCGGTCGTGATGTCGTAGACCTGCTTGCCCATGGTGCCGCCTTCCTTGGCCAAACGAACCAAGGAAAGGAACTGGTTGGCAAAAGACATGTCCATGACTTCGGAGGGGTGGCCTTCAGCGGCGGCGAGGTTGACCAAGCGGCCACGAGCGAGCAAGAAGATACGGCGGCCGTCGGCCATGAGGAATTCCTCGTTGTCCTGACGGATGGTGCGGACCGACTTGGCTTGCGCTTCAAGGTCAGTGATTTTGATCTCACAGTCGTAGTGGCCGGTGTTGCACACGATGGCGCCGTCCTTCATGGACTCGAAATGGCGTCCAACGATGACGTCCTCCATGCCGGTGGCGGTGCAGAAGATGTCGCCGAGTTTGGCGGCCTCGTCCATGGGCATCACGCGGTAGCCTTCCATGACGGCTCGCAATGCAGGGAGTGGGTCAACTTCGGTGATGATGACGTTGGCGCCCATGCCGCGGGCACGCATGGCCACGCCGCTGCCGCAGTGGCCGAAACCAGCGACGACGAAGGTCTTGCCAGCGAGCAAGACGCTGGTGGCTCGCAAAATACCGTCGAGGGTGGACTGGCCGGTGCCGTAGACGTTGTCGAAGTCCCATTTGGTCACGGCGTCGTTGACGGCGATGACGGGGTAGCGCAGGTCGCCAGCGGTGGCCATGGCTCGCAGTCGGTGGACGCCGGTGGTCGTTTCTTCGGTGCCACCGATGACGCCTTCTGCGTACTCGGACTTGTCGCCGTGAACGCGAACGATGAGGTCGGCGCCGTCGTCGAGGGTGAGCGTGGGCTTGAACTCGAGCGTCTTGTCGATGCACCAGTAGAAGTCCTCGGTGGATTGGCCGTGCCAGGCGTGGACGGAATAGCCCTCGCTGGCGAGCCAAGCAGCGACTTCGTCTTGGGTTGAAAGTGGGTTGCAACCCGACCATGAGATTTCAGCACCGGCGGCTCGGATGGCTTCGATGAGCACCGCCGTTTCCTTCGTCACGTGAAGGCAACCGGCCACGCGCATGCCTGCAAGGGGCTTGGTTTGCTCGGCTTCTTCCTTGAGTTTGGCGAGCACCGGCATACGGGCTCGGGCCCAATCAACGAGCAAGGCCCCGTTTTCTGCAAGTCCCAAATCGCGAACGGTGTAGTTGTCACCCTTGTCCAAGTCGTCCATGGTGCGGCGACTTGTCCGCCCCTCTTGAAGTCTATCGCTCGTCCATCACTGAAGATTGAGGCGGACACTCAACGCCTTAGGCTGAGAAAACGAAGGACTCAGCGGTAGGCGTGGAAGGACATGCGTCCTTGATTGATGGTTTGACGGAAGGATTCTCGGCGCTGAATCATGCCCTTGATGGACGAGAGGAAGCGGACGGGCCAAGCGTAGCGAAGCCAGGGACGCTTGGGGTAGACGACCTCTACACGAGAGAAGCCGAGGTCCTTCAGCATCCCTTTCATGGCGGCCACGTTGGGTGCCCAATAGTTGGTGTCATCGTTGTTCAGGGAATCGCCTGGGAAGTACACCATCGAGGGCTTCCAGCGGTGAAGGTCGTCCACGTGGGTTTCGATAATGAGCAACTCATCGCACACCTCAGAAGCGACACGAAGCCCGCCCATCGGGTCTTGAAGGTGGTAGAGCACGCCCAAAAAGAGGACGACATCAAACTTCCCGACCTTTTCGGGCGTGATGGCCATGGCGTCAATGTCCAAGCTCTCGACCTTGGAATTCAAGGTCTCATGAACGAGCTCAAAGCCGGCTTTGGTTCCCCATCCGGGCCCGCTCCAGCAGAAGTGGTCGGTGGCCAGCACACGCTTGGCGCCGTTGCGTTCGGCTTGGAAAGAGAAGAAGCCGTCCCACGCCCCGATGTCGAGCACGGTCTTGCCCGTGAGGTCCTCGGGAAGGCAAACTTGACCCAATTTGTCCATGGAGTTGTCTTGACCTGGCGTGACGATGCCGTCTCGCACCGGAATGGAGTGAAACCACTTGATTTCATTCATACGGCGGATGAGTTCCTCATTGTCCCCCATGCTCTTGCCTCCCTCCTTGTGCATATATCGCTTCTCCTTGGTGGCTCACATCACCCGGGGCGAACGAAACACCGTCACACACCAAGGGTATCTGGCTCACGCTCAATGTACGGACGACAAGATTGTGGGCGTCGGAGCGCCTCACTTCTTATCCTTGTGCAACTGCTTGGCCTGCTTGGCCCACTCGTCACGCTTAACACGACCAGGGAAGAACTCAATGGCAATGTTGACTTCTTCTTCGATTTTCGCCGTCATCTTACTGATCTGCTCGAAGGTGTAAATTCCCAAGGCGTTCAATTTCTCCTCGATGAACGGACCGATGCCC
>DAGF01000020.1 GCA_002495645.1 Euryarchaeota archaeon UBA549
GGCGGGGCTTGTGATGCGGAAGTCGTGGTCAAAGGACGAAGAATGAATCACTCCAAGGCATCCACATGGGTACCGTTGTGTACGGACACAAGCATTCAGCCATGTGTGATGAAATCAAACAGAGAAAGAACAAGAGGCTAAATGGGAGAGCCACCGGTTTTGAATCATGGGCGAGGTCGTCATCGGCATTTCTGGCGCATCAGGAGCCATCTACGGCAAGCGCCTCGCTGAGGTCCTGTCCGACATGGGCAAGACCGTGCGCCTGGTGGTCACCGACTCGGGCAAAATCACCCTCAAGCACGAGTGCGACACCACACCCGAAGCCGTTGCAGAAGCCACAAGCGCCATCCTCGAAGACGCCAAGAACGTCGGTGCCAAGTCCGCCTCTGGTTCGGCCAAAATCGACGCCGTCGTCATCTGCCCCTGTTCGGGCACCACCATCGGTAAACTCGCTGCGGGCATTTCCGATAACCTCGTGACCCGCTCGGCCATCGTTGCTCTCAAGGAGCGCCGCAAGCTGATTATCGTGCCCCGAGAGGCGCCTTACGCCACCGTTCACCTCGAGAACATGGCCAAACTTTCCCAATGGGGCACCATCGTTATCCCCGCATCGCCCGGGTTCTACAACCACCCGAAGAACATCGACGACATGGTGGACTTCATCATCGCACGAATCCTCGACCAACTCGGGTACGAGCACGATATTGGCCGCCGATGGACCGGCGATGAAGTCTGAAAAGACGCCGGACCGCCGACTTCTTGAACAAGGAAGCCAAGGATAGGATGGGTGAGCCCCATGGACCTTGATGGCAAGACCGTCGCCGACCTCAAAGAGATGCTGCGCGAACAGGACCTTCCTGTCAGTGGCACCAAAGCGCAACTCGTTGAGCGCCTCCAAGCGAACAGCGCCACCGACGCGGTGCTCAACGTTGAGGATGAACCCAAAGAAAACGCCGGAGGTCTGACCGAAGAAAACGTGCCCTGGTGGCGAAGTACGGAAGTGCTTACTCCTCAAGCCTTGATGGCCATCGGCGTGGTGGTCTTGATGGTCACCGCCGTCTTTGTGTTCCGCCCCACCTGGCTTGGATTCTCACCCAGCTACGAATACGACCTCATCGATTACGATGCATCCCAAACCCGAGCCTTTGCCGAAGATCTCGTGGCGCTCGGCCATCCCGAATGGGAAGGTCGCATGAGCGGCACGGTCGAAGAGGCCAACACCTCAGCGTACATCGCTGCCCAGTTCGAGGCGATGGGGATGACCGCCACCGAGCATTCCTATCAGGTGCCGATGCATCACGTCAATGCGGAGCCCAGCCTACGCATCTGCATCCAGGGTTTTGGCGGCAACAGTCCCTGCGAGGGCCCGCTCGCCATTGGTACACAGATTATCCAATTCCAGCATCGTGTGGACTATGTCATTCAGGGCTTCTCGGGCTTTTCAGAATACACCTTCGCAGATGATGTCCAAGTGACCGATGTAGGAAACGGGACCGACGACGCCTTGTGGGCCTCCGCAGCGGGTTCCATCGGCTATGTTCGGAGTGGTGCTGACGTAGGTGGCAACACCGGCATTTTCTCCAAAGCCGCTGAGAACAGCCTTGCTGGCCTCATTTTCGTCAACAAGCACGCTAACTGCGGCCAGATCGAGGCCAACGATTGTGTGCCGATCTTCAAGGGAAGTCGAATTGACGAAGTTTCAGCGGCCAACGGTGGATCCATCCCCTCGGAATTGCCCTTTATCGCCATGTCCAGAGACGCCGGTGAAATCCTCGAACAGGCCATCTTCAACGCCACCGGACCGCCCGGTGTCATCGAGATGCTCATGGACGTGACCAACGACGAGGAGCGCACCATCTATGTCCCGTGCGGTGAAATCAGAGGGAAATCCTCCGAGGTGGTCATTGTTGGAGGGCACCACGACACCGTTTACCACGCAGAAGGCGCCGTCGACGATACATCCGGCACCGCCAGCGTGATGGAAATTGGACGGCAACTCAGCAAGATTGTCAACGAAACCGGTACGCCAGAGCGAACATTGCGCTTTTGCACATGGGGCGGTGAAGAAGAAGGCCTCTACGGTAGCCGAGCCTATGTCAGCGCCTTCCAGAACAGTTTGCAAGACAACCTCCGCCTCTACCTCAACCTCGACATGAACCATGTTGATGCCGATACGGCCAACCGCGGTAATTCAGTGACGTTGTTTGGCAACAATCAGGAAGACATGGACCACATTGAACGCATCACTGAGCTCTATCGGAAGGAACGTTCCGATGTCGCTGATCGCTACGACATTCAAGTCCGAACACTGACAGGCGACAGGGGTGAGCCCGACGGCATGCCGTACAACTCTGACCACGCCCCCTTTGTCTACGACTTGGGTGACGGTGAGCGTGGACGTGCAGTCGTTTGTTATGGCAGTGGAAGTTGGGAATACCACACCTACGCCGACACCATGGATCGCTTCAACGAGGAATCACTGGACGTCTCGGTCACCATCTACGGCACCTACATGCGCTTCTTGGCCTACTCGGATTACTGAGCGTGGGGTTCAAAACACGACGCCGGGTGGGGAAATCATGGTCGCACCGAGCGCATGGGCCTCCCACATTCTGGTCAATTCGAAAAGCGAAGCCATCCAGATCAAGGACAAGGTCGGGAAACTGAAGGATTTTCAGAAACTCGCTCGCAAAAAGAGCACATGCCCGTCCAGCCAAAAAGGCGGCGACCTCGGTTGGTTTCGCAAGGGACAGATGGTTGCAGCCTTCCAAGATGCGGTCTGGACCACGCCCCTCAACACCGTTTCACCGCCCGTGAAAACCCAATTTGGCTACCACCTGATTTGGGTCCACGAGCGCGACGAAGACCAGTGAGGTGGGACCGTGCAGTGGCGTGTTGGTCTCGAAGCCTACGAAGTGAACGCCGTTCACGGCTACTATGACCGAGAGCATGAAGCCCCACAACCCTTCATTTTCACCGTCTGGGCGACCCTCGCTGGCAACGGTCGCATTGAAGCACTGGAAGAGACACTCAACTACGCCGACATCCAAATCGCCATTGACGAGGTCATGCACAACGCCCCCCAACCCATTCGGCTGATGGAGGAGATGGCCCAAGGCATCGTCGACCGGCTGGCTGAATTCGCTGCTATCGCCAGCCTGAGCATTCGCATCGAGAAGCCAAACGCACCGCTCCCCCATCCAGGTGGTTTGCCAGCAATTGAGGTTCTTTGGCACCGAGACTGAGCGATGCTTAAACGCCAACTGGGTCAGCCAGCCCCATGGTCATGACCGGACGCGTCTATGTTCCAAGCGCCGTTGAGGAGGGCGGCGCCGTGGTCGCCATGGGCTGTTTTAGCAGCCAAGAGACGGCGCTCAATGTGCTGCGTTCCTTCCTCAAGAAATCACATCAGGTCCCGCTTGAGCGTGCCATCGTCGCCGCATGGGAGGTGGACGTGGTGGGCGATGACGCCATGACCGTGCTTTCGGAATACGAATGCCGAACCTGTCCAGTGTGCCACCGCACGACCTTCTGGATTGATATTGAGCGCTTCAAGGCCAAGTGCTACGGTTCGGCCTGTGGAGCGTGGATTGAAGAAAGCGCCGTTGAGCCAGACGTCATCGATTGCGGCTGGCCCCCAACCCGATTTGCTGAGCAGGTGGAATCCATTGACGACGCCATGCGCGCCCTGCGACGTATTGCCGCCAAAGCAGAGTCGGCGGGTCTCTCGGCCATTGATGAGCGATTTTCGATGGATGATGTTTGATTCTTTATATCTCCTTGACCCAATATGCGGTCATGTCAACCGAATACATAACAGAACCAGGAACTGAACACAACCTGCGCCTCCACAGAGACGCCACCCCGTTTTCGCCGGGAGAACTCTCCGACCCCCATCCCGTCCTCGTGGACGGTATTCTGGGTCTGGCCTCCATCGGCAGCCACGGCGCCTACAGTGAGCGCATCTACGTCGCTCTGCAAGAGGAGCACCCCGAACTTGGGCGGGAATTTGGAACCAAATACTTCCTCATCGACGAGCCAGGCGTGGTCAAGTGGGGCCACGAAGGAAAGTCGTTCACCATTGAGAAAATCATTGATGCCATCCTTGATGACCACGAGTAATCAATTCACTGCTCCCTTTCTTTGATGGGTCAATGTTTAAACAGCAAGTTCCATGATTTTGCTCATGGGTGCCTCTCCTCGCGTCGCAGAGATGGACGAGTTCGCAGACCTAGAGGCAGAATTTGCCGACGATAAACCTCAAGTGGACATGGAGTTCGTCAAATCCCTCGTGATGAGCGTTGAATACGAAGGTCTTGACCATGGTATGTTCATCACCGATTACAGAAAACTATGGACTCCGATTCACAAAATCAGTTTGGTCTTGTTTGGAATTCTTTTCATTCCTCTGTTTGGCCTGGGCGTGTTCATGATCATCGCAGGCACCAACAAAGGACCCATAATGCAGGACACAGAAATTATCGAAGCAAAAGTGTACCTTGGCGAGCAACACGCTGTCGTTTCCTACTCCATGATCGATGAGGACATCGGTTCCCTCGCCTACTATCCTGTCGAATCAGGAAGTTTCATCAAAATCGAACGAAGGAGCTGGGGAACCGACAATGGAACCCATGAGTCCGTAGAGCACCTGTTGTGTTCAGGGAGTGAGAAAATCCTACTTCTCGAATCCCGTTCGGACAGTGGCATCAAGGCAGACAGGAAGGTCATCCTTGAATTGTCCCGCCTTGCCAACCTACCAATTCGATGAGACCGTTCCTTTTTGCTCTCACTTGGATGTCTCCCTGAAACACCTCTTCAAAACCAAGGCCACATATTGTTTTCCATGCCGGAGGGCCCCGAGATCCGTCGCGCCGCCGACAAAATCGGAAAAGCGCTGGTTGGCAAGGTCATCGAAGACGGAGAGTGGCCCTTTCCTTCCCTCGCACAAGCCGATTCCCTCATTCTCGGCCACGAAGTGTTGAGCGTCACAAGTCGGGCCAAAGCGATGCTCATCCGATTCAGCAGCGGCTACACCATGTACAGCCACAACCAGCTGTACGGACGTTGGACGGTTCACCTCAAGACAACGGACCCACGCTCACGCCGGAGCCTGCGTGCTGCCTTCATCACCGACAAGCACGCCGTTCGACTGTGGTCAGCCACCGATATCGTGCTCTTGCCCACCCCCGAGGAAAACGGCCATCCCTTTCTCGCTCGCCTCGGACCGGATGTCCTCGACGAAGCCATCACATCCGATGATCTGCTCACCCATCTGAAGTCCAAAGGCATCCACCGAAAGAAGGGTGCTACGCTCATGCTGGACCAGCGAAGTTTTGCCGGGTTGGGCAATTACCTCCGCTCGGAAATTCTCCACGCTGCGGGCGTCCATCCCGACGACCGGCCCTGCGACCTCGATGATGAAACGCTTGAGCGGTGGGCAAACTGCATCAAGTCCGTCACCGTTCAAGCCTACGAACACAGCGGCGTAACCGTGGACTTGGACGTCGCCAAGGCCAGCAAAGAACGAGGTGAACCTCGCCGAATGTGGCGCCATGCTGTCTTTTGCAGAAACGACCGACCCTGCTTGACCTGCGGCGACCTCGTCCTCCGCTTGCGCTACGGCGGGCGTCGCCTGGATTACTGTCCAACCTGCCAACCCGCTCGCCGCGGTTCATGACCAAGAACGAAGGTCGCCTTCCATGGGTGGCCGAACCTCTTTGCCGGCCAGCAAGGTATCACGCACGTGCACAAAGGTTGCAGCGTCCAACACTTTCTCTTCATTGGCCCGCCGCCCGATGTTTTTGAGCGCAATGGCCATGCGATGGTTTCCCGTAAAGGCCTCGCTGTGGCGATTGAGGTAGGCCCAATAGAGGCGAGTCATCGGGCAGGTTTTCTTGTGGTGAAATTGACATGACTTGCAGTGGTCGCTCATGCGGTTGATGTAGGCTGAACCGGCCACGTAGGGTTTGGTCATCATGGCTGTGCCCAGCGCAAAAGTGCCCATGCCGAGCACGTTGGGCTCCACAACCCAATCGTACGCATCGATAAAGGCGGCATGAAACCAATCGGTTAACTCTCGGGGGTTGACGTCGAGCAGGTTGGCGATGTTGCTCAGCACCATCAGTCGGGGGATGTGGTGGGTCCATCCATCCTCCATAACGGACTCTACAGACGCATCAAGGCAGCGCAAGCCGCTGGTTGCGCCCCAATAGGCCTGCGGCAGAGGATTGGACTGTGAGAGGTGATTGGGATGGGCTTCCTCATCGTCCCCGGCAAAGCCTTCCCAGCGTGCGCCGCGGACACCGGTTGAACGGTCGACCGCAAGGCTACGGAAACCATCGGTTACTTCGTGGATGTGGTGGACGTATTCGCGCCAAATCATTTGCCGCACAAAGCCTTCCACGCTGTTGATGGGCGCTTTGCTCGCCAACGCCGCCTCCACAAGACGACGTGGCATCAATCGATGCAGGTTCACTAAGGTCGCCAAACGGGAGTGGAAGAGCCCCCTGCTCTTTTCTGACATCGCGTCCTCATAGGTACCAAAGTTGGGCAGGCAATCCAAAGCAAACTGCAGGGCTTCGTCGATTTGTTTTGCAGAAGTGGGTTGAGCAGAAAGGTCAACTGAGCCGGGATGTTCACCATAATGCGACCTGACCAAAGCCTCCACTTCTCGGTCGATGTCATCGGTCTCGTACACAGGAGCAACGGGAGCAGCGGGTTCACCTTTCCACGGAAAGCGGTTCTCAGCATCATAACTGTACTTCCCTCCGACGGGTTTTCCGTTCTCCATCATCCATCCGGTCTGCTGTCGAACTTTTCTATAGAACGCATCCATCCGAAACGGAGGCTCCGACCCAACACTCTCAAGAAACCACGATCTCGGGGTCAACCATCCAGGGTGTTCGTGCTCCACCAATGCACCCGACTGAAGATGTGTTTCCACGTCCTTGCGCAGTTCCCGCTCAGCGTGGTGAAAGCAATGCACGGCACCGCAGGCCTGTGACACCTCGGCCAAGGCCGCACCGTAATTCGAGGTGCTGAGCAAATACAACACGGGAATTCCCTGCGATTGAAGCTCAAGCGCAAAATGACGCTGATTGGCCAAGAGCACGCCCAATTTTTGTTGGTGGTAAGGCCGAAACTTGGCTTTGGACGAGGACTCAATCAGCACCACGCCGATGTTGTTCAAGTCCAACGATTCGAGGAAGGCGGCGTTGAGTTGGTCGTAGGCCAGCCAAACCCAGTTCTCTGCATCGCCGGGCGAGACGGCGTAGAGCGACTGACCCAGTGCACCCTTGCGTCCCGCAACCTGAACGGTAGGAGAAGAGGTGAATGAGAACCCAGCCTCGCCCATGGAGGGAACATTGGCGTTGATGGCATAAAGGGCTGCTTTTGGCCAACCTCAGTAGTGAACGGTTAGTTTGCGCGGCTCAAGGTCTTCCTCAATACTGGCTCGCATCGCTGCGACTTCCATGATGGCGCCCCGCATGGTGGTGACGAATGGAATATTCAACTCCACTGCGAGCCTTCGCATCATGTTGCCATCACGCACGGCACCACCCGAAACGGTGGGGACGTTGACGATGAAACTGACCTTGCCTTGCCGCATCAGGTCCAAAGCGTCGGGGTGCTTTCCTTCCGCAATCCTGTACACAGTGGTGACCGGCACACCGTGCCGTCGAAGGGCATCGGCGGTACCACCCGTGGCGTAAAGCGTGAAGCCGATGCTGACGAGTTCCTCAGCGACGGGAATGAGGTTCTCTTTGTCCTCATCACGAACTGTCAGGTAGGCGCCGCCCTCGGTGGCAACCGGGACTTCGGTGGCCAATCGTGCCTTGAGGTAGGCCAAATCAGCGCGTTCATCCGAACCGTAGACTTCGCCCGTGGACTTCATCTCTGGACCCGGTGCAGGGTCAAGACCTCGCAACTTGATGAACGGGAAGACCGGAGCCTTCACGCACACCTGACCGGAGGTTCGGCGAGGAATCTCTTGGGACTTCAAGGGCTGACCGATGGTGATTCTAGCCGCAATACGAGCGAGCGGAAGACCGGAGGCCTTGGCGACAAAGGGCACGGTACGGGAGGACCGTGGGTTCACCTCAAGCACGTACAAATCATCGCCCTGAATGGCAAATTGAATGTTGAAGCAACCCTTGATCTTCAGGCCAATACCGATGGTCTTCGTTTGTTCCGCGATGCGTTCAAGCATGTCCTCTGCGATGTTTTGAGCGGGGATGAAACAGGTTGAATCACCCGAATGAATGCCGGCCTCCTCCAAGTGCTCCATGATGGCACCAACGAGGACCTCCTCGCCGTCCGAGGCCGCATCGACGTCAATTTCCGTTGCGTGGCCAAGGTACTCGTCCACGAGCAGCGGCTTATCAGGTGCGAGGTAGGCCTCACGCAGGTAGCCATCGAGTTGCTGTTGATTGGACAGGATTTCCATGCCACGGCCACCCAAGACATAGGAGGGCCTGACAAGCACGGGGAAGCCGATTTCTTCCACCGCCGCACGCAGGTCATCGGCAGAGGTGCCGGTAGCACCTCGTGGCATGCGCAGGCCGTGTCGGCTGGCAAAGGCTTCGAAGCGCTCACGGTCGCTGGCTTCGTCAATGGCGTCGCAAGAGGTCCCCATGATGGCCAGGTTGAGACCGTTGGCTTCCAAATCGGGCAGACGTGCCTCCAAAGGCAAGGCGAGATTGATGGCGGTTTGACCGCCGAATTGGAGCAGGATTCCGTGGGCCTGTTCACGGAGTAAAATTTCACTTACATACTCCAAGGTCAGGGGATCGAAGTACAAACGGTCGGACGTGTCGAAATCCGTGGAGACCGTCTCTGGGTTGTTGTTGATGAGAATAGCATCTTTTCCAGCCTCACGAATGGCCTTGACCGCGTGAACGCATCCGTAGTCAAACTCAATGCCTTGGCCGATGCGAATCGGTCCGCTACCGATAGCGACGAGGCGCTCCTTAGTCCGCTCCTCCATGTTGGGTAGCAGGTCGATGCCCGGATGGCCGTGAGGCTCGTAGGTGGAATAGTAATACGGCGTTTTGGCCGCGAATTCAGCCGCACACGAATCGACCATTCGGTAAACTGGATGGAGTTTCACCTGATGGCGGCGAAGCATAACGGCACGCTCGTCTTGGCCCGAGGCCAAGGATTTCAGACCCTCAGGCGGGAAACCCGCAAGCGCATCGGCGATGTGTGCATCGCTGAAGCCATGACTCTTCCAGAGGCGAAGTTCTTCTTCGGTCAACTCCGCAGGAGAGACACCACGCTCAACGATGCTGCGCTCCATGTGCGCCAAGCGCTCAAAGCCGTAGAGGAACCAGCGAGTCACACGCGTGATTTCGTGAACCTTCTCCACGGTCCAACCTCGTCGGAAGGCCTCGATAAGCGCCCCCATACGCCGGTCGGTCGCTACGGCCAGCCATTCAACCAGCGTGTTGTCAGGTAGAGGCTCGTGTGCGCGTTGGGACATGCCTTCACCCTCGGATTCGTCGGCTCGTGTCAACGGACGAGGGTGAGCGCAGCCCTGCTCAAGCGAAGCCCATGCTTTGAGGAAGGCCTCCTCGAAATTACGGCCGATGGCCATCACTTCCCCGGTGGATTTCATCGAGGTTCCCAAAGTTCGGTCCGCCGTTCGGAATTTGTCAAAGGGCCAGCGAGGGATTTTCACCACGCAATAATCCAAGGTTGGCTCGAAAGCAGCGGTTGTGCCCTCTCCAGTGATGGGGTTGGGAAGTTCGTCCAGGGTGTAGCCAACGGCGATTTTAGCAGCCATACGAGCGATGGGGTAGCCGGTCGCTTTGGAGGCCAGGGCTGAGGAACGTGAGACACGGGGGTTGACTTCAATGACGCGGATTTCACCGGTGAACTGGTTGAAAGCGAATTGGACGTTGCAGCCGCCCTTGATGTTCAACGCCCGAATCAGCGCAAGAGCTTGATTTCGAAGGCGCTGGTGGTCAGCGTCGCTGAAGGACTGAAGCGGTGCGACGACGGTGGATTCGCCCGTGTGAACGCCCATCGGGTCGATGTTTTCCATGGTACAGACGATGGTGGCGTTATCGGCCTCGTCCCGCATCACTTCGTATTCAAGTTCCTGCCAGCCCAAAATGGACTCTTCAATCAACACCTGGGAAATGCGGGAATTGCGAAGACCGAGTTGGGAGATTTCAACGAGTTCGCCCATGTCCCGAGCCGTTCCACCACCCAAACCGCCCAGGGTAAAGGCTGGGCGAATCAAGATCGGCCAACTGCCGATGAGTTCAGCGGCTGCAATGACCTCCTCGATGGAATTGCAGGCCACGGCTTGGCTGATGGGGAGGTTGATGGATTCGCAGACTTTGTTGAACAGTTCACGGTCTTCTGCCTTGTCAATAGCGTCCAAATCCGAACCGATGAGTTCCACGCCAAGCCGCTCTAGCGTACCGTTGTGTGATAGTTCACTGGCGATGTTGAGCGCCGTCTGACCACCCATGCCCGCCAGCAGCGCACACGGGCGTTCCTTCTCGAGGATTTTGGCGATGGTATCGGGAAGCAATGGCTCGATGTAGACGACGTCCGCCATCTCCGGATCGTTTTGGATTGTAGCGGGGTTGGAATTGACGAGAATGACCTTGTAGCCATCCTCCCGAAGCGCACGAACGGCTTGAGAGCCAGAGAAGTCAAACTCAGCAGCCTGGCCGATTTTGATCGGGCCGCTGCCCAAGACCATGATGCTCTCAAGGTCGTCTCGGCGAGGCATTAGGACTCACCCCCCAAATGGGTGTCCACCATGGCACGGAAGCGAAGGAAGAGCGGAGCCGCATCGTGAGGACCGGGGCAGGCCTCGGGGTGGAACTGGACGGTGAAACAGGGTTTTCCAATGACGTCAAGGCCCTCCACAGTCCCATCGTTGGCGTTGATGTAGCGAACCTCAACCTCGGAGCCGTGTTGGTTTGAAACGGGAGGCGAGGTCGCACCGGTGGGGTGGGCAGCGAGCATGCCATCGTTGGGATGAGCGACGGCAAAACCGTGGTTTTGGCTCGTGATGGAGACCGTATGGTCCTGAAGGTCCACCACGGGTTGGTTTGCCCCACGATGGCCGTATCGCATCTTGTATGTTTGCAGGCCTGAAGCCAGACCCATGAGTTGGTGGCCCAAGCAGATACCCATGACCGGCAGACCGTCTTGCACGGCCCGGGCCAGAGTGTTGCGAGCAGCCGTGGCTTTTCCGGGATGAGCGGGGTCGCCCGGCCCGTTGCTGCAGAACAAGGCGTCGATGGCGTAGTCGTTTCGCAGCCGGTCATAGTCCATATCAGGCGGGCACCAAACCACATCGAAGACCATGCAGAGATGGCGCAGAATGTTGTGTTTCACACCGCAATCCAGCACGCCGAGGCGAGGCTTTCGTCCTCCAAGTTCATCGGTTGAACCTGGGTTCAACTCAAGCGGCTCATCGATGGAGACTTCGTCCACCAAATCCTCCAATTCAGGAGAGGTCAGCGTTTCCAATTGAGCTTTCATCTCATCCTCGCGCTCAACCGGGCCAAACACGCAAAGGACGGTTCCCAGTTCACGAACCCGCTTGGTGATGGCCCGCGTGTCGATCTTGTGAATACCGGGAACGCCGTGAAGTCGCAGGAATTCATCGACGGTGCCGATGGAATGGCGATGGTCCGGTTGGTGCATGGCGTGGCGTACAACAACGCCCTTTGGCCATACGTTGCTTGACTCTGAGGCACCGGCGTGAACGCCGTAGTTTCCGATCAGCGGGTAGGTGAATGTCAGCACCTGCCCGGCGAAGGAGGGGTCGGTCAAGGATTCCTGATAGCCCATCATGCCAGTGGTGAAGACAAGTTCGCCCGAACCGATGGTGTTCGCCCCAAACAACTCCCCGGGATAACGTCCTCCATCGGCCGTCAAGAGGACGCCCGCACCCGATGCACCCTCAGGAAGAGGCGCGCCGCTGGCAAGGCCGTCAGCGGCATCAGGGATTTCCAGTGGAGAGGGGTTGTACAGGCGATGTGTCGCCGGTAGAGAGCGCGTATTCGCGATGCCGCCCCCCAACATTGGATTTTGTCGGAAAAGGCCCCCCATAATGCTTGGGTGCGGAAATTGATGAAATCAGGAAAGAAATTCGGCAAGAAAATAGCGAGAATTTGTACCGCAGTCCATTAAGTAAGAAAACGTTAACTTTCCTTCTCTCGGTCGTGGTCAATGACCGACTTACCACGAGCGGAAGGCTCGATGACAAGGCGTGCATCAGCGAAGTGTCGCTCGGTCCCACCTTGGCCGTACCAACCCTCCATGAACAGCGCCAGCGCCGCCACTTCCGAGTGAGGTTGATTGCCAACGGCCACGTTGTATTGAGCGTATTCGAAGACATCACTGGGAACCTTTGCGCCCCCGACGATGACCACCACAGGCCGATCGCGACGTATACGAGGAATCACTTCCCGGTAGGGCTCACCGTACATGGTCAAGTGAACCGCCACACCGGGTTCACCATCACCAGCATCATGTTGGGTGAATCGGCGAAGCCAGCCCATGGCGCCCTCGACGTGCTCACAGGTCATCACGCCCCCAAAGCGGTCGTTCACCGAGGCGATGTTCTCGAACAGCTCCTTGTCTTCGTCGCCTGCGAGCAAGAAATTCGTAGCGCCCAATGCCCTGGAAACCAACGCAAGGTGGGTGGTAATCCGAGGGTCTCGCCCTTTGCGATAACCAAGCCTCAACACGTTGAACGGGGTGGGGCTCATGCAACGACGACCGGCCTCGTCTTCAAGAGGGTAGCGTTCAATCTTGAGCGCTGGCTTGGCCGTCTCTTGGAGCAGCCGTACGCTCGTTTCGGTCTGAGAAATCGTAGTCATTGGCGTCCATGAAGCGGATGAGCCACTTGAGCAGCAGGGCGTTGACAATCAAGTTCGAGCCGTAGGTGGTTCCGCCCCAGAGAATGCCCAAACGGATGCTTCGCCACACGCCCACTTGCATGTCAAGGTCTGCATCAGCGATAAACAGCGCCGTCACCAATGGTTCCGCCACGTACAGGCCAGCCAAAATCAGCATACCGCCTGCAGCCGTGGAAGGCAAAATTTTGCCCATGTCCCTGCTGAATTCCGTGAGGAGGGCGGAAAACAACGAGAGCACCATGACGGCGAGGGCTGCCTGTTCAAAATTCAGGGAAAAGAACACGGAAACCCCGTTGGCCAAGTCATCGTTTGTTCCACCGATGAACAACCACCAAACGACGACCATGAGGGTGATCAGCATGCCTCCGTTCTTGGAATCCTTGGCCGCCATATCGTAGACGTGTTGCGGATTTCGTGGATTCAATCGCCTCAAGATTCGCTCCGCAAACTCCCAATCAGGTGGCAACTCGTTGGTGGCTTGAGCGACTTGACCCTCGGGGAGAGCCTCACCTTCCAGCAAGAACACCTCCTCGGACATGCACACCCGTTCTTCGTAACAACTTATCAAACCTGCCGAACTGGGCGGGCCAATGACCTCGGACTTCGGACGCACAGCAGAACGCCGAGCACAAATTGCCGGGGCGCTGAAGTTTGATGGCGCACCACGCATCATGGGCATCGTGAACGCCACAGATGATTCCTTCTTCGAAGGCAGCCGTACATCGGGCACGGCAGCCGTTGAACGCGGATTGGCCATGTGGGACGCCGGTGCAACCTGGGTCGACGTGGGAGGAGAATCTACACGGCCTGGGGCCGATCCTGTGGGCATTGAGACCGAAAAACAACGGGTTCTACCCGTGATTAAGGGGTTGCGTGCTGCTCGTCCCGACGGCCTCATCTCGATTGACACACGCCATGCGGATGTGGCTCGTGCGGCCTTGGAAGCAGGCGCAGACATGGTCAACGATGTCTCGGGATTGCGAACGCCTGCCATGGTGGACCTCGTCCTCAGCACGGGGTGTGCGGTGTGCATCATGCACATGCAGGGAGAGCCAGGTTCCATGCAAGCCAATCCAACCTACGACGACGTGGTGGGGGAGGTCGGTGGAATGCTCGAGTCCGTCAAGCAAAACCTTGTGCAGCGAGGCCATCCAGCAGAACTGATTTGTGTTGACCCCGGCATTGGGTTTGGGAAAACCCAAGACCACAACATCGCCTTGTTGCGTTCGGGCCGAGAACTCCTGTCCTCTGAAGGCTCCGTGCTGTGGGGCGTTTCAAGAAAAAGCGTGGTCGGGCATTTGACTGGCCAATCCAATCCCGCCGACCGACTCGCAGGCACCCTGGGACTCGCAGCGGTCGCCCATAGGATGCACATCGACCTCGTTCGGGTTCACGATGTGAGGGACCATGCTGACGTCTTCGCTGCTCTGAATTTGGATTCAGCCTAGGCCAAGACCGCCCAACAAAATCAACGGTGCGGCCCAAGCACCCAACATGGAACCGAGATTGGTCAACGCTGTAACCAGCAACACTTTTCCTGCCGGGTTGGACCAAAACGAGGAGAGGTCATCGAGTTTGAGGAATTGTTGCAAATCCTCGGCTGTGGGCTCGGCCAACTTGAGTTGAACATAACCTGCAAACCATCCGGCTGCAAGGGCAGGGTTGAGTGATGTGATGGGCGAAGCGAGCGCTGCCGTCAAGATGGCGAGCGGATGGCCTCTGGCGATGAGACAGGCCAGGGCAGCGAAGACGGCGTTGGCTGCGGTCCAAACGGTGAAGAACGTCAACCAGTCAATGCCCCGGCTGGTGGAGACCACCCCCGCCAACACGGCGATCATGATGAGTGGCAATGCCCACGGCAGGAAGCGTCGGACGAAGGAAGGCGCGGGCAGTTCCTCAAGGCGCGAGGAATCTATAGAATCCTTTGCTCCGCTCAATTTTTTGGCGACACCGTTGAGATGACCAGCTCCCAGCACGGCAAGAATACGCTTCTCGCCGTCAAGTCCGTTCAGTTTGGAAGCGATGTAGGCATCACGCTCGTCGATGAGCACCTCACCTGCACCGGGCGAGAAACCCTTGAGTTCCTCCATCATGGAGGACAGTAAATCGCTGTCCTGAAGCAATTCATTGACGTCGAGGTCTTCATCCTCATCCTCATCCTCCAACAAAGAGGTCAACAGTCGCCACTTTTCCCTGAGTTTCATTCGCTTCCACGCACGACGCAAGGTCGTCTGGATGTCCCGGTCGACCAAGGCCACTTCACAGCCGACTTCGTTTGCGGCTTCGACCGCTGCGAGCAATTCGGCGCCGGGTTGCTGGCCCTCGTTGATGCCGAGTTTTCGTTGCTCAGCCGAGAGCATGGACTGCAGCAAGACCATCGGCGCCTTTCCTTCTTTCATCACTTTGAGCAGGCCTTCTTTGTCCAACCGTCGGTCGCTCACCAAGGTGTCATGACGGCTTTGACACAACTCCACCGCCACGATATCGGGTTGGTACTCTGATATCTGCTGACGCACCGCCTCCACCGAAGAGGTGGCGATGTGAGCCGTACCGAGTAAACGCAGGTTTTCTCGGACATCAATCACAGGTGCGGCCGACATGGAGGACCCTCATGTATTCGGCTCGAGGCCGACAACCAAACGGTTTCAGAACGAGATTTGAACGTTCTCTCGGGCAACACCTTCAACGGACCACAGTTCACGGCGAACGCAACCCTTGATGTTGGCCACGATGTTGGATGGAATCATCTGAATGGCCTTGTTGAAGTTGGTCGAGGCAGCGTTGTAGAATTCTCGGCGGTCTGCGATTTGGTTCTCGAGCGAAACGAGTTGGTTTTGCAGGTTCAAGAAGTTCGTGTTGGCCTTGAGATCGGGGTATTGCTCAGCGACCATGTTGATTCGAGGAAGCATGCCAGCGAGCATCCCTTCAGCAGCAGCGACACCGGCGACGTCGCCTTGTGCAAGTGCACCAGCAGCCGTTTGTCGGGCCTTAGCGAATTGGTCAAAGATACCGGCTTCGTGCTCGGCGTAGCCCTTGACGATGCTGACCATGTTGGGAATCATGTCATAGCGCTGGTTGAGCAAAACATCGATGTTGTTCCACGCGTTCTGTGCATTCTCATCCAAATTGATGAGGCGGTTCCAGGTAGAAAAGAACCAGATAATCAAAATCAGGGCGAAGACACCAGCAACGGCGATGGCGACGATGGTCATTGTATCCATGGACGGTGCACCGTGACTTCCCTAATGAAACCTTCTCAATGCACAAAATTCCATTTAATGGGGCAACATCATGAATAACCTGCCCCAGCAATGGTCAGCAACGGAGTCAAATCAGAGGTGAGCAATGTGCTGGAAGCGGTTCTGGTGATGAGCGGAGTGTTCCTTATCGCGTTCGTTTTTGCACCGGTTGGTATGGGCGGCGGAATGCTCTTTGCGCCGCTTTTGCACTACGGAGCAGGTTGGCCCATCGATGGCACGCTCTTGGCCGTATCCTTGGGCTTGACATGGTCCGTCAGCATTGGCAGTGGACGAAAGCATCGGCAAGAAGGCTTCTTTGATGAAGATGCAACGAAATCAGCTCGCTACGGTGCCTTGGTGGGTGCCTTGGTGGGCGTGGGCATCGTCAACGCCTTGGGCGATGATCTTGATACCGTGTTCAAACTGCTTTCCATCGTGATGTTGGTGTGGGCGTTGGTCAAGACGTGGAAGAAGCACAACGCCAAGGATGCTTCGCAGGATGTTGAACCAGAACAACGAACCTCCACAATTCATCATTTCCCGTTGCGCATCGGTAGCGGCATCGGCGGTGCGCTTTCCTCTGTTCTTGGTATCGGCGCAGGCGTGATTTACGTCCCGGTGCTCCAACAGCAAGCCGGTTTGAATGCTCGAACCTCAATCGGCTCCAGTCTCTCCGTCATGATGGTCGTCGTACCAGTGGCCATCCTCGCCTTGCTGACCACCGCACCGTCTGGCTTGCTGGGTGAACTCTCCTCCAAGGCGTGGTGGTTGTTGCCGCTTCCACTGTTGGCCTACGTCGGGGCGACCTCTGGAGCGAAATTCGGCATTGAGCGCATCAGCCAAGAGAACATCATGAAGGTCTTCATGCTCCTTGTTGCGATTGTCTTGGTGCGCTACGTAATGGACGTGACACAACTCAGCCGTTGATGGATTCAATCACCATGGCAATGCCTTGTCCACCGCCAATGCAGGCCGTTGCGACACCGTAGCGTCCACCACAGCGACGCAGTTCATGGGCGAGGGTGAGCACCAAGCGGGTACCGGTGGCGGCGAGTGGGTGGCCAAGACCGACCGCTCCACCGTTCACGTTCACCTTCTCAACATCGATGCCGAGGTCGTTGATGCAGGCCACGGCTTGGCCGGCAAAGGCTTCGTTGATTTCCCATCGGTCGATGTCGTCAACACTCAACCCTGCTCGCTCAAGCGCCTGCAGAGAAGAAGGCACAGGACCGTAGGCCATGATGGCGGGCTCGAGCCCAACAATGCCCCAGGAAACGATGCGTGCAAGCGGTGCATCACCGGCGGCTTCGGCTTGGCTGGCTGATTTGATGACAACGGCCGCAGCACCATCAACCACACCGGAAGCATTGCCTGCTGTGACAAAAGATTCTGGGCCAAAAGCGGTGGGAAGGCATGAAAGGGATTCTTGCGTTGTTCCCCGAACAACGTGGTCCTCATCTTTGTGGGTCAAGACCGTCTCACCTCGTCGTGATTTGATGGTCACCGCAACGATTTCCTGCTCGAAGACATCGTTGTCGATGGACGCCGTTGTTCGTGCGTGTGAAAGGGCCGCAAAGGCATCAATTTCCTCACGAGTGACGCCCTTTCGTCGGCACAATTCGTCAGAAGTTTGAGCCATGAACAAACCGCAGGTCATGTCCTGCAGGTTGGTCATCATGTAGTCCTCGACTTTAGGGGAGCGACCGAGTTTCCACCCGTCACGAGCACCGCGAAGGATGTGCGGGGCTTGAGAGAGGTTTTCCATGCCGCCAGAAACCACCGTTTTGGCCTCGCCGAGCATAATCATCTGGGCGCCTGAGACAATGGACTGAATGCCGGAGCCGCAGATGCGAGAAAGCGTCAGCATGGGCACCTCTTGGGGAATGCCTGCCTTGAGGCCGGCGTGTCGTGCCCCGTAGATGGATTGCGAGCAGGTCTGCAGAGCGTAGCCCATGACCACATGGTCCACTGCTTCAGGGGGCGTCCCTGTCTTCTCAAGTGCACCTTCAATGGCGATGGCTCCGAGTTCCTGGGCGCTCACGGTCTTCAAGGCACCACCGGCTTTACCGTCACCTCGCTTTCCACCAACCCATTCACAAAACGGTGTTCGGGCACCGCCAACAATGACCACGTCTTCGCTCATGGTGTTGTGGACCCTCACGAGGGGTATGAACATCACGCTTGGGTTGGTTGCATACGTGGAATGGTCAGCCGAACAATTTACTCTCGTCCAGGCCGTTGTTTGAGACCATTAACGGGATGGCCACGAACAACCCGCAGATGGCGTTGCAGAACACCACCATGACCATGCCAACACCTTGCACGATTCCACCAACTTCTTGCAGCGCATCGTATTCTTCCTGTGTGATTTCCCCTTCGTCCAGCATTTGGTCGTAGATGTCGTCAACCATCGTGAATTGACCGAGACCAACGAGGGTACTCAGTCCAATAACGAGAAGTAACACCATGACGCCTCGACGTTGATAATTGATCAACATAACACCGCCCACAAGGGTGGCCACACCGATGAGGAGGGCGACGACATCAAAGACAAGCAAGGTTGAATTCCCCAGTTGAAGGTTGCCGAAAAGACTCAGTACGCTCCCAATCACGCCGAAAAGAACGCCGTAAATGACAACGAGGATACCGACCACTTTCGCTGCGCTTGAGGGCGGTTGGAGATAAATGAGTTGCCCCGTTGGCATCTGGGTGGTGCCCGTGAGCATGGTCCCTTGGTTCATCGGTGCAAAACCCTCTGAAATAGAGATGGGCTGCGGTGGCGAGCCAGCATCACCCTCAAACTTTGGTTGGTTCTCGTCAGGGACATCGCCCCAAGGTGAATCGCCTTGCATGATTGAACCATTGAGCGATGCTTCTTGATAGTTTCTCGTTTTTGAAGGAAGGGTTGTGTTCTTGAAGCATGAACGCTTGGTCAACAATAGGGGGGAGAGACAATGAACATCTTGGTGGCGTACAAGAAAAACTTCGAGGGCGTGCACGACGAAGGCTTGATGTCCCTCAAAGCCATCCTCCAGCGGTTGGCCTCCCCGGCCCATCATGTGGATTACAAGCCCCGTGAACATGTACGCAGGGCTGATTTTATTGCGCGGGATTTGGTGATCGTGTTTGGTGGCGACGGCACCTTGACATCGTTATCGCATAACATCGATGCGGCCACACCGGTCATGGGCGTGAACTCACATCCACGAACCGACGACCCTGAGGGAAGTTACGGATTTTACATGGATTCGTCCATGGCCACCTTTGAGGAGGATTTCCAAAACGCGGTTGCAGGCAAGGCCATCGTGAATGAAGTACCACGGCTTCAGGCCATCATCGACACCACCTCAGGCAACCGATTCACCACCGACCCGGCCATGAACGACCTGCTCATCGCCAACACCCATCAGTATGCCCCCAGCAAGTACCACTTGCGCCGGGGCGCTCAACAAACTCACCAGCAGAGCAGCGGCCTGCTGTTTTCCACATGGTTTGGTCAAGGCGCTTGGCTGCGCAACGCCATGAGCGACCAAGAGTTCGAACAAATCAAAGGGAAGGCATCGGTGAAGCGAGGCACGCACCATTATTTCGTCTATGCACGCGACCTATCGCCCGAGCAACGGACGAATGCATGGGCGTGGATGGATTGGACCGAAGAAGAGACCACCATCACCTCGGACATGCATCGTGGCTATGTGGTTCCAGACGGCTGGGACGAGGTGCACTTCAACCGAGGTGCGACCATCACCGTCAACGCTGAAGCCCCCACGCTGACGCTCTTGACGTTCAGAACCACCATCGAAGCCAAGCTCATGGCGGCATTCGATTGAGACGAACACGCCAGTGCCAATCGCCAATCTCTCCACACTCCAACTCAGTTGGTGTAAAAAGTAAACTTGTATGAGGATAAAAAAAGGGTTGGAGACTGG
>DAGF01000095.1 GCA_002495645.1 Euryarchaeota archaeon UBA549
TCGAGCCCCGCTCCCGGCACCACCGATTCACCCCCTGCTCAACACTCAAAATGAAAGACGGTTTGGCTCGGTTTGAGCGACATGTCAAACGCACTGCTTCGCATGGACAACATTGAACGACATTACGAAACCCCTGCTGGCGTAGTCAAAGCGCTTGATGGCGTGAGTTTCGACATTCACGAAGGAGAACGGGTCATCTTGCTCGGGCCGTCGGGCTCAGGAAAAACCACCCTGCTCAACTGTCTCTCGGCCTTGGACAGCCCCACGGGAGGCACCTACAGTTTCCTTGGAGAAGATGTTCCTCGTAACCATTCGGAAAAAATGACCTCGTTTCGAAGGGACAACATCGGCTACGTCTTCCAATTCTTCAATTTGCTTCAAGACCTGACGGTGCTGGAAAACATCCTGCTCATCCAAGAACTCGCAGGCAAAAAAGACCCTGCACGAGCCAAAGAATTGCTCGGACTTGTCGGATTGGATGCGGAAGTCAACCGATTCCCCGGTGAAATCAGCGGCGGCCAGCAACAACGTGTTGCCATTGCTCGCAGCATTGCCAAGCGGCCTACCTTGCTACTGGGAGATGAATTGACGGGCAATCTGGACACGGAGACGTCAAACAAGGTCATGGAGGCCTTGGTCAGCGCTTGCAAGCAGGAAAACATCACTTCCGTCTTTGTCACACACGACGAGGGTTTGGTCAGGTACGCCACCCGTGTAATTCGCATTGACAGTGGGAAGATTGTCTCGGATGAACAGATTGCCAAGGACGAAGAAGCTTGAGGTGGTACGATGTCAAACCTTCTCAACAAACGCTTGGCGAGGAGCCTGTGGCGAACCAAACTTCGCCTCCTGGCCGTCGTATTGATGGTCTCGGTTGGTGTCTTTGCTGGCATCACCTTTGGCGGTTATTCACACAACGTCGAGGGCATGTACGAGACCCTTCAAGGCGATGACGAGGAAGGAGCCAACCTCGCCGATTTGTGGATAGACAACCGAAGCGCTTCATGGTCAGCCGGGGACGTCCGTACGTTCTGCAGTGCATTGGAGACATCGTGGCCCTCCACCATCGCAGCCCTTGACTCCTGTGAAGGGCGAACCATCGTTCAAGGCACCATGTTCCACACCAACGATACGGGGACGCACATCATCAATTCCCTCTGGCACGGCATTCCCGATGACGCCAACGCCGACAAAGTTTGGATGCCAGACGGCCACACCGAAGGAAGGGTGGCATCAAGTGCTGATGAAATCGTCATTGACGCTCACGTCGTTGAAGCCCTTGATTTGTCCCTTGGTGACACTGTGCTCATCGGGGCCGGAAGTGCCTCTGCAGAGTTCACCATCGTCGGCATCGGCTACCATCCGCTTCACGTGTTCATGGCCCCCGAAGGCTCGCTCTTCCCACCCGAAGCAGGCCAATACGTCGTCGGCTATGTCTCCGACAGCGGCATGGCACGCTTGACCAACACGTCCCTTGGCGATAGCAACACCCTTCTTTTGGACATTGAGGGTTCCCCCTCCTTTGACCTCCCAGATACCGAAGCCTACGAAGGCGAGGAAATCGATGCGGTCAAAGCCCTTGTTTCTGACGCCCTCAGCGTCGCTGAATTGGACGGTCGTGTAAGGGATAGAGGACAAAACGAGCCTGTTGAAATCATGCGTCAAGACCTCGAAAGTGCGAAGCGGTCCAGCGTGCCATTCACCGTCATGATTGCGGCCATCGCCTCCATCACCATCGTGCTCAGTCTCCAACGACTCGTCCAAAGCCAGGCCAAGGAAATCGCCGTTCTTCGAACCCTTGGTGTGAACCGAACCTCGCTGATGACGGGGTACCTGATCGCTCCACTCGCCATCGGTGCCGTGGGTTGTGGCCTTGGTGCCATGATGGGTCCGTGGGGCGTCAACGGCATGCTGGATTTCTACGAAGGCATCGTCGGCTTGCCCATCACCGAACGCGAAGTACCGTTGTCCTTGTACACCAGCATCATGATTCCCACCATGCTGGTCGTGTTCCTCTCCGGCGCATTCCCCGCTTGGAAATCCAGTCGCCTCGACCCGCTTGAGGTGTTGAGTGGCCAAAACCAAGTGCGAGTGGGTTCCAACCTTTTGCGTCGCCTCACCTCATGGATGCCCACCACGTTGGGTCTGTCCATTCGTTCCAGCGTTCGCAAGCCCGTCCGATTGTTCATGACCTTCCTCGCCGTTGGCATTTCCCTGATGCTCTTTGGTTCGGTGCAAATGATGTCAGCAGGCATCGAAGACACCATCGTCGGTGGGCTTGAGGACCAGCAATCATGGGACGCCCAAGTCTACATCAGTCAAGGTGGAGAAGCCGAAGTCATCGCATGGGCCGAGGAGCGCGGTGCCACCTACGAGCCCATCATCGAAATGCCGCTTGGGTCCGTGGAGGATGCGGATGGGGTAGATCGCGTGTTTACTTTGGTCGGCTTTGATTCCTTTGAGGAAGGGATGCGGAGCGTCAACGTCATTGAGGGCGAACAACCCTTACCGAGTGATGGTGCCAGTCAAGTCATGCTCGACGAAGGCGCCATGGCCTTCTTGGGGTGGACTGTGGGTGAGAAACACACCGTCCTTGTGAACGGCGCCGAACACGATGTCAGCGTTGTCGGCGTGACCCGAGGAGAATTGGCTCGAACCATGTACTTCCTTCGTGCCGACCTCGGTGAAGCCTTGGGCGTCAATGCGACCTCGATGTACATCGCTTTGCCGGACGGTGTTGAGGTGGATGCTTCCCTCGCTGAAATCTCCATGGGTGTGGTTGAACGCCAATCACTCATTGACGGCATGAACAGCCTCATTGAACAGCAAACGCAAATCTTCCAGGCCATGATGTATCTCGGGCTCATGTTCACCATCGCCGTCATGTTCAACACGATGATCATGAACGTCGCCGAGCGAGATTTCGAACTCGCCACCCTCCGTGTTTTGGGCGCCTCAACGCGGAGTTTAGGCTTCATGCTCCTGTTTGAGAGCCTCCTCATTGGCATCATCGGTGGGCTGGTGGGCGTGGCCTTTGCTTACGGTGGGGCCGTTGGTTTGGCTGCTTCCTTCTCTTCCTGGCAGTTCTATGTCGCCATCGTCATCGTGCCGAGCGTCGCCTACCAACTCATGGCGGGTGTCATCATCATCGCCGTCGCCATGACACCCATTGGCATTTGGCGCTTGCGTCGGATGGACTTGGTTGAGAAAGTCAAGGACCTGTCTCAGTGAAGCGATTCATTCATGGGGCGACTTCACCTCCTGCTTTGCATGGTGGAACTACCAGAACCCGGTCGTCGCATCAAAGCGCGTGTCTCCACCCACAACGAAACGGCGGAACATGTTGGCCTTGTCCTGCCACCCGCAGCTCCAAAACACATTTCCATCAAACTGGACAACGGCTACAATGTCTCTTACCCCGCCGAGGCCGTTCAGGAATGGGAAGAACTCGACCCCATCCAGCCTCCTGCTGGTGGGGACTTGCACCGTCCGGCTGAAGACGAATCACTCCCTCGGGTTCGCTTGATTCACACCGGCGGAACCATCGCTTCCAAAGTCGATTACGCCACGGGCGCCGTCGAGGCCAAATTCGAGCCGGAGGAGATGCTTGACGCCATACCCGAACTGGCACAAATCGCCCGTTTGGACGCCGTGAAAATCGGGAACATGTTCAGCGATGATATTCGCCCCCACCACTGGAACATCATGGCCAGCGCGTGTGCCGATGCCTTTGCTGACGGTTGTCGTGGCGTGGTTATCGCCCACGGCACCGACACGCTTCACATCACCTCTTCAGCCCTCAACTTCGCCTTTGCCGGCAAAGGAACGCGCCCCGCTGGTCCCATCGTCATGGTTGGCTCTCAGCGCTCAAGCGACCGAGGTTCATCGGACGCCACGGAGAACCTTCTCGCTGCCGTGCACTGGGCTGCTACAGGCCCGCTCCCCGTTGGTGATGCTGGCGATTCGGTCTGTGTGGTGATGCACGACACACAGAGCGACGGCGTCATGGCGGTCCATTCGGGCCTTGCGGTTCGCAAGATGCACTCCACTCGACGGGACGCGTTCCAAGCGGTGAACGGCCAACCCATCGCAAGGGTTGAGGTCACCCCGGATGGCTTCGAGACCACACACCTTCCTTGGTATGAAGAGGCACGAAATGAAGCGAATGAACGACCAATTGCGCAGAAGCCCACCACGTACGAGCCAGGTCAACGCTTTGCACAATTCATTGCCGGGCCTTGGTTGTATGCAGAACAGATTGAAGCCGTGGTGAACACCGGTGTTCAAGGCGTCATCATCCACGGGACGGGTCTTGGCCACCTCCCCATTGATGACCCACAAAACGATGCTCCTGAAAACGCCCTTTTGTGGCGGGCCTTGACACGATGCGTCAACAGAGAATTGCCGGTGCTCATCGTCAACCAATGCATCCACGGGCCGGTCGACATGAACGTCTACTCGAAAGGGCGAAAACAGCAGGCTATGGGCCTCTTGGGCCACGGCGTGAGTTCAACACCCGAAGCCATGACGGCAAAGCTGCACTGGGTGCTGTCCCAAAACATGGACATCAAGCAGGCGCTTGCCTCAAACTTGTGCGGCGAACACCGAGCGGCCTTGTGGGAATGAGCGTTTGAATCAAAAACCGAGTCGGATGTGATTGAACCGTGGACAGTCAAGCCAACGATGCCCTGGAAGACCTCCGTGCCAAGCGTGAAAGCGCTCGGCTGGGTGGAGGTTTGAAGCGTCAAGAAGCCATTCGTTCAAGCGGACGAGGCACAGCGAGGGACCGCATCGGCCTTCTCCTTGACGAGGGTTCCTTCCTCGAGGTTGACACCTTCGTCACCCACCGAACCGACGACCACAACATGTTCCTCCACCAAACGTTGGGCGACGGTGTTGTCACCGGGCAGGGCACCATTGAGGGACGAAGAGTCTACTGTTTTGCTCAAGATTTCAGCGTCCACGGCGGCAGCATGGGCGAGATGCACGCCCTGAAAATCGCCAAGATCGTTGAGATGGCCGAGCGAGCAAAAGCACCCCTCATCGCCATGTGGGACGGCGGCGGCCAGCGTGCACAGGACGGCGTGAATGCACTGGCTGGTACCGGCGAAATGTTGGACCGTTTGGTGCAATGCAGCGGGCGCATCCCGATGATCAGCGTCGTCCTCGGACCGGTGGTTGGTGTTTCAGCGCTGGCGGCTTCTCTTTCCGATTTCACCATCTTGGGTGAAGAACACGGCCAACTCTTCCTTTCCTCACCTCTTGAAACGCCGGAGGTCATCAGCGGCGAAGTCGACGCTGCCGGCCTTGGCGGCGCAAACCTCCACGCCTCTCGATCCGGGATTGCTTCCCTGATTGCCGATGACGAGGAAGACGCCTGCGAGTTGGCTGCAACCATCCTCTCCTACCTTCCCGACCACAACATGGCCGACCCACCGGAAGTGCCAACAGGCGACCCAACCACACGGCTCAACGAGACCCTGCAGGACATCGTTCCCGACAACCCCAACAAGCCCTACGACATGGTCAGCGTGGTTGAGGAAGTTGTTGACGACGGGGTGTTCATGGAACTCTTCCCCGCTTACGCCGACAACATCATCATTGGATTTGCACGGATGAACGGCTCAACCGTGGGCGTGGTTGGCAATCAACCCAAAGTGCTGGCGGGCTGTCTTGATATTGACGCCTCCATCAAAGCGGCGAGGTTCATTCGCACCTGCGACGCCTTCAACATTCCACTGCTCACGTTCGAAGACGTGCCGGGATTCCTTCCTGGTGTCGTCCAAGAATGGGGTGGTATCATTCGCCATGGCGCAAAACTCCTCTTTGCTTACGCTGAGGCCACCGTGCCCAAGTTGACCCTCGTCACCCGCAAAGCCTACGGCGGCGCCTACCTCGCCATGTCCTGTAAGCACCTGCAAAGTGATTACAACGTGGCCTGGCCCACCGCTGAACTCGCCGTCATGGGAGCTGAAGGTGCGGTGAACATCATTCATCGGAGGGAGATTGGCGCTGTGCCCGATGAGGAAAAGGAAGGGGTTCGCCAGCGACTGGTCGACGAGTACAAAGCCAAATTCGGCGACCCATACGTGGCGGCACGAAACGGTTGGTTGGACGATGTCATCGAACCACAAGAAAGCCGCTTGCGACTGTGCCGCGCCCTCAACATTCTGAAGTCAAAGCGAGAATGGTCGCCGCCCAAGAAACACGGGAACATCCCGCTATAATCACTTCAACCGGTTGGCTCGGGCCAAGAGGCCGCCGCCTCCGGACGCCGTTTCAACCGGTTCCGGCTCGGATACATCGACGGCTTCGGCAACATCCTCGCGGCTGCGTAAGAACATGGCGGCTCCAGCGATGAGTCCGACCAAGAGGACAAGCCCTGCACCCACGAACAAGCCACTGCCCAAACCACCTGCATCGTCCTGTCCGGCGTCGTTTTGACCGTTGTTCGTGGCGTTGGACGAGGAGGGGTCAAAGACGATGTTGGCCACAACGCTGCGGCCCAATTCTGCATCGTAAATCTCAAGCTCGATGTAAACGGAAGTGGACGAATCTCCGTTGATAGGGAGGAGTGTCACGCACTGGTACACCCCGTTTGTGCTGCTCAAGCAGGAATGATTCACGGCCACGTTCACATTGTCGACCGAAACATTTGCATCGGTGCTCACTGCACCGTCAACATCGGTCACCGACCAGTACATATTGGCCGTAGAGCCGCCCAGCAACTGGACCGATTCAATGTTGACAAACGGCAGGTCAGCCACCGGTTCAACCGTCAATGTAAGCGCCGCACTGTGCGTGGTTGAACCGTCGGTTACGTTCAGCCAGACATCCTCGATGACACCAAAGAAATCCGTCCTTGGCGTGAAGACCATCGAGTTGTTGACTTGGGAAATTGATACATCGGCTGTACCGCCCTCAAACGTCCATGTCAACGGATCGCCGTCAACATCGTAGGCCAGCGGCCCCAAATCCAACATCATCGTTTCATCCTCGTTCATGGTCAGATTACCCCACGTAGAACTGTTGATGGTTACGGGGTCGTTCACGGGATTCACCACGACCGGGATTTCCAGCACCAGCGATGGATTCACGCCATCGGAAACCGAGGCCTGCAAAACGGTCGCTCCGTGTTGATTTGGCAGAGGTGTAAGGGTCAGTTGGGCACCTTGGATGCTGTAGCGAATCGGCGATTGTGTACCGCTTTGTTCACCGTCAATTCGGATGTCAAGGTCCTCGCCTTCCGGGTCGGAAACCACCTCGAGAAGATTGTACGCCATGCTCGGCCCGTCCTCGTCCATTTCCTGAATCGGGACGGTTCCGTCCTTGACGGGTGGGTCGTCGACCGGCGTGAGCACGACCCGTAGTTGGGTCGTTGCTTCATCCAAGGTCAAACCATCGCTGCGCAAGACAACATCGAGTTTGCACTCTCCCAACCATTCCTCCTCCAAGGCGTGGGCAACGACGAGGGACAGGCCGTCTTCAGCGATACTGACGCCGAAATGGTTGGCGTCAACACCCGAGAGACTGGCATTCACCAAACGAACGGCTTGCCCGTCAGGGTCAACGGCGATGCTGGATGCGTTCAGGGCTTTCTCGCCGTGTTGAGCCAGGTAAATCACCGGTTTGGGGGAGGTGAGCACAATGGGTGTGTTCTCCCGGAACACCGTGGTGGTGAAGAGACTCGGAGCGCCCTCCACCTCCACACGCATCCAGGCCTTTTGCAAACCTGGAGCGACGGGGGCAAGAGGATAAGCGCATCCTGCCGTGCCGTTGGAGGAGAGAGAGGCGACCGTTTCCCACGGCCCGTTGAACCATCCGCAGGTGATGTTCACGTCCCAGCCGGCTGGGAGTTGGGAAGCGTTCGTTCCGTCTCGAAGGGTCCAGTTCAGTTGGATGTCAAGCGTCTCGGTCCCGTTCACCACGGCTGAGGCGTTGTGGCTGACGTCTTGAGAAATCCAGCGAATGAAGGACGACGCAGTGAGGTCTTCGTCGATGTAGGCGCTCCCGTCGCTGACCGTCCGGGGACCCTCTGCTCGGTTGAAGGCCGTCCGGAACTGGTCGTGCTCGCCATGGAGAACAGTGTCAAGATAGGCCACAACGTGTTCGGAGGTGATGGAAATTTGCGCTGACTGACTCAGCGTAGCGTCACCATCGCTTTCAAAGAAATTTTGACTGTCCTGAAACTGGTAGTGATTCGCTCCCAGCAAGTGCATCCAATGCCAGCCGATACCGGCGTATTCTTCTACGCGTTCCATCATCTCCTGTGAGGGCGCCACCTCATCCACGGTTCCCGTGATGAAGAGACCGGTGTTGGGCATTGGAGGGTTGGGGGGTGCAACCTGCTCCCACGAGAAACCTTCACCTACGCCCTCGAGATTGAGACCGAGACCGAAGAGCCCTCGCGGTGGATGAACGCCTTCTGATATTTCAGTAAAATCCCAGTACGGATAAGCGAGGTAGGTAGCTGCAGCGCCCAAGCCGTGGCCAGCGATGGCCCAATGGTCAAGGTCGATGTTGCCGGCGCTGCCCATGACATGGAGGTTGGTTTGATTCTGCTGATACATAATCTCGGCGAGGCTGGTCAGCAATTCAAGCGTCGCTTCAATATCCGTTTCGTCCGACATGGGTTGGGTGACGACCACGATGAATCCTCGCTTGGTCAGTTCTTCGGTCAGCAACGTGTAACTGTCAATGGATTCACCCGAATCGCCAATGAACACCAACCAAGAAAAGGGACCGTTACCGGCCATGTCTTTGTCCTCTCCGTCATACATGGCAGGGTAGACCATCCTCACCTGAGGAGAAAAGGGGCCGTCAAGGCGAAAATCCGTCCATCCCACGGGGAAATCAGCCCCAACATGACGGTCTTCAAACGATGTCTCCTCCTCAAGCAAGGCCAAAACCGAAGGCGAAGCAAGCGAGAGGATAACAACGCATGTCAGCATCGTACGAAGGCGGAGCATGCTCATCACTCAACCCGTGGTGAACGCTGTGCATCAAAGAGTCTTTCCATTCATGCATACGATGCAAGCACACATTCAGCCTCGAGCAAGCGCGTCAAGAGAAGACCCAAATCAGGGAGGTCGCCCGCCCGCTCGGGAGCCCACAAACGGCGCCAACACGCCAAGTGTTGAGCGACGAGGAGCCATCGCCCGTCCAATCCATTCGTCGTGATGACCCCCACTCTGTCATCAAGAGACCCGTCCATTGGTTCGTAAGATGATTTGAGCAAGACCGCTTCAGCGGGCACCTCACAGGTTCGGTCAAAATCAACAAAAACCGTGGGTGCATCTTCGGTCATATGTTCCGACCAAGGACCATCCTCCAACATCCGCTTGCTCGTCAACTGGTGGAGGCGACCTCCTGCTGTCGCCCAAGTTGCCGCTGTTGAACGTGCAGCACCACCGCCGCCAACCAAGCCGAGAACATGCTCCTCGGGGTTGACGCCGTGGTGGTGGAGAACGTCGAGAACGCCCTCGCCGTCAACGCCCGCACACCACCAACCGCGCCCGTCCCATCGCAACGCATTGACGCATTTGTTCACCATGCAATCGTCAACAGCAACAACCGCACCCGAGTCAAGTTGGTGCTTGAGAGGGGCGGTCAAATTGAGCCAGATCTCCTCGTCAAACATCCGGGTTGGCAGACCCTCGTCAGTGGTTTGTGGATGAGGGCGTGGCGGTTGTTGGGCTGCCAAGTTTGGATGGCATTCCTCCACCTGCATCGCCGCCTCCACCGCTTTGTTAAGCAGCGCTTTGGTTCGGAATTTATTGAACACCGATCGCGTGTACGCCCACGGAATTGGTTCGGGAACAGCCCCTGCGTACCCCCATGCAAAGGCATCGGAGATAGTGGCAACATTCACCAGTTCCATCTGCAAGTGCTTGTCGTTGACGTTGAGCCCGAGATGCTTGACCACCAAAGCGGTCAGAAGCGGTGAGAGACTGTGGTCCACAGGTTGGCCGGCAATTCCGTATCGAATTGCTGCCATGGCACCACCAAGGGTTCACAACACAAAAAGGCGACGAATGCAGAGTTAACCTTCAAGAGGGAGTGGGCCATCCCTCTCACCATGGGAAAGGCCGTTGGCTTGATGACCACTGGGCTCGGAGCGTACTTGACGTTCAAGATGTGGGCTGAATTTCAAGAAAACCTCGGCACCGTCTTCGGAACCGCTTGGGGCGGCATCATCGCTTTCATGGTGTTCATCATCTACCAGTCCAACAAAAACGAGAAAGCCTACGAGGCTTCCTTCGGGGACATGCTCACGGGGTCGGTGAACAAGTCAACCATGGAAGCGGAGAACAACCCACAACCTGTGGCCTTTATCGCTGGTTTTTACTTGTTCATCATCGTGATTTTTGAGATTCTTCTGGGCGCTTTGTGAGGGTGAACCCTCATGCCGGGCCTCATGGAAGTCTTCATCCTCAAGGAGCGAGTGAACGATAATCGAGACGATTCAATCTTCATGATGCTGTTTGAAAAGGCCTTCATCTTGATATCCCTCTTGGTCGTCATGCTCATCGGGGTCGCTCTCAACCTTCCTGCTTGGGGGATTGGGGCACTTGTCGGCGCCTCACTGGGTCCCATCGTGTACGGGCATTACTACTTCATTTACATCCGTCCTGCGAAAAAACAGCAGAACATTGATGTGAACAAGAAGCAAGGAAAGAACAAGAGGAAGTAGCATGGTACTCGGATTTTCGTCAATTTTGGAATTTTTTGGCCTTGAAGACATCTCTGGAATTGATGTCTTTTTCGCCGCTATGGCCGTGATTGGAACCATCCTCTTCATCATCTACTTCGCCCTCGTGTTGATCGGTGGCGTTGCGGACGGCATTGCCGACGCCATTCCATTCCTTGATGTCAATTTTGAAATGGACGCTGAGGGCGTTTTCCACATGCTGACCATCCAAGGCCTGCTGAGTTTCATGATGATGTTCGGTATTTTCGGTCTTGCTGTATCACAAGGAGACTACGGCGCTCTGCCTGCAATCGCAGCCGGAACCATAACCGGCCTTGCATCGATGTGGATGGTCGGCAAGGTCTTCCAGGCGATTGCTGGATTGGAAACCGATGGCACCGTGGTCCATAGCCAAGCACTTGGAGCCAAAGGCACCGTTTACCGAACCATCATGCCCGGCAAGTCCGGCCAAGTCCAGGTTGAATTTCAATCCGCCTTGCGCACCTGTGAAGCAGTGGCGGAAGATGAAACGATGAAAATTGAAACCGGGAAGTTTGTTGTCGTCACCGGAAACGTGGCCGAAACATTGGTCGTCAAACCACTCAGTATCGCGGATGCTGTAGCCGAGGAAGAATAAATTCGCCGTGTTAACTCTCTTAAAGGAGAACCATGGTCGCACAACCATGATGGAGACCCTCGTCCTCATTGGAATTGCCCTGTTTGTCGGAATTGTGCTCGCCACAGTTTACGTGGCGACCTCACGATACAAACTTGCACCTGCGAACAAAATCCTTGTCGTCTACGGTAATACCAAGGGCGCTGGAGCCGCTCAGTGTTATCACGGCGGCGGAAAAATCGTTTGGCCACTGGTCCAGAACTACGCCTTCCTCGATCTTCAACCGATGACCATCAACATCAACCTTGAACACGCACTCTCGCAACAAAACATCCGCATCAACGTCCCCTCGACCTTTACCATCGGTATCGACACAAAACCGTCCATCATGCAAAACGCTGCTGTTCGCCTTCTTGGCCTCCAACCCAACGACATCGAGGCCATGGCAAAGGAAATCATCTTCGGTCAACTTCGTTTGACCGTCGCTTCGCTGACCATTGAAGAGATCAACGGCGACCGTGAAGCCTTCTTGAGCCAAGTGGTCAACAACGTGGACACCGAACTTCACAAGATTGGTCTCTACCTCATCAACGTCAACATCACGGACATCACCGACGAAGCTGATTACATCAAGTCCATCGGTGCAAAGGCCGCTGCAGAAGCCATCGCCAAGGCCGATGTTGACCGAGCAAACGCCACCCGAGACGGTGCCGTCGGTCAGGCAGAAGCCGACCGAGCCCGTGAAATTCAGGTCGCCAAGAACCGTGCCGAATCCGATAAGGGTCAGAAGGAAGCAGAAGCCGACCGACGTGTCTACGTCCAGCAGCAAGAATCCAAGGCCGTTGAAGGTGAGAACCTTTCCCGTGCTGAAATTGCCAGCTACAACGCAGACCTCGCCGAGAAAGAAGCCGAGGCCCTCAAGCGTTCGGAAGTCGCCAAGCGTAAGGCTCAGGTTGAGATCGAGAAGGCCCAGTACGAGTTTGAAGGCCAGCGCCTGCGTGCTGAGGAAATCGCTCGTGAGGAAGTCTCGAAGCAGCAGATTGAGATCGCTGCCGAAGCCGAGGCCGAACGCCAACGCCGCATCGCCAAGGGTCAGGCCGACGCCACCCTTGCAGCCTACAACGCTGAAGCAGAAGGTCAGCGAGCCGTTCTCGAAGCCAAGGCTGAAGGATACGCCCGCTTGGTGGCCAGTGCCGGCGGCGATGCCAAGGCCGCTGCTACGCTGCTGATGGTCGAGAAGATCGAAGAACTGGTCGCTCGCCAAACCGAAGCCATTGCCAACCTCAAGATCGACAAGATCACCGTTTGGGATTCCGGCAACAACGGCGGCGAAGGTGGAGCCACCTCGAACTTTGTTTCATCGCTCATCCAGAGCCTCCCACCCGTCCACGACGTCGCCAAGATGGCCGGCGTCGACCTGCCCGATTACTTGGGCACGATGAAAGACGAGTGAGGTTTGGAACCGAAGTTGAGGTCGGGAAACCGGCCTCAAGGCCAACGCCTCAAGCGAGGGTTTCAAAGACTCATTGAACCGGAACGGTCTCATGACCACCGACCTTGAAATCGCTCGTGCTGCCAAAATGGAGCCCATTGAAGCCGTTGCGTGGAAGTTGGGCATCTCCTCCCACGAACTCATGCCGATGGGAAACGGGGTCGCCAAAGTCAGTTGGAATGCGCTCAAAGAGCGATTCTCCAAACCACAGGGCAGTTTGGTGCTGGTGACCTCTGTCAACCCAACACCGTTCGGTGAAGGGAAAACCGTGACCACCATCGGTTTGACCCAGGCACTCAATCGCATTGGACAGTCAGCGACTTGCGTGATTCGTGAACCTTCAATGGGTCCTGTGTTCGGCATCAAGGGCGGGGCTGCTGGAGGCGGTCATGCACAAGTTCTCCCGATGGAGGACATCAATCTCCACTTGACCGGTGATTTGCACGCCGTTACCTCAGCCCACAACCTGCTCTCCGCACTGATTGACAATCACATCAAGCACGGAAACGAGGCGAAACTCGACCCCACCCGAATTTCATGGCCACGTGTCATCGACATGAACGACCGTGCACTTCGAAACATCACCATCGGCATGGGAGGGCCCGCCAACGGCCACGTACGCGAAGACCGATTTGACATCACGGCAGCCAGTGAGGTGATGGCCATCCTCGTCTTAGCCACCGATTATGCTGACCTTCGTCGCCGCCTTGGGGACATCGTGGTTGGAACATCAACCGAGGGCAACCCCGTCAAAGCCAGCGACATCGGTGGAGCCGGAGCGATGGCACTGCTCCTGCGCCAAGCCTTCCTGCCCAACATCACCCAAACGCTGGAAGGCGACCCTGCCTTCATCCACGGCGGACCTTTTGCGAACATCGCCCACGGAAATTCCAGCATCATCGCTGACCGAATTGCGCTGGCATCGGCCGATATCGTGGTGACCGAAGCGGGCTTTGGTTCTGACATGGGAGCAGAGAAATTCATGCACATCAAAGCGGCCACGTCTGGAAAAGCACCGGATTGCGTGGTCATGAACGTCACCGTACGCTCGATGAAACTCCATGGCGGCGCCTTTGGCGACCGCGGGGGCATCCGGCCGGACAAAGCCACCCTCGAGGCAGAGAACGTGGAAGCCACCAGCCTCGGTGCCAAAACCAATCTTGACCGACACATCCGCAACATGGCGTCCTTCGGCGTTCCCGTTGTGGTGTCCATCAACCGCTTCACATCCGATACCGACGCAGAACTGGCCGCCATCACCCAAGCGGCTCATGAGAGCGGTGCACAATCAGTATGCATCACCGAAGTTCATGCCAACGGTGGCGCTGGCGGCAAGGATTTGGCTGAAGCCGTGGTCAAAGCGGTGCAAAACCATGTTGCGGCAGGACGACCCTTCGTTCCCTTGTTCACGCCGGAAACCGACGTGCTCGACAAAGCGACCTCCATCGCCACCCGGCTCTACAAGGCCGATGGCGTTGAATTGACCCCCAAGGCTGTTCGTGAACTGGAGCGAATTCGCTCCTGGGGCTATGGCCACCTTCCTGTGTGCATGGCCAAAACGCAGTATTCCTTCTCCCACGACGCGTCGCTCCTCGGCGCACCCTCTGGATTCACCATCCCCGTCCGAGAATTCCGCCTCAATGCAGGTGCAGGCTTCGTAGTCGCCGTCCTTGGCAACATGATGACCATGCCCGGCTTGCCCAAGCGGCCGGCAGCCCTCGACATGGATATGGATGAAGACGGGAACCTCCTCGGCGTGTTTGGGTGAAGGAATGGACGTCCTGTTTCGAGACCACCACGAATGGCGTCTACGGGTTCAAACCGTGGACGATTTGTGGGTCCTCACTCGGTTGATTCAGCCGGGCATGTCTGTTGGCATGTTGGGCGAGAGACGAGACCAAACCACTGCCGGTGATGAAGGAGGCCGGTCAAAACAAGCCGAGCGAAAGAAGATGTGGATTCGCCTTGCCGTTGAGCGAACAGAGCACCAATCGTTCACCGATGTTCTCCGAATACACGGCATCATTGAAGAGGCCGCATTCGACGTCGGTTTGCACCACACCCACGCCGTGGAATTGCGAGATGAACTCAAAATCTCGTCCCACAAGGGATTTTCAAAACTTGACCGCGACCTGCTCGAAGAGAGCGTCCGAGCCGCCAACCAAGGCCAAGTGGCCCTCCTGGTGGTGGAAGGCGACGAGATGATTCTGTATTTTGTAACCGCTCGAGGCCTGAGAGAAAGTGCCACATGGACCATGCGGGGAGGAGGGAAGCGGGGCGACCTCCGACTCACCGACGGCATTGCCAGTCAATTCCGAGCCACGATTGTTGACGGTTTATCCAAGCAGCTTGACCCAGAGATGCCTTTGGTGCTGTGCGGCCCTGGACGCAACCGAGACCGCATGCTCGCTGACCTCAAGGCAGCGGGCCACACCCGTCCAATGATGTCGGTGGGCACCAGCATGGGAGGGCGAGGTGCAGCGAACGAAGTCCTCAGAGAGGGCCTGGCGGGAAACATGCTTGCAGAACACCGTATGGTTCAGGAGATTTCCTTGCTGGAAGAGGCATGGCAGCGTATTTCCACCAACGGTGCCGTCGCCTACGGGCGGGCCGACATTCAACGAGCCACCGAAGAAGGGGCCGTCGACACACTCCTCATCGGGGCTGACGTGCTTCGTGAAGATGAAGCCCCAGATGGTCAAGTGGCATGGTCGCAATTGGCTGAGAGCGTTGAAAAATTCTCAGGCAAGGTCATCCAATGCTCGGTTGACCACGATGCAGGCGAACAACTGTTGGGTTTTGGGGGCGCCGTCGCCCTGCTTCGATATGCGATGTGAGACCGTGCGAACAATTGCTTTTTCCGACCTTGGCGAAGATATCCGCACGTCGCTTCAAGGCCACCGTTGGTTGGTCATCAAAGGCTCTGAATTACCACAGGCTACCGCAGCCTTGGCCTTCAGCGAACTGGAGGATGTCTTGGTGGTCGTTGACCACCGAGGTATCGACGTGGAAGAAGGGTTGTGGATGCGTGCCGTTCACCTGCTCCTTGTCTGGGATGTTGACGAAGCCATCGCTTTGCAGGAGACCAGCGGCATCACCAAGGTCATGGCCACCGACCAACCGGTTGAATTGCTCCTTTGGTAGTGGGTCTGGAGGGACTCGAACCCTCGATCAACTCCGTGTAAGGGAGGTGTCATAGCCGCTAGACCACAGACCCAACTCGCCCTGCATCAACCCCTTTTTGAAAAGTGCGCCCCCAACGGAACGCTCAAAACCCACGCCGTTGACCAGTGGTCAATGGATGCCAATATCCAGGCCGCTGCCGCCAAGTTGGTGCGCAAACTGAAGAGTGACAACTACTCACTCACCGTGGCAGAATCGTGTACGGGTGGCCTGCTCGCCAGCACCCTCACGGACATTGCCGGTGCCAGTTCCTGGTTCAAGAAATCCTGGGTGACCTACGCCAACGAAGCCAAAATCGTGGAACTCAACGTTGACCCCGAAGAATTAGCGAGCAAGGGCGCCGTGTCCGCCCAGGTCGCCATTATGATGGCAAAGGGCGCACTTGAGCGAGCAGAAGCGGATTACGCCATTTCCGTTACTGGTATTGCTGGACCCACCAACGAAGGCAGCAAGAAACCGGTGGGAACCGTCTACGTGGGTATTGCTTCCATACACGGTTGGGCAAACGCGATTCATACCCAAATCGGTGGAACTCGGGCAGAAAACAAAGCCGGTTTCGTCTATTTTGCACTCCTTACTGCCATGCAGTGTTGGGATGACGCAATGGTGCGTTTATCACAAAAAGAAAAGGATGCGGCACTGGCAAAACTCGAGGCGGAACGACTTGAGCAACAACGGGAAGAGGAGCGTGAACGCCGCGACCAAGAAGCCCGAGAACATGCACCATGGCAAGACGAAGCGTGGTCAGAAGAACAAGAGGGCGAAGAGATCGGTCTCGAGGTGGAATGGTCGGAAGACCAAGAAGAGTGAACATCACGTCCTTCCAACCAAGGCACATACCTTTTGAATCGTCGTCCTTCATTCGGGTTATGGGTGAGCCTTGGTCCGACATCGTCGCCCATTTGCGCAGCCAGCGGCTGCTCGCCCCTCAATCGCTGCAAGACCGTCTGCTCAACCTCGCCGACCCAAAATCAGTCATTGAAGCAGCAGGAGCACTCAACCTTTCAGGCGGGATGTTGACCGCATCAATGCTCGATGAAATGATCGCTCACGCGGGAGGAGTCGGAGGGCAGGGCCCCGCCCCAACCGCCGTCAACGACGTGATCGCCCAACCTGCAGAAGATTTGGCCCGAACCATCGCACCGTTAGCGGAACCTGAACCGGTTGACCTGTTGTTGCGAAACAATCTGCCCGATTGGAGCGACGCGGATTTTTCCATGCACGCCAGCGACGCCGCATCCGACATCACCGTGCACTACGACATCACCGGCAATTCCACCACCGAGGGGAAGATGACCGACATCACGGCGTGTTTCAACGACCGCTTGCAAAGCATTCGTAAGTTGATCATCCAAAACTCAAACCTTCCTCGTAAGCATCAGGAAATCTCACGATTATTGGCCGAATATTCTCGCTACCAGGGCTACGATAACAAGGCCGTGGCCATCGGCTTGGTCAACGAACCTCGCTACACGAAGAACGGCCACTTGATGTGGGGTTTGGAAGATGAGACCGGTGAGATGACCTGCCTGCTCACAAAGCGAAGCGGAGAAGACCGAGACCGTGCTCATGAACAGATTCTGGAAGCGGGCTTGATGCCCGATGACGTCATGGGCGTCTCAGGCACGTTCAGCCAAACAGGTGATGTGTTCTACGTTGACGATTTGCACTTCCCGCTTGAAACCAAACACCAGAAGGTCAGTGCTGATGCAGGTGTGAGTGTCGCCTTCCTTTCGGACATTCACGTCGGCTCCAAGACCTTCCTTGAAGCGCAATGGCACAAGATGGTTCGTTGGTTCCACACCGACCCGCTGGCGAAGACCATCAAGTACCTCATTCTCTCCGGAGATTGTGTTGATGGAGTCGGCATTTACCCCGGGCAGGACAAAGAGTTGGCCATCCCGGATTTATTCGCTCAGTACAGTGAATTTGCTCGATTATTGGAACTGCTCCCAGAATGGGTGGAGTGTTTGATGTTGCCCGGAAACCACGACGCTGTACGACCTGCCGAACCACAACCAACCTTCGAAAAAGACATCCAGCAGGACTACAACACCACGACCTTTGTCGGCAATCCCTGCGACTTTTCACTGCACGGGGTTCGCTTGCTCTCCTACCATGGCAAGTCCATTGACGATTTCGTGGCGGGATTGAGAACCGTCACCTACGCCGACCCGGTGGAAGCCATGCGCGAGATGTTGCGACGACGTCATCTTGCGCCACAATGGGGCGGGAAGACCCCGCTTTCACCCGAACCGGAGGACGGTTTGGTCATCCGTGAAGTCCCTGACATCTTTGTCACCGGGCACGTTCACGGCCATGAATGCCTGGATTTCAGGGGCACCACCTTGGTCTGTTCCAGCACGTGGCAAGACCAGACCTCGTATCAGCGCATGTTGGGCTTCCAACCCAAACCCTGCATGCTGACCATCATCAATCTCAAGAGCCACAAATCCATCTCAATTCCGTTCGCTTGAGACGAACTTCACGACCACGGGTCGTCTTCGTTGGGTTCGTGTCCCCGGACACGCAGGAAAGCGAGGAGAACGAGGACCAAGACGACCAAAGCGACCAGTTGCAGGGTGGTGTTTGACACCTCAGAACCGGTATCTGCACCATCATCGCTTGAGCCATCGTCCCCAACAGTGGGTCCGTCGACTTCGGCCCCTGCCGAAACTGTGAACGTCACCGAACTGCTGTTACTGTTTCCGGATGCATCAGCGCTGCTGATCTCAACCGTATAGGTTCCATCGGCCAGAACTTCTGTGGTAAAGGCGTGATTCTTCTTGGTGGCAAAGGCGTCTTCATGGACCGACGCACCGTTGAGGAGAATGGATTCAGTAGCACTCTCTGAGGTGTACCATGTGATGGTGGCCCGACCGTCCTCCAACACTTCAGCAGCCAGATTCAACACATCGGGTGGTGTTTCATCAACCACGCTACTCGTGGTGAAGGAAAGGGCAACATCATCGGTTTCGTTCGCCGAGATGTAAGCAACATAACTCGTGTTCGACTCCAACCCTGTTAGCGTCATGGCGTGGTCGGTCCCCGATGCCGTCCATGTTCGGGCCTCATCGGCACCTGTTGCTTCCTCACCTGCAAGCACGACTTCAACCGCTGTCGCTTCCGCCACCGTGGTCGACCATGTGAGAACCGCAGAACCTGAAGTGATCGTGTCCACCGAAGCACCGAAGATTTGTTGCGGCACTTCCGGCATTTCAAAGCCGGTCAATTGAGCATACATATGGCCTGCCACATCATAACTCGAAAGCATGGCGGTTTGCCCTTCACCATCCAGGATAACATCAATGATGTTCGGGTCGTAATCGATGCCGTCATCCGATGCAGGGTTGGCTCCACCGCCAAGCGTCCAGGTAGCGGGTTCCTCCATCACGTCTCGCCACTTTCCTGTGCCAAACCCGTCTTGGCTGCCGATGACGATGATATAGCGGTAGTTCGGAATATCCGAACCGATGACATCCTTGCTGACGGTGAAGGTGATGGTTTTCGCATCCACATCGCCGCTGACATCGATGCCGCGAGCCGAAGCGCTCCCGGTCTCAGCCTGCACGGCCTGCACCGCGCCCGGCTCGCCCGTACCGCTGATGGCCACTTCCCAGGCCCAATCCGGATGCACTTCTGCATTGGCACCGGTAAGCATTGAGGTGCGCCCGTAGGAAGTTTCACCCTGGTCCACGTAAATCTGAACGATTTGGTGGCTGAAGCCATTCGCAAGACCCCAAATATCGGTCATCTCGCTCATCGTGAGAATAAATTGGGCGTTCCAAGCACTCTGGCGCACAGTGAGATGGGTGGCGTCCCAAAGGCCTCCACCGTTAGGTGTGTTGAAATCGGTCGCCAACGGATAGACATAATCGCCATCACCCGTTTCGTCGCCCACAGCATCGTCCAACTCCAGCAGCGTCACCCACTCCTCAAGGTCGGGCAAGACCATCTCTGCCGGTGCTGGTGGCGCCATTTCAGCGTCAATTCCATCACCGTATGACAGGGAATCCCGCCAAGAGGTGACGACCTTCACACGGGTTGAGTAACGAGGTGCAAGACCGATATCAGCCCATGGAATAGCGAATTCATAGACGTCGTCCACAGCGCAACCGCCGAGATTGGAGCTTCCTGAGAGAACCCAGCGTTCTTGATCGCCGACCTTTCCTTGGGCGCTGAACAAATTCCACTTCGCACGCCCGTCTTCTCGGACCGTGTCAAAATCAAAGGCGACCATGTACTTTGAAGGGAAACCAAGGATTTGGTTCCCGTAATAGGTTCGGAAATTCGTCTCCGCTTCGTTGAAGTTGACGGCGTTCGGTTGCATGAAGTAAATCGCCAAATCCGGAGAAGCGTACTGTGCATTGGCGTCGACCTCTGCCAAATCTTCGAGGGTCGTTGCATCCACACGGAAGAAGACATTGGAGGCGTCATAGCCGAAATAAAACGATTCGATGTCGAACTCCCCGCCTGAGACCGGCGCATCGTACCGTGCTGCACCGTCCCATTCACCAGGAAGCGCAATGCCATCGATCATCGGCTCAACGATACCGGTCGCTGCAGGGTCTGCCACGGCTGGATTGGTCCACAAATCCTGCAGGTAAGGCGGAAGGTCGAGGTTGATGGCGCGGTAAATATTGGAAAGGTGAACTTTGAACAGGACATCCCAGTTTTCATCATAACCGCTGTCCTGGTCAAGGCCGTACCACCAATACCAGTCGCTGCCTTCAGCGATGTAGAGCGATTCCCATGCTGCTGGGAGACCGGGGTCGTTGGGATGGCCTTCCTCAAATTCAACGAGGGCTTGACGGGCCTCGACAAGTCGCTGCCAAGCGAGGCTCTCCTCTTCTTCACCGGCCCAGGTTCGCAGCGTTCCATCAATCCATGAACCCGTACCGATCGTTTGGATTTCAGGGAGGGTCGTTTCTTTGGTCAGGAATTCCGACGGCGTGGTGGTCACGATGGTGGGGTGCTCGGCCAAGCGACTGTACCATTCGGCCATGAAAGGACGAGCGTTGTCGTGATGTTGGAACTCGGACATGAACATCCAATTTTCACCGTCAAGCGCAACGGTGAGCAAATGTTCGGAAGGGTCTTCGCCCGCATTGAGCAATTGTTGGCGAATGTTGTCGAGGTAGGCGATGAAATCCGAAACGGCCGCCTCGGGTGTCATCGTCCCGTATTGGAAGGCGATGCGGTCGGAAATCACGCGGTCTCGGAAAATGACAGCAACTTCCCCGCCTTCCGCACCGGTGACCTTCCACGGCGTAGCGAGGTTGGCGGCGTCTTCAACATCAACCAAATTTCCATTCACGTCGGTGGATTGCTTGAGAATTTCCTCATCGGTGACCATCCACTGGATGCCAACATCCGTCACGGGTTCAACCATAGCCGGTGAAACAGCTTCTTCACTGGGCCACATACCCGTCGGGCGGAAACCGAGTTGCTGCTCAAAGAGGTCCATGCCCGTGACAAGGTGGTTCTCAACATCTTCCGGCCAGGCTTCTTTGTTGACACGGATACCGTCTTCCATGGTCCATCCGTCCATCATCAAGAGCGGCATGATGGGGTGGTAGTAGGGCGTGGTGGTCAACTCCACTTGGCCGCTTGCAGCCAGTTCACTGTACATGGGCATGACGTTGCCCATGTGGTCGTGTTGAGCATCGAGGACATACGTCAAGTCGCTCAAGGAGTAATTTCCGTTCTGCATGAACAAGGCGATGAGACCGTCGTCCCGATGGTTGGCATTGTAATCGCCTTGGACGTAGTCGGGGGAGAACTGGTAGAGGTACCAAAGGACCTGCAGGTCAAGGAAATCCTGTGGTGCGAGCAACTCGTCGTCCATGATGGTGTCCGGTTTGAGGTTGTGGAGCGTCATATCGTAGAGTTGCTTGTAACGAGCGCTGGAAGGATAGAGCCAGCCCAATTTCTCATCGCTCTGCGAGACATTGTAAATCCAACCGCTGTTCCAGAAAGATTGGAATTGCATCGTGTGAAGTTCCAAAGCAGTGGCGTTTGGATAACCGCCCTCGCTCCATGAACGCTTGGCGATATCGGTGTGGACGTCGAGCGTCTCGTTGAGATTGTAATCAACGAGTTGCTCAATGAACGAAGGCACGAGGTTGTAGGTGACCTTGGTGTCGGTTTGCGCCAAGATGCCGGGCGAATCAACGTACTCGGTCATGGCGTGGACACGAACCCAGGGCATCTCGTACATGCCGGTCAACTTGTTCTTGTAATACGGTTGATGTTGGTGGAACACAATGGCGAGGTTCAAAGCATCCTCAACCTTGTCCACGCCCCCTGATTCGATGATAGGCAACGTGTTTGGAGCCGTGGCGTTCGAGATGTTCTCGGCGTGCCAGGCATGGGTGAAGGTCTCTGCGCCGTTGTTGCTGGCAGGATTCTGCTGGGGGAAGGATGCCCAAACATTCCCTGCGTCCTGCCACTGGGCGTAGACCAGGATATCAAACGATGAGGGTGAACCCATGGCCGCCCATGGAAGAGCGATTTCAGTGGCCTGATTGTCCGACCAGCCGGCGTACAAGCCCACCTCGGTTGACTGGTCCGACCAAGCGCTGCCATCGTGAGCGATGTGTTGGTAGTAGGTATCGTCCTCCAGCACAAAGCCATGGTCAGCAGCGAAGGGGAGCGTGTGGGCAAAACCCCAATCCCGTGTAAGGACCGAGCCACCTGTTGAGGTGTTGAGGTAGATGAAGAGGTCCGCCCCTTCTTCGGTGGATTTCCAATCCGTTCCGTCCCAGCCAACAAACAGATGTGTTTCGTTCCAAGTTAGTCTGAAATCGATGCCGTTGCTGTCGCTGCCCATGAAGGAATCAGCCGACCAATCGGTGTAGTCACCGTCGATGACGATGTCATCGGGCGTTTCACCCTGGACAAAACCAGCAAAAAGCGATGAAAAAAATAACAACATCAGGAACGCAGCCTTTGCTCGCATTGCTTCCACGTGGCATGATAGATTGAAAGGCTTTATCGCTTCTTAGCAACCATGCAAGGGAAAGGTGTGCTGTGCCACCTGACCTCGCTCCCAGAGGTCTCCCTCAAGGGCGCACTCCGCTTTTTGCAGTGGCTTGAGCAGCGCGGCTACACCGCGTGGCAAATGCTCCCACTCACGCCGCCCGACGAGCACGGCTCCCCATACGCCTCCCCCTCTGCGTTTGCCGCATGGCCCAAACTCATGCAAAGCGATGAGGCGCAAGACATGGAAGAAAATGAGGCGTGGTTGGAGGATTGGGCCCTCTACGCTGCGATCAAAGAAGATCATGACCACCAGCCATGGTTCACATGGCCCTTGCCGCTTAGAAATCGCCATCCTGAGGCGTTGGAAACATACCGTGAAGCGGCGAAGCCACACCAACGACAACAACAGCGCTTCATGGCCGCATGGGGTCAACTCGCATCCAGGGCCAAGGAGGCTGGTATCTCCCTCATCGGTGACATCCCCATATTCATCGCTCACGATTCAGCCGATGTATGGGCGCATCGGGAGCTTTTCCAACTTGACGAAAACGGTTGTCCGAGGCATGTTGCAGGCGTGCCGCCCGATTATTTCAGCGAAGGCGGACAAAAATGGGGGACGGTGCTCTACGATTGGGAGGCGCATCGCAGCGAGAATTGGTCGTGGTGGAAACAGCGAATGAAGCGAATGTTCGGCTTATTTGATGTGGTTCGAATCGACCACTTCCGGGGCTTGCACTCCAACTGGGCCGTACCGGTGGATGACGAGGATGCCCGCCGAGGATTCTGGCAGGAAGGGCCGGGCGATGAGTTGCTTGAGGTGCTTCTCCCGATGGCCCAAGGCAGGGGAGAAATTCTCGCTGAAGACTTGGGCATCATCCCTCCCGAAGTGATTGAACTTCGCAAGCGACACCAAATGTGCGGCATGGCCGTCATGCATTTTGGATTCCATGGTGAGCCCGAAGACAACCCGCATCATCCGCATTCCATTCAAAGCGACCAGGTGGTCTACACGGGCACACACGACAACAACACCACCCTTGGATGGTGGAATAAACTCGACGATGAGGCAAAAGCCAGGGTCCAATCCCTGCTCAAACCGGATGAACTACCGGTTAAGGGAATGATGCGCTTGGCGGTGGAAAGCGATGCCAAACTCGCCATCTTCCCGCTTCAGGACCTGTTGAATTTGGATGGATCAGCGAGGATGAACACCCCCGGCACCTCAGAGGACAATTGGAATTGGCAATGCACATGGCAGGACCTTGACGAGAACAAGAACGCCCCACCGTGAACATCATAACCGGTATTGACAAGGTGCCCGATAATGCCGACCCTCGCTTATTTCACGGCCGAAATCGGTCTTTGGTCCGAACTCCACACCTATTCCGGCGGCCTTGGCGTCCTTGCCGGCGACCATGTGAAATCAGCCGCTGATGCGAACCTCCCCTTGGTGGCCATCAGTCTGCTTTACCGCGAGGGATACGGCCGCCAACATTTGGATGCGAAGGGCGACCAGTCCGAAACGTACGCTCCCATCGACCCTGCAGAACACCTGACCAACACCGGGAAGACCATCCAACTCCAATTGGACGGTTCAACCCTGTACGCCAGTATCTGGAGAACTGATGTTGTGGGTGTTTCAGGTCATGTCGTCCCCGTCTACTTCCTCGACACCTTTCACCCCAACAATTCTGCAGATTTCGTTGGCCTCGGAGCACGACTGTACGGTGGCGATGACGACACCCGTGTCCGTCAGGAATACCTCTTGGGTGTTGGCGGCGTTCACGCGCTCCAGACCCTCGGGCACGATTTTGCTGGCATGCACCTCAATGAGGGACACTGCACCTTTGCCATGCTGGAGATGCTTCGTCAGGGATGGACCCGCGAGGAACTGGCGCAGCGAACATTGTTCACCACCCACACGCCGGTTCCGGCAGGGCACGACCGCTTTGAATGGTCGCTGGTGCGCGATGTGATTGGCGAGCTCCTGCCCGACGATGCTCAAGACTTGGTTCGAAACGCCGGCGATTCGGAAGAAGCGCGCCGCTGTTCCATGTCCCACCTCGCCGTGGCCTTGTCAACCTCCGTCAACGCTGTGTCCAACCTCAACGCTCAGGTGGCTTCCACGATGTTCGGAAGCACCCACATTGCCCCCATCACGAACGGCGTCCACCACATCACGTGGACCTCACCGCAGATGACCGGCTTGTTTGATGTTCATCTCCCCGGCTGGAAGGAGGACCCAAGCCAGTTGGGATACGCCGGCAGTCTGCCCGACGATGCCTTGCTTGAGGCTCGTCAAGCCAATCGGCGAATGCTGAGGGAGTTGGTGCGTGTATCAACCGGTGTGGAATTGGAGGAAAACCGCCTCACCATCGGATTTGCACGCCGTTTCGCCACCTACAAACGCGCGAATTTGGTGTTCAGCGACCTTGAGCGACTTCGAGCCATCGGTGCAGACCGCATTCAATTCGTCTTCAGCGGGAAAGCCCATCCAAAAGACGAGGGTGGCAAACAATTGATTCGCGACATCTTTGCGTCTGCGGGTGAAGTCGCCAACGACATCCCGGTCGCCTTCATTGAGAATTATGACATGGACACCGGCCTTGCGATGACCAGCGGTGTCGACATCTGGCTCAACAACCCCATTCGTCCCTTGGAAGCCTCCGGCACCTCGGGAATGAAAGCCGCCATGAACGGCGTGCCCAACTGCTCCATCCTCGACGGGTGGTGGCCCGAGGGCTGTGAACACGGCGTGAACGGTTGGGCCATCGGTGAGGCCGAAGATGACCGAGACGATGCAAGGGACGCTGAAAACATCTACAACGTCCTCGAGCATGAAGTGCTTCCCCTCTGGGACGAAGGGCCGCAGCGTTGGGCCAAACTGATGCGAGCCAGCATCGCCACCTCGGCCCGATTCACCGGGGCTCGGATGATCGCCGACTACCTTCACTTCTACGACCGATTTTCCTGAGCGGTCTCATCTTCGATCGCCGCTTCAAACTCGGACTTTGGAGGGTTTCTTCCGGTCAAGACCAGCATCAGGACCAGCAGGAAGACCACACCGACCAAGACATTTCTCATCGTGTCGGCTGAAGAGGTGGAGGCGGTGGCGTCATCGTCTTCACATGGCTCACACATCGCAACGGGACATGGTTCGTCAGCAGGGTGCTCGTACGTCTCACCGCAGCATAGATCGCAAACTTGCATGTTGGTTTCGGTGCTCGTTCCGTTCGTCTCATTCCCAGTGCCTTCACCGGAGATCCCGTTGGAGTGGTTGGTGGTCTCGTTGGTTGAACCATCACCCGTTGAACCATCTGTTTGGTTGGTTGTCGTGTTGCCCGTGTCCGTTTGGTTTGCGGAATTGTTCTCCTCTGCCACATCGTAGGTGCAACTGCCGTCATCTTGGGTCGCCTCAGCGTTGTAGTTCGTCGCAGTCTCGTCGGTGCAGCCCATCACCGGTGTTGGCGGGTAGGTGCAACTGCCGTCGTCTTCGCTCGCTGCGGGGTTGTAGTTCTCGGCGTTCACATCCGTGCATCCCGGGATGGTGGTGGTGCCACCCGTGTCGTTGGCGGGTGGGTTCTCGCTTTGTGCGTTCAACTCAATCACGGATACCGAGTGAGCCCCCACTGAAAGTTGACCCGACTCGAGCACGGCATCGCCAAAGCGCACCGTATCGTTGTCCGTGAACCCGTCCACTTGCGTTGGCGCACCCCGATTCAACACCACCGACATGACTTGGTCGTCATGGCTCATGTTGTACACCAGAAGATTGGGCATGGCCAGACGTGTGCCGTACTCGCCTTGACGTAGGGCGATGGATTCCAAGCGAAGTTGGCCCAAGGCCGAGATGTTTTCGAAGAGAGCGGCTTCGTGGTCGCTCCACATGACCTCGTTTCGGTACATGTGCCGGTTGTCGGGGTCTGCACCACCGTACTCCCCGTACTCATCCCCGTAATACAGGAGCGGTGCGCCTGGTGTGGTCAAAAGCCAACCGTAGGCTTGGAGGGCTGCATGATAGGCAGAGATGTCGCCGGGTTGACCCGGCAGTCCATCCTCCGCCCACTGGTTGTAGGCATCGCCCGTGCCCGTATCCGCCCGGCTGGTCAAACGTGAAACGTCGTGACTGCCAACATAAGGGACCATCAGCGAACCCGCTGTGTACTGGTCTTGACTTCGGTTGGTCCAGTAATCCAGATGCTGGTAGTTCTCGTTGCCCGAAACAAAGACGTTGTCAACGACGGCATGGTAGAGCACGAAGTCAGCCTGGCCGTCCAAACCCTGAGGTCCCATGTAGGCGTTGATGGCGCCGTACTGTTCCTGATTTGCTTGCAAGGAATGACCTGACCATCCCATCGCCGTTTCGCCTTTGAGATAAACATCGGTACCCACCGTCTCGAATCGTTGATTGATTTGAGCGACCAAATTGGAGACTGCGAGGTTTTCAACATGCTTGACCGCATCAATGCGCGCCCCGTCGAGGTCAAAGGTCTCCATCCACCACAGAGCGTCGGCGATGAATTGTTCGGATGCGTTTCGGTTTTTCCAGTTCACATCAGGCATGTAGGACGTGAATTGGCAGTCAAGACGATGCTCGGTCCAATCACAGTCGGCCTGACCGCAAATACAACCGCTGTTGAACCACTCGGGGTGAGCATCGTGGTATTCGTGGTCCTCGTGAACGTGATTCACCACGAAATCCATCATCACGCGAATGCCTGCGTCGTGCGCAGCGTCGATCATCGCTTCGAGTTCCTCGGGCGTTCCCAAACGCGGGTCCACGCCTCGTGCTTCAACCGGCCAATAACCGTGGAAGGCGGCCACGTCGTGCACACCATCGGCGGCTTTCCCCGTGCCGTCGGCCGCCGTGTTGAACGGTGTGAGCCACAGAGCATTCACACCGAGGTCAGCAAAATAGCCGGATTGAATCATGGAGGTTACACCGGCAAAGTCTCCACCCTGCCAATCTGCACCTTGGGCGGCACCGGTGGCCACACCATCGTTGCTCTGGTTGCCGTTAACAAAACGGTCGGTCATGATCATGTAAATCAGAGCGTCCTCCCAAACAAAGGAGGCGTGAGGCCCACGCCAAAAGGGCACCAAGAGGTCATAGGCGACATGGCCTTCCACATCGAGTCCCTCAATGAGCAGACTGTGCTTGCCATCGCTCAACCCAGTCAAATCCAGAGTCCATGTCGAAGAAGCAGCGTCCCAGGTCGCACCGCTCAGGGCAGTGGGTGTACCATCGGGTCCTGCCAGTGATGAGCCGGGATGATAGACAACATGCAATTCATCACCCGTGATGGAGGCCGAATAGTGGGGACGGGCGTGGTCATTGACCCGAAGAAGCGAGTTCTCAATCTCATCACAATACACGCGCTCGGGGTTGCTCGGGTCAAAGATGAAGGCGTCGTCAACGACGAATTTGTAGCAATACAGTCCTTCATCCAATTCAACATCAACCGACCACACGCCGTTGCTCTGGGTCATGTTCAACCGTGTATTCCAGTCCCACTCGCCAACCAATTGGACGGTCTGCCCAGGCCCGTTGTACGTCAGCGTGGTGGCCGTTGAGGAGCGGCCTTCATCTGCACTGACGTCGTTGGCAAGCAAGGGTGTGGCGACCACAGCAACAAGAACAACCACGATGAAAAGAGCCGTTCGTTGCATGATTTAAGCCCCCTTCTGAGCGTCAGCTTGTGGGCGCAAGAGGGTGTTGGCTGTGTCCACCAAATCATCGAGGTGGCGACACAGGAAGGATTGGACAAATTCGTTCGCAGGTTGCTGGTAGGCCTCAAGCGGTGGAGCGTGTTGTTGAAGCACGCCACGGTCAAGAATCGCTACGCGGTCAGCGAGGGTCATCGCTTCAATTTGGTCGTGCGTGACGTAGATGGTGGTGGTTCCCAGTTCATCGTGAAGACGACGTATCTCTTGCCGCATTTGGTGGCGAAGTTCAGCGTCCAAATTGGAGAGCGGTTCATCCATGAGCAGGACCTTTGGCCGTCGAATCAAAGCACGGCCGAGCGCAACACGTTGGCGCTGACCGCCGCTGAGTTCCTTCGGTTTCTTGTCCAGGTGCTCGTCGAGCTCGAGCATCATCGCCGCCTCCTTGACCCTAGAGGCCATTTCAGCATCAGAAAGCCGGTCTTTTCCTTTGACCATGCGAAGACCAAAGGTCAGGTTGTCCCGAACCGTCATGTGTGGATAGAGCGCGTAGGATTGGAACACCATGCCCAAACCTCTGGCGCCGGCTGGGAGATGATTGACGGTTACGTCATCGATGCTGATTTCACCTTCCGTGACCTCTTCCAGTCCCGCAAGCATACGCAGCGTGGTGGATTTTCCACAACCCGAAGGACCGAGCAGGACAAGGAATTCACCGTCATTGACCTCTAAATTCAAACCCTTGACAGCTTCAAATCCATCTTCATAGCGTTTTGATACGTTTCCAAATTTCACACTTACCATGTTCTCACCCCTTGACGCCTCCAGCGGAAAGTCCCTCGATGAGGAACTTCTGGAAAAACAGGAACAGCAACGCGACGGGCAGACTGACCAGCAGGCTGGCAGCAGCAAAATCACCCCATGCCTGCCCGGTGCTGGAAATCATGGACGCAAGGCCCACGGGCAAGGTGTACATATCGTTGGACGTGTTAAACGTCAGCGCGAGGAGGAACTCGTTCCACGCCGCCAAGAAACTGAACAGCGCCGTCACGGCCACCGCAGGAAGAGAAAGCGGCAGGACGACCTTGGTGAAGACCTGAAATTGGGTGCAACCGTCGAGCAGGGCGGCTTCTTCCAACTCCCGAGGGACGGTGTCAAAGAATCCCTTGAGCATCCAAACACACAACGGAAGGGCTGTCACACAATAGGCCAAAATCAGACCAAGATGAGAATTTAGCAGGCCGAGCGTTTTCATGACGAGGAAGTACGGAACGAGGATGATGATGCCAGGGAACATCTGAACCAGCAAGAAGACAAACATCGAGACGTCTCGTCCGGTGAACTTGTATCGACTGAAAGCGTACCCTGCGGGGATGGCGACGGCCAAACCCATCAGGGTCGTACCGACGCTGACGATGAGGGAGTTGCGCATCCACGTCCAGAAGGCTTCGCTTCCGAGCATGTTGGCGAAGTGTTCACCGGTATAAGGCCCACCAAGGGTACCGCCCAAAGCGTTGCCCGGCGAGAGCGCAATGTCAAGAATCCAAACAAGGGGCAACAAGGTCAGCACCACGAAGTGCAAGAGAACAAGATGGGCACCGATGGAGCGGAGCCGGGGCTCGTAGCGTTGATTTCTCGCAAGCCCGTATTCAATGGCTTCAAGGGACATTCGTCGGGTGGACCACGCAGAAACGGGACGACTTGACACCCACATCAGGGTAAAGGCACCCGGTCCCACCAGCCAGCCTTGCATCCAAATGTCAAATCCAGTGGCTGGAGAGGACAACAAGCGTACGAGCCCGATGAGCAGCAGGCAACCTCCGAGCACCAGCGCTGAGTTTCGCCTTGAGGGGTTGGCTTCCTCGGGAAGCGTGTTGACCAAGACCCCGATGACCACGACGCCAAGGACACCCAACAGCGCATTGGATTGGGTGCCTCGCAAGAGGTCGACCGCCAAGAGGACGATGTTCACCACGAAGCTCACCAACAGCCATCGCTGGAGGGTGCTGACCTCGACGGGCGTGTACCATTGGCGCACGGTGGACTCGGAGATCATGCAGCGGCCTCCGTTGCTTGTGTGCGTTTCATGTAGGTCCACGAAAAGGCGACCAGCATCATGAAGATGACCACAGACCACGCGGCAGCAACACCGTATGCGCCGTCCCTGAAGGCCACATCGTAAACGTAGGTGATGAGAATGTCCGTTTGTCCTGGCTCACCGAAATACAGGTCCGGACCGCCATCGGTGAGCAAGTAAATGACGTTGAACATGTTGAATGTCCAGATGAAACCGAGCAAAGAAAGCGGCACGAGGGCGCTCTTCAAATTCGGGAGCGTTAGGTGTCTGAAGGTGTCCCAAGCACCCACGCCATCGAGTTGAGCCGCCTCGTACATCTCTCGAGGAAGGGCCTGAAGGGCACCGCTCAAGGACATCATCATGAACGGCACACCGAGCCAGATGTTCACGAAAATGACAACGATTTGGGCACCCGTTGGCTCGGCGAGGAAGTGAAGATCGGTCCCCAAGACGGCGTTGACCAAACCTTCGGGTTGGAACATGCCCTTCCAAACGAGCACGGAAATGTAGGAGGGAATCGCCCACGGGAGAAGAAGAACCGTTCGATACGCCGTTTTTCCACGGATATTGGCGTACTGAAGAACCATCGCCAAAAACAGGCCCAAGCCAATGTGGGCTGCGACGTTCACCACCGTCCACACCAGCGTAAACAAGGTGACACGAAGGAAGCCCGAGGCCGTGAAGACCTCAATGAAATTCGCCAAGCCGATGAAGGCTTGGTCGCCAAGTCGGGTTGCATCAGCGTCGGTAAAGGCGAGCCAAATTCCGTACAACACCGGATAGAAGGTGAGGATGGCGAGGGCAAACATCGCTGGTGCGATGTAGAAATGCGCTGACCTTCCGTGAAGACGACCGGCTCGCACATCCATTGCTCGGCCGTACCCCAGCAGCACAACAAGCGAGAGGAAGATGGCACCCAACGCAAACAAGACCGGGGAGGTATCACCTGCACTTGGGAGTACATCGCCCACCGTTGTGCTCAAACTTGCCTCAAAGACCACGGACGAATCGCCTCGAACCACGACCTCGTGAAGGACATTTGGCAGCATGCCGGTGAGGTCGCATTCCACCAAGGCGGCACCCACTGGAATGATGCGTTCGCCGTTTTGTTCAACCATCTCTTCGCCGTCTGCTGCACAGGATGAATAATGAGGCAAGGCTTCGCCTGAGAAGGTGGATTGTACCAAGCGACTGTGAAGTTCTCCGTCAACGAAAACAGTGTAAGTGGACGAACCGTCGGTGGTGAAGTTCACAGGCACGGTCCGATAACCACGGTTTTCTGGCGGTGCATCAGCGCGTTGCAACCCGTCAACGATGGAAATCAATTCCTCGTTTGCACCGGTCAACGCCTCTTGAGCCGTGGCCGTTTCGGTGTAGACTTGCTCAAAGGCGGTCACCAGAGGACCGTAGACCATCGCCATGGCCCGCGTGGTGGGTGCGGGTGTTCCTGCCTGAATTTGGTCCATGAAGCCGGAGAGGACCGGATCAGCGTTGATGTCGGAATCATTGGTCAATGAAACGTGCGTGGGCAGGGTGTAGGTATCCAAAGCAAAGGATTTCTGCACATCCTCACTTGACAGGAAGAGGGCAAGGTCCACAGCGGCCATCTTGTGGGAACTCTGTTTGCTTACCGTCCAACCCTTGTAGGTCACCAAAGGCGCCACTCGCTCACCCGTTTCGGCGATGGTGGGCAACATCGCTTGACCCACATCAAGGCGGCTCGCTTCGTAGGTGGCCCAATTCCATGGTCCGTCAACGATCATGGCGGCTTTTGAGCCGATAAACTGGTTTTTCATGCCCTCCGTTTGGGTGCCGGTGGCAACGACACCGTGTTCGAGTTCCAAATCCAGCAGCCAGTCAAGGGCCTCGGCAGACCCTGAGGAATTCAACATCGGCTGTCCAGTTTGGTTGAACAGCGAACCGTTGTAGCCTGCTTGGAAACCAAACCACCAGTAAGCGGATTTCACCGGAAGAGCGAGCCCCTGCACGTCTTGGTAGGTCAGCGTTTGAGCCGCTTGTAGCAGGTCATGTTGTGTCCATGAAGCATCGGGGTAATCGACCCCTCTTGCATCGAAGAGGGCCTTGTTGTAGACCAAAGAGAGAGCATCTTGGCTCGCTGGAAGACCGTACAAGGCATCCCCGTACCTCATGGCATGAAGCGAGCGAGCATCGAATTCGGCACGCTCAACCGGGGTGAGATGAGGACGAAGGTCCTCTAAGAGCGGAAAACCGTCAACACGAACCTCCCCAATAGCGCCCAACTGGTCGCTGGATAAACGCATGAGGTCAGGTGCTTCACCGCCTTGTGCAGCGGTCATGAACAGGTTGTCTGCATCCCCGAAAGGAACGAGTGCCACATCAACGGTCACGTTTGGATGCAGTGACTCAAAGGCCCTGACCGACTGAAGAAAGACGTTCTCTTCCTTGCTTTCGGCAGCAAAGGTGTGCCAGACGGTCAAGGTGATGGCTTCGTCTTCACCACCAATCTCAGCCTGGCTGACATTGCTACCGCCCAGACAACCTGAGATGAGCAACGCACCCACCACAAGGAACGCCAAGCAAACCTGCTTGGCCCTTGGCTGGCGACCAATCACGGCCATGTTTGACCCAAAGGGATGGCTGAATTAAACCTCGTGCGAGCACCGGAAACGGTGTTCATTCGAATCCCATCAGCGGAAGGATGTCGCGGAGGTCCTTGTTGCGAACAATGGGCACGCCTGCTGAAGCAAAGGCCTCTTCCGAAGATGCGCGACTGGGGTTGAATCCGATGAAACGGCTCCCTTCAACCTGCATGGAGAGGTCCATTTCCGAATCCCCCACTGAAACGCAAGCTTCGGCGTCAAAACCGTTCATCTCAAGCAGGCGAGTGATGATTTCACCCTTACCGGTTGCATGGAGTCGGCAAACGCCCTCATCGGTCAAGTAACCCTCGTCATCAAAGACAAACCCGTTGGCAATCCAGTCGTCGACATTGAGCATGCTTGCAATCGAACTGACAAAGAGGTCAACACCTGCGCTGACGATGGCGACAAAGACGCCTTCATCCTTCAGACGCTGGACCGTATCCCGTGCACCAGGCATCAACTTGACTCCTGCGTAGGACCGGAACAGCTCATCCTGGTGGATGGGGTCCTGGACCGCCTTCCACATTTGAATGTCCGAGCGCATGAACTCCACGTCGCTAATCTCGCCTCGGATAAACCGGTTCAAGTTCAGCGCATTGTCCGTTCCAAAGGCATCGTGCAGCGTTCTCCATGAACTGACAGCGTCCACGAGAACGCCATCGCAATCGAACACAACCACATCTGGCCGTCCACGAGCGTCTTCCATGTGGATACCTGCACTACCTACCTTGAAAGGCTTCGCACATCACAACAAGCGCACCAAGGAGAGGAGGCCCAGAAGGGCCTCGCTCTCCGAGGCGTTCGTCCGTAGGACGAAGTCGCTGATTTGACGTCAGTCAGGCCTCAAGCCTTCTTGTCGTAGCTCAGGTCATCCCAAGTTCGGAGCAAAGCACCGTCTCCGTTGAGTGGAGCATAGCTCAGGGTGATCGTAGCGTCTTCAAGAGGCGTGCCATCAGGAGCGTGGGTGCGCACAAAGATCGTATCTCCGGAGTTGAAGGTCGAAATCGACCGGGTCTCCGTTTCTGAGATTTGTTCCTTGGTCACCGAGTCCACGAAGGTCACGAAGGCGTCGCTGTTGGCGGGGTTGAACCCGTACACGCCGGCACTGTCAGCCAGGTTGACCGAGTAGGTGTTGAGCGCACCCGTTGCGTTGGTGTAGAACACCTTCACTTCAACCGCTTGGGTTGCAAGCGGGGTTTGGGATTGCTCAACCGTAATGCGCCAGTGGCCTTGATCGGCATCGAAGCCATCAATGTCTTCAATGTCAAAGGTCACACGAGGCACACCCTTCACGTCGGTTTCAGCAAGACTGGAAGCCCACACGTAGATGACACCAGACAGAACCACGGTGATGGCGACCATCAGGATGGTAGCGATCACAGGGCTGACTGCAGCGTCGTCTTCAGCCATCGTCTCCACTTCTTCTTCATCGTCAGCACGGCGGCTGGCGAAGGAGAGAGCACTGACGAAGAGACCCGTGAGGGCCACTGCGACGATGCTTGGGGCGAACGATGGAACAGCGCTAGCACCGATGGTCTCCACAACATCTGGCAGGAACTGGTCCGTGGCCAGGAAGCTGCTGGCTGGTTGGTTGGCGTGGTTACACACGTCAGCCGTAGCCAAGGAGGTCATGATGTTGTTACACCAGTTGCTGTCTTCGAGGAGCGGTCGGCGTTCCGAGGTCTTCGTGGCGTTCTTACCGTACTGACCAGGCTTGGACCATGGATCGTCGCTCTGCACGTTGTTGATGATGGCGTAGTGCGAACCGGGCTCATCAGCCTGGAAGCGGTCTGCAGCCGTCACACCCATGTCGCAACCGCCATCAGCTGGCATTCGCAGACAGGTTAGAACGTCCATCTCAACCCACACATGGGTGGTGTCCTTGGTGATGTAAACATCCTCGGTGTACTTGACGCTTGCACCGTAGGCAGGCACCTCGTAGTAGCGAGTCAACTCAACATCATCGTGTCCATCCGTGTGGTAGGTGATGGCCAGCATGTGGTCGTATCGGTATGGGCCCTCATCGCCACCGCCGTTGACGGCGATGGTGACCGGGACGTAGGTACCGGTCATGACGTTGGTGACACCGTTGAAGCTGAAGCCAGCCTCGTCGTCGAAGAAGTAGTCTGGGACCTGCTCACGGACGTTCTCAACACGAACACCAATTTCCTTCGTAGCAACACCTTGCTGGTAGTCAGCGATGGGCATCACGCTTTGGTCGTAGTTTGGCACATATGTGTCGTACTCGCCCTGCGTGGTTGGAGCCGTTGGTGTGTCTCGGAGGACCAAGCGGATCTGACAGTATTCGGAACCGGACGGTCCAATCTGATGGATACCGTTGTTGTTCAGGTAGTCAATCTCCCAGTCGTTGGCGTTGGTGGTTGCGTCCTCGATGAGGTCGAACACGAGGTCATCACCGACGATGGTCGTGGTGAAGTAGTTCGTGTAGACACACTGGTCCGTGGATTCAACCGTCCAAGTCAAGTCGTCCATCTCGTGGTCAACGTCAGCCTTGATGGCGGAGAGGTCGTAGGTCAGGTTCGCCACGTTCTCGTCATCTTCCATCAAGGAGATGGACCATGGTAGGGCGGGGATTGAACCGTTGTCAGCCACAATGACCGTGTCGGTCGAGCGGTTCCAGTCCTTGATGACTGGAGCATCGTTGACTGGAGCGACCGAGAAGACCACATCAAAGTCAACGGCGTTCTGGTTCTCAGCACCATCGTCAGCGAGTCCGAGCGTAATCGTACACTTGCCACCCAACTCGTTGTTGGTGTTTTCAGTGATGGCCAGTTCGTTGTTGACGATGTCAACGCTGAAGGCGGAACAGGCGTCCGAAGTACCGAGGTCAACAGCGCTGGCGGACCAGGTGTAGACTTGGCGGGTTGGGGCCTGCTCGTTGGCCATGTCTCGGATGTACGAGCGGGTAGCGTTCGACACATCGCCCAGGAACTTGGTGTGAGTACCGAAGCCTTCTGGGAGGATGTTGTAGTTGCCGTCGTCTTCGGAGAAGATTGGCATACAGTCAATGAGCACACGATCTTGGTTACAGATTTCCGGAGCGTCGTTGATGTTGTTCACCGTGAAGGTGATGTTGTGCGAGTCGCTCAATCCGTTGCTGTCCGTGACCTCGAAGGAGAACACTTGCGTACCGAATTGGTCAGGTCTTGGCGTGAAGGTCACGTCCTGACCGTTGAGCACGGCGTCCATCATGTCGACGTTGTTGAAGGCCACTTGTGTGCCCTCGGCCATGGTCCAGGTCAAGGCGGATTCTTCGTCTTGCACGTCGTCAGCCAAGTTGGTGAGGCTGAAGGTGAAAGCACCGGAGTCTTCGTCTCGGCTGAAGTCAACAAGACCGTCAGCGGTGTCGGTTCCTTCCGTGTCGATGACTGGACAGGCGCGCTTGATGTCAATCGTGCTCTGAACGTCGGTCGTGTCGCCGGTTCCTGCCACGTAGGAGTCGTCAAAGACGACGTTGGTGGCCATGGAGATGTCCTCAACAACAGCCCAGTCGTAAGCACAGGTGGCAGGCGTCTTGATCATCAGGTCGTAGTTCTTCTGACCGGAGGCCGTCGTGCTGCCCTTGTAGGACTGGTAAACCAAGACCTCGGAGGTCAAGGTACCGTCAGCGAGGTCGCCGTGGGTCAACTCAACGGTCATGAACTTGGAAAGGTCCTGCAAGGTTGCGGCACTGTCCAAGGTCTGCGTTGGGTGAACGACGCTGATGTCGGCCGTGGTCTCGGCTTGAACGATAGCGACGATGTCAATCTCGTCTGGCATTCCGCCAATGCGGCTCCATGGGACACCGAACTCAGCAAGCGAGGTGGAGAAGTCCACATCGATGTTAGCCGTGCTCAAGGAGGATGGGCTCCAACCAAGGAAACCATAGCTGTACAGGTCGTACGAACCTGCGCTGTCAGCCCACAAAACGTAGTTGGCGCTGAATGGCAAGTCGTGTGCACCGCCGAGGCCGTTGTAGCCAACATCGGAACCACCGCTACCGGTGTTGAGGTAAATCAACACGTCCGAGGTGGACAAGTCGGTGTTGGTCATACCGAAGTAGATACCATCGCCTTCAATGTAGGTCGTCAGGAAGTCGTCCGTGCCGTCGCCGCTCATGACACCAGGCATAGCATAGCCGGATGGGTTGAGGGCGTTGCCGCCGTTCCAATCTTCATCCGAGCCGTCGACCGACATGGCTTCGGGCTGGAAGGAGGTGGAAACGTAGGATGCACGCTCGTCGTCGGTGGACATCAAGAGGAGACCAACTTCGCTGGATGGAGCAGCACCCAAGTGGGTGGACTCAATGCTCATGAGGTTGGCTTCGTCGATGACAGCGGAACTGTCAACAGCGATCTTGGTCGGGTCCAGCGTGTTGCCGATGGAGGTGACATGGGCGTTGGCGCCAGCGTTCACCTGCGTGGTTGCAGCGGACCAGGTCATGTTCTCGACACTACCGGTAGCATCAACGACGGACAAAGCCGTGGTTGCGTCTGCAACACCGCCGTCCCATCGGAACGGTGTGTCTTCGACATACATACCGACAAGGCCAGAGGCGTCCATTGGGTAGACCCAAACATCTGGGCTGCTGACCACGTGGAGACCGGTACCGGTGGTACCGCCGTCAACGTGAGCGTCAATCGCCACAACGTAGGTGTCTTCCACAGACACACCGTAGTCGCTACCAGCGAGCGAAGCACCGCCGATCATGAACAGGTCGCCGTTTTCCTTGCTAACACCGGTGGCGTAGCCACTGATGTCCGTACCGTTGAGGGTCAGGACCGTGTTGGTGTCGTCGCCGAGGATACCGACCGTGGACGAGAGGCCATCACCGGTAATGGTGGAGCCGACGTCGCTGAAGTCGCAGTCTTCGATGACAATGGCGTTGTCGCCAAGGTCGATGACGTTCGATCCGGACTGGATGGTCACAGCATCACACGAGGTTGCGGTAATACCCACAGCGTTCGGGGAGGTTCGGCCGGCGGACAATCCAATCGTGTTTCCACTGATGTCCGGTCCGACGTAGGAGCCGCTGCCGCCAGAGGACTCAACGACGCTGATGGTTGCACCACCGTCGCCCCACGAGTCGGAGACGACGAGGGTGTAGGAACCAGCATCCGTGTAGGTTCGGAGTGGGTTGTAGTTGGCGTTGCTGTTGAACGAGTACGTTGGCCACGAGTCCTTGGTACCGTCTGGCTTGGTGATTTCAATGCTGATCTCATAGCCCCAGCTGTCGGTACCGAGGTTCACCACGGCAGACTTGCCGGTGCCGAGCGTCCAGGTACAACTGGTTGAGCGACGGTAGTCGTTGCTGCCAATTGAACAGAGTGAACTGGTCGGTGATGGTGGAGCCTCCATGCTGTCGAGGTACATTCCACCGTCAGCGTCCGTCAAGGTGTTGTCGGTGATGTTTCCACTGCCTCGGAAGACGTAGATACCCGTTGAGGTGTCATCACTGATACCACCGATGTCGTTGCTGTCAATGGTGAAGTCGGCCACACGGTTGAGGTAGAAGGCATCATCGCCGCCAACGACCGTGTTGTCCTGAATCAGGACATCCTCGGTCTTACCGTTGTAGATAGCCACTGCGTGACCACCGGACGGGTTGAAATCGTTGTCGGTGATGGTAGCACCTTGCACTTCGTTTGTGGTGTAGAGCCAAACATCTGCAATCTCGCCACCGTCTTCGAAGACGTTGTTGGTGACCGTCATGTTGTCGGCACCAATCTCGTTGGTGTTGTGGCTGTAGTAGTACGGGGACCGTTCTGCCATGACACCCACACCGCAGTCAACGAAGTTGTTGCTGTCGATGATGTTTCCATCGCCACCAGACAAAATGACACAGATGTCATTCAGGTTGATGGCGTTGTTCAGCTGGGTGTAGCCCTTGTAGTGAACGAAGGTGTTGTTGGTCAACTTGAAGAAGTCCAGTTCGTAGTTGTTGTAGTATCCGTAGCCCATTGCACCGATGACCGAAGCGACACCAGAAATGGTGGTGTTGTTCACATCCATGTTCAACGAGTAGTAGCGGTAGCCCATGGTGAACCCTTGTGGGACACCCGTGTCGGAGACCGCGACTGCGGTCACGCTGGCATCGTGCATGTAGAGGGTGGTTTCGCCACTGTAGTACGGGTACATTCGGTTGTTGTTCTCGAAGTTGTACGAAGCGGTTGAAATCCAGGTGCTTCCGTTCCAGTTGTGCTTGCCTTGACGGAGGTACATGAATGGAGCATCCATCATGACGGTCTCGCCAGCAAGGTCGTTGCCGCCGTGGCTTCGGAGGTAACCGTACTCAACCAATCCATTGCTGAAGGTACGACTACCGGATGAGCTGAGGCCGCTTGCGCAGCGGTCCTGCTTGATGTAGGATGTCGAAGTGTAGCAGATACGGGCGGTGTACTCATCCTCGAGGTACACGGTATCGCTGTTGCCAGCGGTGTCCGTGAGGCTCATGGTGTGGAACGCATAGCGGAAGTCGGCAGCATTGTTGCTGCTGCCCGACCAGAAGTAGTCGATGGTAGCAGATGCAACGGCTTCGTATCCGTTGAGGTTCTTGGTACAAACGCTCGCACAGGAGCCGCTGTCAACGGTTTGGGTCACGAAGGTGATGTCGTTCGCAACGCCGTTGGCATCGGTTTCCGCCATGCCGGTCACAGTACCTTCGGCGTCCTTCAGAATCACCGTGGTTCCGTCAACATCCTCGGCAGTGCCGGAGACGTTGGCCTGCAGCGTGATGTCCACTTGTCGCAAGCGGCTGAAGTCACCCGTTCCGGTCACTTCAACTGTTGCGGTGTCAATGGAACCTTCAATGAATTCCATCGTCGAGGAACCCGAAATAACCACGTCCTTCGTGTTGGACATGACAACATCGGTGAGGATGAACTCACCCGATCCGTCGGTGTCGATACCGATGGCGTTGTTCTCAATGGTCATGCTCGAGAATTCAACAGTAGCTGCTGTTCGAGATGCGTACTTGAAGGCCGCACCAGCGGAACCGGTAATGGTACCCGACAAATCGCCACCAACGTCGGTCTGGTAGTACATACCTGCGACGAGTTGGTTCTCCAAGTCCATGTTCATGAGGTCGATTTGACCTGAGCCCGTGTTGGAGAACAAGACACCGTAGTTTCCGTCGGTGACACTCACTCCGTCAGCGGTAGCAGAGGTTTGTCCGATGATTTCCATACCAGACTGCGTTGGTCCAATGACATCGATGTCTTCAAAGTGGCCAGCGGCGAATGCGCCACCGATTTCAATACCGGTGGTAGCATCGTTGATGGTTCCATCCTTGAAGAGAGGTGTACCGGATTCACGGACGTAGTCCCCAAGGTCGCTTGGGTCGTTTCCTGAACGGGCCACGAAGTCATAGCGGTCTTGGTAATTGTCAGCACCACGGTGGAGGACGTCCATCCACAAGTAAACCTTGGAAATGTTGCCTCCGTTGGCGGTTGCGCTGGAGATGTCGACGACCGGGAAGGTCATTCGAGCACCCTGTCCAGAGTTCATGTAGTAGGTGTAGGCGTAGTCTTGACAGATTCCGTAGTTGTTGGGGTAGCCACCAGCAGCATAGCTTGGTGGGTTTCCAACGGTACCAGGTTGACCAGGTCCGTTCGCGGGTTGTCCGTTGCTACCTTCAGGCGGAGCGTAAACACCGTTGAAGTAGAAGCTTGGAGAGTAAGCACCCCAGTACTTGTATGGGTATCGGGACTGGAAGTTTCCTGTTGGAGAGAAATCCGTCACTTCCCAATCAAATCCGAACTCGTCAGGAGCCTCGTAGTAGTCAGGATAACCGACAGAGAACTGCCCGAGCCAATAGCGGTAGAAGTAGAAGAAGTAGCCGTCAAAGCTGCCGTAGTTGTTTCCGGGGGATTCAGCACCATAGTAGTTGCAGTGCCACGATGGGGCACCGCCGCTACCGCCGTTGTAGGTGTGTGTTCCTGCCGTCACAGCCGGGTCGTCCGAACCGTACGGATAGTATCCTTCTTGGCCGCTGTCAGTGATGTTCCATGCGTTTCCAGCATCGTCCTCAAACATGACGTTGTATCGGTCGGTGAGGAAGTAGTACTTGCTCGTAGCGTAGTTGTAGCCTGGGTGAGCGTTTCCACCAGCATAGATCGAGTTGGCTCCAACCTGCAAGTAATCGCCCGTGCCCAGGTAGGTGGACAGGTCAATCTTGTAGGTGGTCCAACCGGTGGTTTGACCTGATAGCGAGGTACTTCGGTAGATGGTTGGCAGCGACATACCACCATAGGCGTTGATACCCACGGTGTTGCCTGTCGACGTGAAGCCGTCGACTTGCGGAGCTCCGTTGTAGCTCTGGATACCGATAGCAGCGTTCTTGACGATGATGTCAGTGAGCGTTGCGCCGGAGTTTTCAATCCAAATTGCCGTACCGGTCTGACCGGTGTTGATGATGCTGGACGAATCGATGTTGGCAGAGCCACCTTGGATCTTCACCGTCGCCATTTCGTCGGCATTGGCCGAGGAACCAAAGATGGTTGCGGAATCCATCATGTTCAACGTTGCACCGTTGCCGATGTAGAGCGCTGAATCCGTGGTGGTGTCCCAAGCAATGTCTCGCATGTTGGCGTTGTCAAGGGTCAGGGTACCGCCGTTCTGGATGTCCATGTGGAGGCCATAGGTCGAGGAGACCGCACGGATGACCGCTGGGCTGCCGGACGTACCATCGTTGTTGGCGGTGAGGAAACCGCTGTCCTTGATGGTGATCACGGGCGTGGTGGTGGCCGTGCTGAGCACACGGAGTGAACCACCCATGATCTGGAAACCACAGGTATCGAGCATTATGTCGTCCTTGACGGTGATTGAGGTGTCGTCAAACGTGAACGTGTTCGTGTTAGAATCGTAGTTTCCAGTCAAATCGTAGCCGCCACTGGCCAAGGCTTGTCCGGTGTAGAAGGCGTCGTTGATCAACTTGTAGCAATCCAAGGATGGGTCGTCAAACACAATCGGTGCTGGTTCAAGAAGCAGGTCAAGGTGGGTGCCCACCGTGACGCCACCGCTTGGGTACCATGAACTAGCCAACGAAGCGTCCGGGTAGTTGTCGGGGTAGGTCTCGTTTTGACCGGCCGTACCGAATGCACGGACAACGTGGTCCTCGTAGGCCGTACCATCGCTGTCTTCAACGATGACCCAAATGCTGGTGTTTCCGTCGCTGTCGGTGGTGTGACTACCGACCTGGAACAACTCGGTCAAGGTGCTGTCGAGGACCGTTGCCGTGACGGTGTGGCCAGACTTGTACACACGTGCGCCGGAGGCCTCACGGTAAACAGAGACGTTGCCGAGTCCACCGAAGTAAATCATCGATGGGTTGGAACTCGAGGAGGACACATCGTAAGCACAGTTTCCTGTGTCTCCAGAGGAGTCCGAACAGTCGTTGCTGTTCAAGTCAACATCGATCAAAACAACATTGGTTCCGGAACGGGCCTTGGCCACTTCAACGGAGCCGCTGCTGACGCTTGAACTCGTAATGGATGATTCACCCAGCGTGATGTGGGAGTTTCGTCCGTCGATAACGTGATTGGAACTTGAACCGTGAGCAATGGTTGCATCGTTAATCGAGACCTTGTTCTTGGCCGATGAACTGGAACAGCTGCTCTTGAACGACTCGAGAGTAGGCGTATCCAAGATCATGTTCCATCCGCAACCGGACACCGTAATGGCTTCAACGTCCCAGTTGTCCATTTCAACCGTTTCGGAGACGATTGACGAACCGCTCATCGACACATCCTCTGCGGTGATGTCGGCGAAGGTACCGGGGTGCATGCGCTGCATGGTGATGTCGCCAGCAGTGACCGTGTCAAACACAGCGTCTGAACTGGACGGACCGTTTCCGGTTTGCGACCAGCCACCTGGGATGAGCCAGAGGTTGGCGCTGCCGAAGTCAACATCCGTCATTTGGATGCTGCCCATGGCGTTGATGCCGGAGTTGGCGTAGCTGTCAACGTCAACGTTGTTCAGGACAACATTGGAGTTGGAACCAAACATCGAGTCAATGGCCACACCGGTCTGAGCCGATGGGTTGGTGACGGTGACGTTCGAGACCGTGACATGCTGCAAATCAACATCAATGAAGTTCACGTAGGAATTCTCAACGGTCAAGTTCTCAGCGTGCAGAGCACCAGCGGTGGAACCTGGGTAGTTGACGATGGTACCGCCCCACGACTTACCGTCAGTGTTACAGTTCTTGATCGTCCCTTCCTTCAGGGTGGCCACGGTGTTCTCTGGGAAGTTGAAACATGCCTCGTCAACACCGTCGACGGAGAAGTCTTCCATGGTGACAACCGTTCCTTGGCCGCTACCGTGCGTGAACACAGCGCCGACGTTGGTGAAGGTGACATCACTCATGGTGTAGTTACCCGTGTTACAGTCAGCGGTTGCGCTTCCACACGATGGTCCCGTGTTGTCGTGTCGGCTGCCTGAGCGGAACACAGCGTCGGACGTGTTGTAGAAGTTCACATGGCTGAATTGGTGTCGGTCATCGGTGCCTCCTGTGGACGTACAGTCGTCGGTGAAGGCCATACCAACCCATTCACCACCGTTCATGCCGGTGATGTTGATGGGGTGGGTCTCGTTGCCCTCAGCCGTCATCTTGGTACATGCGCCGTCGAAGGAAATTCCCTTACCGGCTGCAATCTGGATTTGAACACCAGGCTTGATGGTCAAGTCAGAGGAGACAACGAGGTAGTCGTTGGTTGGGTTGATGCGGATTGGGCTGTCGGTCAAGTCCCACACTGGGTCGGACGTGATGTCAGCCGTGACATCGGTACCCTTGCCTTCGTAGGGCATCACGCGGTAGTAGACGGAACAGTCCTGGCTTGTGGTGGTGTAGCAGTAGTATTGGTTGTAACCGGTCCAGAACGGAGCGATGGTACCTGGGCGGGCCAGCGAGCTTCCCGAGTATGGGAGAGCAGGCTGGTGGTAGGTCCAGAGGTTGCGCTCAACGTTCGTGTTGCCGTTGCTGATGAAGTACATCGAACCTTGTCGGCTGAGTTGGACTCGGTCGTTGGAGTCGTCACCGTCGTAGGTCGTACCGAAGTAATCGAACTCAAAGCCTGCTGGGATGTCAATGTTCGCGTTGCAGCGAGCCTTGTAGGTGTTCCAGTAGTAGGACGAGATACAGTAGTAGAGGTAAGGTCGGCCGTTGGATGTGCCCGTCATCGCTGTGTCAGCGTTGGTGACTTCCACCAATCCCTTGTCGAATGATTCCCATGCGTGGGAGGTCGAACTGGTCGAGATACGGAAGTTGGATGTCGTTGGGATGTGCCCTGGGTTGGTGTTGAAACTCGTCGAGGCAGAGTGCGCAATGCTGGCACCCTTCTGTCGAGATTGGTCCATGTAGCCAATTGACCAGGAGTTGTAGGTCGTACGGCAGTTGCTGTCGTACTTGTACTCAATCTCGTTGGTCACGTCGTAGAACAAAGCCTGAACGGTACACATTTGTCCATAGGTGTAGTAAGCCATGTCGCGCCATTCAACAACGAACACCTTGTTCGGATCGCCTCGCTCAAAGGAGTAGGTCGACGAGGTGTTGGTGTTGATGCCCGAGGACACCGTGGAAACGTCTTGAGCCTTGAAGTAGTACTCAACCGTGTCGTTGACTTCCAAGTCTTCAATGTCAGCGCTCCACGTACAGGCGGAGAGGGAACAATCCGCCCGGTTTGGCTTGTCTGCATCCATAGCGGTCGAAACCCAACTACCTGCGGAGCCACCATCAGGGGTGATTCGGTGGTAGAGGGTTGGACCGGTGCCTGCAGCCGTGCTGGTGTTCAATCCTGCTGCTGGGTCGCCAGCATCGAGGATGGTAACCGACACGGTTCGTGTCTTGGCGTGGGAATCCTGCATTGGACTGTGGATGAGTTCTGGCTTGAACGTATCAGGCGTTGGTGCAACGTTTCCGACCTTGTAGGTGACATCGCCGGTGCTGGCTTGGCGGCCGTAGAAGCCAGAGCCAAGGGCGAAACCACTCCATCGGTAGGAAGAGGTTGAACCGTAGATCATGTAGTATGCCGAAGTACATCGGTCGGTGCTGATGGACCGGTAGAAGTAGTACCAGCCGTTTGTGGTCACACACAAGCGGTTAGCGGTGGTGGAGGTTTGTGTAGCGTTCCATGAGAAC
>DAGF01000042.1:0-3698 GCA_002495645.1 Euryarchaeota archaeon UBA549
CATGGCCCGAACATTAGGCTTCCATGTTTTTTGTTGCGATGCAGCATGTTGCTCAAGTGCATGTTGGAAGAGGTCAAGTCGGTAGAAGAGGTGGTCAGTTTCCCTAATCTCCACCTTCGCATTTGGATTCATTTTCGAAACAGGATTCTTCAATTCAACCGCTTCGTATGTCGCTCCGCAAGCATCGCATTGGTCGCCACGGGCACCATCCTCTCCACATGCAGGGCAGGTGCCTTCTACATAGCGATCGGGAAGGAAGCGACCCGAACCGTCTTCGTTTGTTTCATAGTACTGTTCCGTGGTCTTGCGTTCAAAGAAACCGGCTTCGTCAAGCGCCTTGAAATTCTCTTGAACCATGCGCTTGTGTTCTGAATCGCTGGTTCGGTTGAACAATGCCCCACCAAAGGAAGGCCCCCTCGGGTCAATATTCATCGACCAACTGCAACCAAGATCGAGTAAGGCCTGTAAATTGATGCCGTGGTATTCATCAACGACTTGTTGAGGTGAAATGCCCTGTGTTTCGGCAGTGACGGTGATGGGCGTACCGTGTTCATCCGAACCCGAGACCATCAAGACCTTGTTGCCCATAGCACGTTCGAACCGATATTGGATGTCGGGTGGAAGATAGCATCCCGCCACATGCCCAAGGTGGAGTGGGCCGTTGGCATACGGCCAAGCGACACAAATGAGGACATGTTCTTCGGTCATGTAAACCCACTACAACCACGCCAACAGCCGATGCTTCTTGAGGTTCACCCAAGCCAAACTCTTCAATATTGTATCTCTCAACATGGAGCGTCATTTTCAAGAACCCTCCGCTCGTCGCATAGACTACGCCCGAAAGGGTAGGGGTCTGCGAGACAACATGCCCAGTGACCTAATTGCTACAGCAAGCGTTGCTGTAAACGCCACCGGCGAAGGAGACATGACACTCCTGATTTTCTACATTACGTTGGCACTTGGTGTGTCCTTTTTGTGTTCCATTCTCGAAGCCGTCGTTCTCTCAACACCTCAAACCTACGTCAATATCCTCCAAAACGAGGGGAAGCGCACGGCTGATATGTGGGCCCACCTCAAAGACGACGATTCTGTGCGGCCACTAACAGCAATTCTGACGCTCAATACCATTGCTCACACCATGGGTGCAGCCGGTGTAGGCTCACAGGTCCAGCAAATTTGGGGAGTGGAGGTCCTTACAGCGGCCTCTGCGATATTGACGTTGGCCGTGCTCTTCCTTTCAGAGATCATCCCCAAAACATTGGGCGCTGCTTACTGGAAGCGATTATCAACGCCGTCGGCATATCTTCTCACCTGGTTCACCAAAGCACTCTTTTTCTTGATTGGCCCTATCCAGTTCATCAAATCGGTTTTACCCAAATCAAAGAATGCCATGGTCACCCGAGACGATGTCGCAGCTATGGCCGACCTGGGAGAAACGGAGGGGGCGCTTGAAGAAGCCGAGGAAACAATCATCCACAATCTCTTGGAACTCCGTGATGTCATCATCGATGATGAAATGACACCACGCACCGTCGTATCAGCGTTTGAAATGAACCAAACCATTGCTGAAGTCTTGAAAGAAAACACCATTCTGAGGTTTTCACGCATCCCGGTCTATGAAGAAAACATTGACAAAATCCGCGGTTTGGTCATTCGTTCCGAAATTCTCATGGCTGCCAGCAGGGATGAATGGGAGGTTCAACTCAAAGACATCATGAAGCCCATTCTAAAACTGGACAAAGGATCCACGGTTGACCAAGCACTCGACGTGTTCTTGAGTAACCGACAACAATTTGCCGTCGTCCGCGATGAGTTCGGCGGTACCTCCGGTATCCTCACCATGGAAGATGTAATGGAGAAACTCCTTGGTAAACAAATCGTAGACGAATTGGACCCGGTGGAAGACATGCGTGAACTCGCCCGAGAACAAGCTGCTCAAGCCGAAGAATGAACTTGGAAATGTTCGTCCAGCCACGCATCCACGGCCGCTTTTCTCGAAGGAGATTCATGAGAGCCTGAATGCGTCAGGTCATCAAGGAGTGAAGTGGTGAGCAGGGATGGGTCTTCTCCAGCTTCAATAAGTCGAATCAAGCGTTCATGATGGATTGAGCCCAAGCGCTCATCTGGGATGGCCTGGACCAACAATGCACGCTCTCGTGGCATCCCCCATGCGGGGACATCGGCTTCAGCAAGTCGATTGAAGAAGGCCACACCTTTGTTGCGTGCATTGAAATGACGCAGAGTCTTTCGGAGAACGATGGGGCGGAGTGCAGATGGAATCCGTAAAATGTTGCATGTCTCCTCGAAAATCTCCGTATAGCCTGTCATCGGCGACTCCATTATCCACCCTTGGACGTTCATGCCCTCGTTCAATTCACTCCGCCGTTTGCTGATTCGCAATCCGATAAAGGCGCCGATGCTGTGGCCGTAGTGAATAATTCCTGCTCCAAAGAGTTCGGGGTGGGATCGCTGAAGTTGATTAATAGCCTCAATGAGGTACGAGGTGGACTCTTCCGCAGACCATTTCTCTAATCCGTCCGAGATGCCATGCCCGGGAAGGTCAACGAGCAAAACACTCCAACCACGATTCAAAAATGAATCTGCACGGCCAATCATTCTGCAAGAGGCGGATGTCCAACCGTGACACATCCACACAAGGGGCATACCGGGCCTTCCTGCCGCAATATAGTGGGCGAGTTGCTGCCCCTTGACGACGACCATACGTCGTTCAAAACGTGCGTCTTCAAGGGCTGGTTTGCGCCGAGGGGGTGCGCGAAATGACCACTGAGTGACCAGTTCGAGATAGGTCAAAAAGAGGGTGATGAGGAAACCAAGGAAACCAAGAATTACACTGATTGAAATGAGCAAAACAGAACATACAATACCGAGCGAAAAAACCATGGCAGGTAGAACCTGTTTACGCTTTCGCAATGCGGTCAGCACGAGTCCACCTCATTGACTGATGAGGCTCAATCTTCTTGAAGTTCGGTTTCTTTCTCGGCTTTGGCTTCCTTTTCCTCTTTCTTTGCCTTGCGCTCTTCTTGACGCTTGAGCAGTTGGTCGCCAAAGTTGCCCATGTTTTCCAATCGAGCCCAGATGCCTGTGGCCTTTTCATCATCGGATGGAACGTACTTGACGAGGTATGCGCCAAAGACCAAATCATAGAGGCCTTGACCCATTTCACTTCCATTGCGGAGGAATCGGTCAACGAACCAGAGAATGATGAAGATGGTACCTAGGCTGAACATGATGATGGCCATGGTGTTGTCTGAATCGGTCAACGATTGGAATTGCGTGAAGACGATGATGACGCCGATGAGCGAGAGGAGGCCCGTCATGTTGACCAGTATCCCGTGAAGGAACAGCGGGTTTGAGCCATCACCGCGGATGAATTTCGTTCGTGAAACAAATTGACCGAGGTTGCGAGCGAATTTCATCGGGATGAAAATACCGTTCAAGATGATGATGCCAGCGCTGACGGCATAGAGGATCGTCGTGACAATTCCTGTATCCGACATCGAGATGAAAATGGCTGCGAAAAGGACACCAAAGTTGATGATGAAATTGACGAGCCACGTGATACGTCGATTCATCGTGGTGGCCAGTTCGTAATCATCAGCCAGACCAACAGGGCGTGCCCGAGGTGCACGTGCTTTCTTGGCTTTGGCCGGCTTTTGTGCCTTGACTGGTTTGGCTTT
>DAGF01000042.1:4035-17539 GCA_002495645.1 Euryarchaeota archaeon UBA549
GCTTTCGCCACAGGTTTGGCCTTGGCAACGGGTTTAGCTTTGGCGACAGGTTTTGCCTCTTCGCCACCGGATGCTGCTGCTTTGTCGAGTAGTCCCATGATGTTCACGCTTCCTTGTACAATTCACCGATTTGGCGGTATATTTCAAAATCTGGAGAGGCCACAAAGGCTTGAATGGACGCGTCGGGCATGTTGCCAAGTTGGTCATCGACCATGTTGTAGAAGAAAGCCCGCGTTTCATCGTCCGTCGTCTCAGGTGATTCCAATACCGCACGGTACGTTGCAAAATTCTCACTCGCCACAAAGTCATTCACAATGGCCTCGGGGAGGTGTTCACCCAGCAGGTCATCAACGATGGCGACGAAATGGGCAAAGAGTTCCAAACCGTCATCCTCCGCAGCCTGTGCGGTGGTCGGTGATTCTTGAACAGGGCTGGCGCCTTGCTTCAACGCCTTCCTACGAGCCATCAATTCCTGGAGAATGGGTGTGAGTTCGGCCAAGGCTTCCTTGTCTCCGACGGCTTTTGCATCTTGATAGAGGGGCTTCAGCGAGCGTAGTTCATCTTCCACCTGCTTGAGTTCATCAACGTCTTCGGCAGGTTCGTCATCAAGAAGTTCGACAACTGGCGCATCTCGGATTTCTGCAACTTTCTCGTCAACGGCTGCTTTTCGCATCACGATGATCTCTCGGTCAAGTGAATGTCCAAAACGGTCAGCATAGCGGTCGAGAAGGGAACCTGCCTCTTTGTTGCTGATTCGGTCGATGTGGCCGTAAATTTGTTGCAATGGCTTCTCCGACCGCTTAGCCCACAAATCACTGTAGCCTTTTTCCTCAGCGATACCCGAAAGCGTGGTTTCAGGATTGTTCACCGGTTGGGGCAACGGCGTGGTGTTGGCCACAGGGATGGGAGCGGGCGTAGGCGCAGCGGGCGTAGCAGGTGCTGGTGCAGGAACCGGTGCGGGCAACGGCGCAGGCATGCCGGGAAGCGGAGGCAGGTCGCCACCCGTCGGCAATGGAAGGGGAGCGGGCAAACCAGCAGGAGGAGGCAAATCTGGCATGGGCAAAGGGGCTTCCTTATTCTTGGATTTCTTCCCTCTGCGCAGACCCAATGGACTCACCTCGTCCCAAGGGATGGGAAACCACCCTTGAACCTTACCGCATGTTGAACCATGAAGAATGATGTTCTTTTTGTATCCAACTTGGTCTCAAACGAGTTTCGCCCACCCTTTGAGGACAAGGAATGTGGCGCCTGATTCATGAATTCGAAAACGCTCTCCAATCGTGCTCTCTAGGCGGCGCTCACCGAATTGTGCAACGGCATCGTCAACCACCCATTCAACCTCATGAGCATCGTCCATTCCGAGCACAAAAGCTTCGTGAAGTGGGTTGTAAGCATGACTTCCATCAGGGTCAAGCCGTGCCAACGGAAATTCACTGACGCGCATACCGGATTTTCCGTGGAGAGAGGTTGGCCATCGGATTTGCCGTCGAACATCGATGGTCACCACTTCATCGGTTTCACCAGCCGAACCGAGCACGACCGAAGCGTCGGCTTTGAGCAGGTTCAAAAAGAGTGTTTGGTAGTTGCCGAGGAGTTCGAATTTGCCCTCCTTCAATCGTTGCACACGGTTGTCATGATCCATCAATTCTGCAAGGCGTTTGATGGCTGCAGCCGAACGTTGCGAAGTGTTGCCTTCTCGGTCTTGAAGCGACTGAAGCGCTGCTTCCAATCGCCTCAATTCCGCATTGCCGCCCTCCGCACCACGGTGAATATTACGGAGCGTCATGATCATCTCATCCATACCATCTCGTATGCGTTGCGTCCAACCTTTTGCATCCTGGTCGTGATATCTTGCGAGTCCACCCTGGACATCGACGCCCTCGCCCCTGATATGAGAGACCAATTCTCGACGAGCTTCGGAGTCCAAATGGAACAGTCGCGGGTCGCGATAGTGCAGGTGGAATCCACGATGGCCAGAAAATGTCACTTGAAGGTGTTCTTGGGAAAAGCCAAATTCAGGTTCCAAATAGTCATTCCATAACGACCAAGCCTGTTCTTGTATGACGGCGAGCATACCAGGAAAATCACGGTCAGTGACGCCAGGAAGATGGTCGCCATCCAAGTCAAAGATGAGGTCGGCACCTTGCCACAATTTGTCGGCCATTTTCAGTTCATACGGGCGGCGCCAATATGCCGTTGAGTAGAAACACGAATGCATGGCGCGTTGTGACAAAAAGGATTGAACTTGATTCACGTCAGAAAAGGATTTGTGGCGAAGCGGTGGTGCCCCCCCAAACGGAATAAACATCCATTCACGTGTTTTGATGCGGGGGGGCGACCACAAGGAGGCGTTTTGGTAGTATTGCCCAAAACGATGTGCAAACCTTGCCCAGCCACCTGACATGAAAGCCCCTCTACTTTCACCAAGCGTTGAGGGTTCTTGAAGAAAGCCGTGTTATTCTTGCTTCATCCAGAACCGCTCATCAGCATCGCTGACCTCAGTAGCGGTATCTGCGCCTGTGGCTTCAACATAATGCGTCCAGCACATGTAATACTTGTCAACGACCATGGCGTTACCGAAGGTCAACCGAATACCGCATACGTGGCAACGCGGGCCAAGTTCACCGTTGGGTGCTTGAGCGAGTTGGATGTGATCGTGGGGCATACGTATCCTTCCTAACACGGGGTATGCGGTCTAGTCTTTGAACTTGAGGGAGCCTACCATTCAGTTTCTTCAAACTCAGAACCTTCGACCCAAGCCAGAAGGTCGAGCGCAACAATGCACGATTCTGCTACTTCGGGCAGCGGGTCCTTGACAAATTTTTGAAGGGACGGAATCACACTTCTATCGCCAATTGCACCCATGGCTTCTGCAGCTTCATGGCGAACCATGACATGCTCGTTGCTATCCTCCAAGCGTTCCACGAGCGTCGGTAAGGCGACAGGGTTCTGCATCTGGCCAAGCACATAGGCAATTTCGTGGCGGAGGAGGGCACTTTTACTGGAGAAACCACGACAAAGGGCCAAACATGCTTCGTCGGTTCGTTGATTTCGAAGGGCAAATACTGCCCGCATGCGTTGAAACATCGGTTGTTCCTCGTCGCAAAGTTGCTCCTTCAATGATGCCAAAGCAGAAGTCTTCGCTGGCGGAGCGGGATCCACCGACCCGTATTGGCTGACCTGAGGTTTGCGGCCTGTATCCGACATGGTTTAACCTCAGGGAGCACCGATGAATCTCATGGCATCCGTATCAAAGTCCTCTCGGATGAGGCCAATGTCTTGACCCTCCTTGATGAAGCGGCGAATGGATGCTCGACCCTCATCTCGGTAGTCAATGGTCCGGTCGTTGACGTACATGCCAACAAATTCCTTGTTGGTGTCATCATCAATTCCTCTGCCCCACGCCTTTGCGAATTCGAGCGCTTCATCGGGGGATTTAAGTGCGAACTCAATGCTCATCTTGGTGTATTTCGTGATGTCCTGCATCACCTGCTCACCGAGGTCTCTGCGGACGACGTTGCCGCCCAAGGGCATTGGCCAGTTCGGCGTTCGAGCGTTCCACCACTTGCCCAAGTCAATGAGAACATCGAGGTCGTGGTCAACATAGGTGAGTTGGCCTTCATGAATGATCAGTCCACTCATGTAGGTTCCATCTAAAATTCGGGGGATGATTTCGTCAAAGGGGACCACAGCGACTTCACAATCACCCCATGCCAAACGGAGACCGAGGTAGGCACTGGTTTTCAGGCCAGGGACAGCGATGACATTGCCTCGGGCGTCCTCCTCAGATACGCCTTGACGACATACAATCATCGGGCCATATCCTTCGCCCATGGAGGCACCACAGTTCATGAGGGCGTAATTTTCAGCAATGTCAGGATAGGCATGGATGGAGACGGCTGAGACTTCCAATTCTTGATTCATCGCCCGATGGTTCAATGTTTCAATGTCTTGCAATTCGTGGACAAAATTGTAGCCAGGTGTGGGAAAGGCCCCAGTGGTCATGGCGTGGAACATGAAAGCATCATCGGGGTCCGGACTGTGGCCGATGCGCACGATCTTGTTTCCCGATGCATCAACAGGTAGTTCAACGACCATGTTTGATTCCACTAGCATGTCCTTCAAGAACATTCGTTTGGGGAAAGAACGAAGAAAGCACGCTACCAAGCAAATTGAGGTTGGTTTTCCATAGCGCAGGCAGAATCGAGAAAACGGAACAAACCATCCAGGTGGTGTTGATTGAGCCGATTGAAAACCTCACCATAATATTGGTCAAGTCGCGCATGGGTGAGACCGGATTTTTCCATGGACCACTGAATCACCAACTCTCGCTTCATTCCTTGCGATTCGAAGGATTCCAAATTGTCGAGCAGGGCGGCATGCGCTTCCTGCAGGGGTTCAAGGGGGGTGTCTTTCCTCGCCACGAAGACACCAAAAATCATCGGCAAACCTTCCTGTTCCATCCACGCAGTCCCAAGGTCCATCTGAACCATTTCAGGAAATTCACGTGCTGCCTCGAGGGCTCGGTCTCCAATCAGCAGTGCACCGTCGGCCATGGCCATCATGGACTCGTAATCAGGACCGGTTGAGACGTATTTCATGTTCCTTCCCTGTTTGGAAATGAGATGTTTGAGCAGTGCCACAGAGGTCGCAGAATCGCTTGGCAGAGCGATGGTTTTCATTGACGAGAGTGGGACAGCACCAAAAAGCAACACGCTGCCAACTTCTCCCTGACTTCCAATGCCGATGTCAGGAAGGAGAACCAATTCATCGGCATGTTTTGCATAATCAGCAGCAGGAATCGGAGCGAGAATACAATCTCTCCTCAAGACATGGCCTGTTAGCCAGGATGGAGGAGCAGACAAGACGTTCCAGGTGGAGTTGAGGTCGTGGTACAAAGGATCGCAATTGATGAACGCCACACGTCCAAGCGTTGAGGTCCATGTTTCGCTCATGTCAATCATCCCTGAGCCATCGGAAGAGGGCGCCGTGAAGGCGGAGGCGGCGGCGTGTAGACCTCAAAAGAGGAGTAGGTCGTGTTGCGCTGGACCGGCTCGCAACCAGCATCGTAGATGAGGCGAGCAAGTTTTGTTCGGTCATGGTCCAAGGGCGCAGTGGAACCAGCAAGATGCATGATGGATTCCTTTTGGACCGTACCGTCAATGTCGTCCGCGCCAAATTGCAGCCCCAACTCAGCAAGGTGGTCGCCAATGTTCATGCGGTAGGCTTTGATGTGAGGTATGTTGTTCAGCATCAGTCGAGAAACAGCGATGGTTCGCAGAACCTCAGTGCCTGTCGCAAGTTGTGCCTCGGGGAGTCGCGTGTGGTCTGGCAAAAACGGATAGGGCACGAAACACTGGAAACCGCTCGTGATGTCGTTCAGTTCTCGGAGTGAAATCATGTGTTGCAGCCGCTGCTCAAGCCGTTCCACAGTTCCAAAGAGCATGGTGCAATTGGATGGAAGCCCAACTTCATGGGCTTCACGATGAATCCGGAGGTATTCTTCTGAACTTTCCTTTCCGTTGCAAATGTGCGCCCTGACATCGTCGTCGAGAATTTCAGCCCCCCCACCTGGAAGCGAGGTCAAGCCGGCCTCGTTGAGTCGACGAAGCACCTCTTTTGTTGAGATGGATGATTTTTGTGCCAAGTGCTTGATTTCCACAGCGGTCAACGCCTTGATGGAGATATGAGGAAATTGTTCCTTCGTTGCTCTGAAGAGGCCCTCGTAGTGCTCAACACCCCAATCAGGGTGGAGTCCACCGACCGAGTGCACCTCGTCAACGGCATGCGCATACTGTTCCAAATCAGCGAGGTATTGGTCCACTGACATGGCGTAGGCATCGGATGCTTTTGGGCCTCGACGAAAGGCACAAAATTTGCAGGCAAGTACACAGATATTGGTTTGGTTGATGTGAACGTTTGAATTGAAAAATGCCTGTGAGCCGAATCTAGCTTCACGAACGCAGTTGGCTAGTGCCCCAAGCTCGTGCAAGTCAGGATGGGTGTACAACACCATGCCATCCTCAAGGGTCAGTGCCTGGTTTTCCATCAGTTTGCCCGCAATGGATTGGAGGTTGGAGCTCCAAGACCTTGCACTGATGTTCTGTTCTAACCGAGCCAACCAGTCGGCATGTTCGCCTGCGAGGGCAGCAGGTTGGCCAACTGACGTCATGCCTCTGCCTCTACGGATTCCTTCATGAACATGTGCTTTGTTCCGTCAACGTCGACGAACTGCAAAGATGCGAGATTTGACGATGAATTTTCTAAACTCTTCAATGATGAACACACTTGATGCGATGAGCACGACCACCGTCCAATCGTTCTGCGTGATCGGATTTGTTCTCAGGAGTGAACCGACTTCAATACCAAGAAGAGGGATGGACATATCGGCAAGTTGCACGAAGAAGAGCAGCAAACCAGAAGATACGAGCAATGCGTAGTTGATGGCGCGATTTGAGAAAATACCCAGTTCGAACACACTCTCTTCGTTGGACCTGCAGTTCATGACATTGAACAACTGGTAGACGATGAACACAGCGAAGGTCATCGTTTGTGCGTGCATGAAATGACCGTCTGCATACGTTTGCCAATCATCAATTGCAGATTGTTCTCCGTCGAGACACGCCTCCATGTCAAAGGCCGTGGTGCTCAATTCAGTTGGGCGCAACGTGCACGGATCAGCACCCGCCAACCCACCACCAGCGAGCCAAAACACCGCAAGGGAGCCAACGACCATCACAGCGCCGAGGTAAAAAATTAGGGAAATATCACGGCTGTTTGGCAACCCTTCATCAACCGGCCGGGGTGGACGTTCCATCACGTTTCCGTGTTTCTTTTCCACACCTAAGGCAACGGCTGGAGGGCCGTCCATGAGGATGTTGATGACCAAAATCTGTGTCGCCGTCAAAGGCAGTGCTTCTGCACCGAAGAACAAGGTCGCAAGCACAAGCAAGGAAACAGCAGCTACGTTGGTTGAGACTTGGTAGCGAACGAAGTTTCGAATGTTTTGGTAGATTTTCCTGCCTTCCTCTACAGCGTGAACGATGTTTGCAAAGTTGTCATCTTGAAGGACCATATCGGCTGCATCCTTCGCTACGTCAGTTCCAGCAACACCCATGGCAATACCGATGTTCGCACCCGAGAGTGCAGGTGCGTCGTTCACGCCATCGCCGGTCATCGCAACAATTTCTCCTTGTTCTTGGAGTGAAGATACGATTCGCATTTTTTGGTCGGGAGTGACGCGTGAATAGATAGCGACCTGGGCTGATGCTTCGCGGAGTTCATCATCGCTCAATAGAGCGAGATTTTTGCCATCAAGTGGGCCGATTGCACCCGAGGTAATGTCCAATTCCCGACCGATGGCCGCAGCGGTCATCTGATGGTCGCCGGTAATCATCTTGACTTTGATACCCGCTCGCTGACACGTTTCAATGGCGGCCTTAACCTCGGGCCGAGGCGGGTCCATGATACCAATCAGACCGAGGAAAATCAAGTTTGATTCAATGGATTCAATGGATTCGATGTCCTCGCCATCAACCACTCGACGTGCAAATAAGGCAATGACTCGCATCGCTTGTGAACCCATTGCGTTGTTGATTTCTGAAATACGAGTACGGTCAGCATCGGTCAACTCAACGATCTTATTGTCGACAATTTTTGATGTTGCCAAGTCATTGTAACCACCCGCGCTTCCTTTCGAAAACACCCACTGCTCACCTTCGTACTCGTGAACAACACTCATTCGCTTCCGCACAGCATCAAAGAAGAACTCGTTCAAACGTGGATGGCGGAGTGAGAATTTTTTCACATCACCGTTAATTTTCCAGCCGGCAACAGCGCAGGCAGAGTCCGTGGGATCACCAATGGCTTGCCAGTACCCGTCTGTTTTCACAATGTTGGAATTGTGGCAGAGCGCAAGACAGGCGCCAAGCAAACGGAAACCCAAGTCTGCTTGCCGTGATTGGAGGTCGGCATCAGAGAGTTCAACACCGTTTCGAACTAGATTACCGTTTGGCTCAAACCCTTCTCCAGTCACGTTGAAATCACGGTCAAGCGTGTGAATTTCACGCACGGTCATCTGATTTTTGGTGAGCGTGCCGGTTTTATCGGAACAAATAACCGTCGTTGAGCCCAGCGTTTCAACAGCTTTCATCCGGCGGATGATGGCCTTATGACGTGCCATGTTCCGCATGCCCAGGGACAGTGTAATGACCAAAATGATGGGCAGCCCTTCGGGCACGATGGCCACAAAAATGGCGATGGCGACGATAAATTGTTGGACAACGACTTCCCTCAAATCGATGTTAGGTTTGCCGTACGAAACCAACAAGTTCAGTGAGACGAGCAAAACAGCGACAATGAGCGCAATGAAACCAAGGAATTTACCGAGGCTTTCCAGCTTGAGTTCGAGCGGTGTCTTCGGTGTTTGGGCCTCAGCAATATTGCTCGCAATTTTGCCGAGTTCTGTTTGCATGCCGGTGGCCACCACCAAGCCCAATCCACGGCCCGAGGAGACCGTGGTCCCCATGAAGGCCATGTTTTTCCGGTCAGCGAGCACGGTATCGTCAGGTAGCGCTTGGATATCCTTGCTGATGGTCAAGGATTCACCCGTTAACGCGGATTCATCGACTTTGCACTGTTGAGACCATAGCAATCGTACATCTGCTGGCACATTGAGGCCCTGTTCAAGACGAACCACATCACCAGGCACCAACTCTGATGTCGGGACTTCACACTCAAAATCACCGCGAATGACCACACAATTCGAGATGGACATTTGTTTCAGGGAGTCCATGGCTTGTTCTGCTTGATTTTCCTGCCAGAAGCCAAAGAAGGCATTGGCCGTCAAGACAATGAAGATGAAAATAGCATCCCCAGGATGGTCTGGATTGATGAGCAAAGCGACCAATGCGGCGCCCATCAGAAGATAATTGAGCGGGTCATTGTATTGAGAAATGAACCGAAGAAAAGCAGATGTTTTCTCAGCCTCTGCAAGTTTATTCATGCCGTACCGTTTTTGTCGACGAACGACTTCGTCAACCGATATGCCGCTCTCGGAACTCTCTTGCATGGCGAGGCTTTCATGAGTTGATAGGTTGTGCCAGTGTTCCTGCATGAAGAAACCTCCGAAACAAGGCATACACCTTGTTAACAACACATCCTAAATAGTTCAATTATTAATACTGATGATGGAATTCCCATGAAATTTTCACCCTACGACCAACAAATTTCATCAGCGCAGGCTATACTTACCCCAAACCGCTGGAAGGAGCATGAGCGGGCTGAATGAACCGTACATTCCGGCTCATGAATCCCCTCTTGAACTCACAACACGTGTGATCCTCGTCGGCATCGTGTTGGGGATCTTGATGACCGCAGCCAATGCATATCTTGGGCTGTACGCAGGGATGACGGTCTCTGCGAGCATCCCTGCCGCCGTCATGTCGATGATCATTCTCAGAACGATGTTCAAAGATGTTTCAATTTTGGAAAACAACGCTGTTCAGACCATGGCTTCTGCTGGTGAATCACTCGCTGCGGGTGTCATTTTCACCGTGCCAGCCCTGCTTGTTATGAACATCTGGACGGAGATTCAATGGATGGAGACGCTCATCATCGCCACGCTCGGGGGCCTGTTGGGGACGATGTTCACCATCGCCTTACGACGTTTATTCATCGTTGAGGAAGCTCTTCCTTATCCCGAAGGTGTGGCGTGCAGAGAAGTTTTGGTCGCCGGAGAGGAGGGTGGTGATGGAGCCCTTGCTATTCTGTACGCATTGGCTATCGGCGGTATTTACGGATTGATGGTGAAGGGTTTTGAAGTCACACACCACACGGTTGAAGGCGCTGTCTCGTTTATTTCCACCAGACTCTATGCTGGCATGGATTTGTCCATCGCTTTGCTCTCGGTTGGGTACATCGTTGGCATACGAATTGCTTCATTCATCTTCTTTGGTGGCGTGTTGGGATTCGGATTGCTCGTCCCCATGTACGGCTTGATATATGGATGGCCTGATTCAAAAACATTGGTCGATGGATTTTACATCATCTGGTCGACACAAGTTCGCTACGTTGGTGTCGGCGCCATGGTGGTGGGTGGCGTTTACACGCTGTGGTCAATGCGGAAAACCATCATTACGGGCCTATCCAAAGCCTTTGTCAAAACCGATGATGATGATGGCGAGTTGCTACGAACCGAGCAGGACATTCCAATGAATCGGGTCTTCATGGTCTGCGGCGTCTTGGTCGTCCTCACCTTCTTCTTCTACTGGTGGGCCACAGAATCCTTTGTCTTGGCCTTGGCCGGTGCACTTTTCCTTGCCTTTGTGGCCTTCTTCTTTGCAGCCGTTGCCGGCTATATCGCGGGCGTGGTTGGGTCCTCAAATTCACCCGTTTCTGGCATGACCATCGCCACGCTCCTGTTTACTGTGGGCTTGGTTTACATCATCGGTGATGTCTTCCTCGGAATGGCCAAACAAGACCTCATGTTCGCCACCTTGCTCATCGCCGCCATCGTCGCATCCAGCGCTGCCATTGCTGGCGACGTGATGCAGGACCTGAAAACAGGCCACATGCTTGGTGCGACACCAAAGCGCCAACAAGTCGCAGAAATCATCGGTGTGTTAACCGGTGCAGTCGTCATTGGCCCCGTCTTGTCGCTTCTCCATGAAGCGTTTCGCATCTCTCAAACAGCGTGCCAACTCAATCCACTACCGAATGACCCCACATGTTCCAATGCCCTCTTCGCACCGCAAGCTGAGTTGATTGGCGCTATCGTTCAAGGTGCATTTGGTGGCGATTTGAACATCCAAATGGTGGTCCTCGGTGCGGCCATTGCCGTGGCCCTCATTCGTCTGCAGATGCCTGTGATGAGCGTCGCCATCGGCATTTACCTCCCTCTCGGGCTATCAGTCCCCATCATGACGGGTGGTATCATCTCCCACATCCTTTTGCGAAGCGCTCACCTTCGTGTCGATGGCGTGCTACGAAAACATCCCTCAGAACAGGCGATTGAAGCCGCAAAGGAGGTTGAAAGCCGAGGTGTCCTCATCGGTGCTGGCTTCATCGCAGGCGAATCCATCATGGGCGTCTTTATCGCCGTCTTGATCGTCGCAAAGCAGGACCTGGCTCACGAATTTGGTATTCAGACAATGAACAATGCGATGTCGCTCCTCTTCTTTGCTTGGTTCGTGGGCGTCTTCATCTGGCTGGCCACTCGAGCGCTGCCCAAGGGTGGAAGTTTGGCCGGTGATGCCGTGATGGTCGTGGCGGATGCTTTCCGAAACATGCTCGATGCTCTTCAACCAAAAAAGCGCTGACTGCGTTCAATTTGAACAGAAATGAACGGCACAACCATCAAAGGCCATCCATGCAGGCCTTGAAGTGCAGGTGAGATGATGACAAGCACGGATGAACTAAGAGAACTTGCACGCAAATGCCGCGTCCACATCGTGAACATGGTTCATCGAGCACAAGCAGGTCATCCCGGTGGTTCGCTTTCTGAAATTGACCTCTTGGCTGCGCTCTACAAGACCACCCTTCGTGTTCGTCCAGATGACCCGGATTGGGATGACCGAGACCGGTTCATCCTTTCAAAGGGCCATGCATCTCCCGGTATGTACGCCATTCTTGCAGAAATGGGGTTCATCAGCGTCGACGACCTCGCATCCTACCGCGTTCTTGGTGGTATTTGCCAGGGCCACGTGGACATGAAGTGGTGCCCGGGTGTTGATTTCTCGGCCGGTTCCCTTGGCATGGGCCTCTCTTTCGGCATGGGCTCAGCCATTGCAGGACGCCTCGAGGGCAGTGAGCGCCAAGTCTACGTCATGCTCGGTGATGGTGAAATCCAAGAGGGAAGTGTTTGGGAAGCGGCCATGGCTGCAACGCACCACGAACTGGGCAACCTCAACGTTATTCTGGACCGAAACCGAATCCAAAACGATGACTTCTGTGAAGCCCAAATGCGGATGTTTGACATCCCTGCAAAATGGAAGGCCTTTGGTTGGAACGTGAAGGAAATTGACGGCCACAACATGGAAGAAATCGTTGACGGATTGAACTTTCTGCAGAATTCCAACGACGGTCCTTCCATCTTGATCGCTCATACCGTGAAGGGACACGGCGTTTCATTCATGGCCGATAACCCTGCATTCCACGGGGCCGCACCCAACGACGAACAATATGCCCAAGCCATGGCTGAACTTGGTGAGGTGGTTGCATGACCAAAATGGCCGCGACCCGAGACGGCTACGGTGAGGCCCTCCTCGAACTGGCCTCCAACCCCAAGGTTGTCGTGCTCGAGGCCGACCTTGGAAAATCCACCAAGTCTCTCCACTTCAGGAAGGCTCACCCAGAACGAACCGTTTCGTGCGGCATCGGCGAGCAAAACATGCTGCTCGTGGGCGCAGGTCTTGCAGCATCGGGCTACATCCCGTTTGCCAGTACCTTCGCCATCTTCACCGAGCGAGCCTTTGAGCAGATGCGAAACGGTGTCGCACGGCCTAACCTCGCCGTCCACGTTTGTGGAAGCCACGGTGGCACTCACACAGGAACCGACGGTTCCTCGGCGCAATCAATTGAGGATTTGGCCATTTACCGCACCTTGCCCAATGTGATCGTCATGCACCCGAGTGATGTGGTCTCAACCAAGGTGTTGACGATGCAACTGGCCGCAACCGTTTCACCCTCCTACACTCGAACAGCGAGGAACAAGACGCCCGTCTTGTACGAAGGACGGGAAAATGAAATTGAAATCGGCAAAGGCATCGTTCTCAAGGAAGGCTCGGACGTTGCCATCATCGCCTGCGGTGTTATGGTCTCCCAGTCGCTTGAAGCTGCAGAAGCACTCACAGCCGAAGGCATCAACGCCACGGTTGTTGACATGCACACCCTGAAGCCGCTTGACGGTGAGCTCGTTGACCGCTTGGTCTCTTCCTGTGGCGCCATTGTGACTGCTGAAGACCACAGTGTCATCGGAGGTTTGGGTGGAGCCGTAGCAGAGCACCTCACCAGCAACACCTTCGCACCGTTGGAGCGAGTTGGCGTGCAAGACCGCTTTGGAGAATCTGGCCAGGCCGATGAGATGCTTGAGGTCATGAAAATTTCAGCGCCCTATATCGCAGAGGCAGCCAAGCGCGCCATTGCACGGAAGGCCTGAAAACACCTCAACATCATCAGGGGAGAGTTCATAGAACCTCTTGGATGAACAGGGTTCATGGAGTTCTTCCTCGACACCGCTGACGTTGACGAAATCAGAGAAATCGCCGCATGGGGTATCCTTGACGGCGTGACCACCAACCCGTCCCTCATCAAAAAATCAGGAAGGGATTTCAAAGAAGTTGTGCGAGAAATCGCTGGGATTTGCTCAGGCCCGATTTCCGCTGAGGTGACCGCCATGGACACGGCGGGGATGGTGGAGCAGGGTCGTGCGCTCAAAGCAGAACTGCCCGATAACGTGATCATCAAGATTCCATGCACGCCCGAAGGTCTCGCAGCGACCAAAATT
>DAGF01000073.1 GCA_002495645.1 Euryarchaeota archaeon UBA549
GGTTGACCGACGATGATGTTCTCTGCAACACCGGTGAGGTAGTCTTTCTCGCCGATGATACCGGCCTTGAGCAGGTGGTTGACGGTGACTTCGAAGGCAGCACGAGCGAGGATGCTGTGCTTGGTTCCGGAAACACCGTGTCGCCCAATGGCCCGAACTTCACCTTCAGAGGTCATCACGTCGGCGACCATCAACAGGTGGCGAACGTCCACTTCCAGACGAGCGCCGTCAAGGGTCATTTGCAATTCGTTGACGATGGCTTGTCGAGCAGCCTCAATGCCAAGGTAATCGTAAATTTCGATGATGTTGTTGGTGTATGTTCGGGAGCGGTCGATGTTCTCCAACTCGCTGACACGAGAGAGGTTGCTGCCAATGGTTGAGAGGTAGTATTCGCCCGTTTTGTCGTCAAGTTGGGGGTTCGCTCGCTCAATGCCTGGAATACCCTTGAGTCGCATGTCTCGAATCTTCTCTTCCAGTTGGAGGAGCATCGTGTACGAGGGTGGGTTTTCCGCAAGGTCAGCCAAGTCCTCTTCGGAATGCACGCCGGGAATCATGGTGAGCGTTGAAGGGTTCTTTTCCTTGTCAGCCTGCACGTAGAGTCGGGTGGCGCGCTCAAGTTTGTCCTTGACCTCAGCAGCGGTCATGTTCTTCTGCTTGAGGTTGCCTTTGTTGAGGTTCAACACGAGTCGGCGTTGAGCGACGTCGGTTTCCAGCGTAGCGATGTTGACGGTGGTGGTGACTTCAATGGCGGCAGCGAGTTTCTGCGCAGCCTTTGCGTCTTGCATCTGTTCACCCTTCAAACGGATGGTCATCGTCGGCGTTTGCGGCACCTTCCGGGCGTCCACGATCTCGATGATACGGGGAAGACCTTGGGTGACGTTGACGGTTGCAACACCTGCATAGTGGAACGTACGCATCGTCATTTGCGTGCCGGGCTCGCCAATGGATTGTGCGGTGATGATGCCCGCTGCTTCATAGGGGTCGATGCTGGCTCGCTCAAGAGCGACAATGGCTTCGTCGATGACCTTCTTGGCCTGAGGCTTGGTCAGCTTCTTCTTACCACGGCTGTGGCAAGCGACGGTCAAGTCAGCGAGAATTCGGTTGGTGAATCGGCCAGAGCCAGCATCGGCCACAGCCTCTTCCAACTTCTTGTAGACGGGGTCTTCAGCCAATTCGTTCTCCATGGATTGCATCTTACGATCGTAATCGTAAGGCTCCATATCAACGACGGTCTTGGCGCGGGTTCGGCGCTTTGCACCACGCCCAGCAAGGCGGACCTTGGTGACCGGCCCGGTGTTTTCACCGTCGCCATCACGGCCTTTTTGGGTGGCCGCGATGATGGTGCCGTGGATGTTGCCTGCAGTTTCGGAGTCGGTTTCGCAAATCTTGGCAATGTCCGCTTGGCTCATCACCTTGACATCGTCCCACTTTCGGTCGTCAGCCAATGCGTGAGCAAAGTTTTCCTCGATGCCCAAATCCATGAGCTTCTTCTTGGTTGCACTCTTGACGACCATCAGTTCTCACCTCCGTCGTGTTCAGCGGCTTCTTCCCAAGCGCCCATGTCCTCCTCGTCGCCCTCGAATTCGTAGGACTCTCGGTCAACTTCAAGGCCGCCCTCGGTTCCAAGCGCTGCGTCGACGATAACGTCGATGTTGAACGGTGAACCGTGGACACCACGGGACGGGTCAATGCCGTCTTCTCCGTAGCTGAACTGGATGATTCGATTGGCGGTGTTTCGCACCGAGAGCATATCGTCGTCGAAGACCTTCAGGTCGTCCATGGCGTTGATGAGACGTCGCTGCATGTATCCAGACTTGGCCGTTCGCACAGCGGTGTCAACCAGGGACTCACGACCGGAGACGGAGAGCATAAAGAACTCCGTTGGCTCAAGACCGCGCTTGAACGATGAGGCGATGAAACCTCGGTCAAGTGCACCTCGACCGCCTCGCTTGAAGTGAGGCAGAACACGGTCGTCGTAGCCACGCTCAAGACGCTTACCACGAACCTTGGCTTGTCCGATGGACGCTGCCATCATCGTCAAGTTGTCCATGGAACCACGGGCACCGGAAATGGCCATGTTGACCGCAGCGTTGGTGGAACCTGACTTGTTGAGTTCGTCCTTTGCGATATCACCGGCTTCTTGCTTCCCCTTGTCAAGCATCTGCATGATGTCTTCCTCGAGGGTCTCGCGAGGTGTTCGACCGGGTCGAGAGCCGTACTTCTTGCCGTCCTTTCCGAACAGGTCGAGGGCGACGTTCACTTCGTCCTGAGCGTTGGCGTTCGCAGTGTTAATGGCCGCCACGGCTTCGTCAGAGAGGTCTTCGTCGTCAATACCGGTGGTGAAACCAAGCGAGGTACAGGCGGCGATGGACAATCGAGTGAATTCATCCAAGAACCGAGCGCCTTGTTCCGAGCCGTTTGTTTGGACGATGGCGTCGAGAAGACGTCCGTCTTCAGCACCGATGGCACGCTTGTCGAGCGTACCATCAACCTGCCCGTCCTTGACCATGACCATGTCGTTGGACCGGCTTCGGAAGCGCAGGTGGATGTTGTCGGGGATGATGAGCGAAACGATGTCCTGCCCGCGGTAGGCTGGTTCACCGTTCTCGTCCTTCACGAGTTCGGGTAGCTTGCCGGTGTAGCCGATGTTTCCAAGCATCTCAAGACCGTGTGCTTGGCGAATCATGGTTCCGGGTCGGGACAGAAGATAAGCACCGGAGATGTGGTCGTGGATACCACCGATGACCGCACCACCGTAGCGGGGGGTCAGGATGTGTTCTTGGACACGCATCAAAATCTTGGCTTCAGCTCGTGCTTCCTCGGATTGAATCACGTGCAAGTTCATTTCGTCGCCGTCAAAGTCAGCGTTGTACGGCGTACAAACGGCCAAGTTGAAGCGGAAGGTGTGGCCTTCCATCACTCGGACTTCGTGCACCATCATGGACATGCGGTGAAGCGAAGGCTGACGGTTGAAGATGGCGACATCGCCATCGATGAGGTGACGCTCAACCTGCAAACCGGGCTTGGGGTTGCCGTATCGGTCAAGGGTTGACAAGCGGTCCTCAACACCGGTTCGCTCCTCGCCCCATTCGTCAAAGGGACTGCCACAGTGTGGGCAGGACACTTCGAGGTGTTCGGGGAAGGGTTCGGGGTTGGGGTTGTCTGCTTGCGCCAACTCGTGCATCCATCGGTAGTGGAGGATGGCCCGTGGGTCATCTTCTGGCAACTTCTTGCCGTTTTCATCAATACCTTGGAGGTTGTTCAACGTCGCCGTGTCGTTCACAACGTAGCTGACCTCTTCTGCTTGGTCCATGCCGCTGAGCGAAATTTGCTTCTGAATGACCAACCCGGGGAGGAAGTTTGGAGCAGGCAAGCAGGAGTGCAGGTCGTGACGTTGTGTGGTCTCTTCGTTGCACTCGGGGTTGTGGCAGCGGAAGCCGGCGTTGATGAGGCGGCTTCGCTGATTGATCTTCACACGTCGACCATCGCCACGCACGATGTAGTTGACACCGGGGTGGACCTCTGGGCCGCGCAATATCATTTGACGCATTTGCTCGCGGTTTCGAGTGGTGACACGAATGGGCACCGTCAATTCCTTGGCGATCTTGGTTGGGACACCCACTTCGTTCACACTGAGGTAGGGGTCTGGTGAAATCACGGAACGTGCACAGAAGTTGACACGCTTACCGGACAGGTTGCTTCGGAAACGACCTTCCTTCCCCTTCAGTCGCTGCGTGAGCGTCTTGAGGGTTCGTCCAGAGCGGTGGCGGGCGGGCGGAATACCGGAGGTTTGGTTGTCAAAGTAGGTGGTGATGTGGTACTGCAAGAGCTCCCATAGGTCCTCAACGATGAGTTGAGGTGCACCAGAATCTCGGTTTTCACGCAGACGCTGGTTGATTCGCAGCACGTCCACGAGCTTGTGGGTCAAATCGTCTTCCGAGCGGTCACCGCTGTCCAATGTGATGGACGGTCGAACGGTGATGGGGGGCACAGGAAGCACCTTGAGAACAACCCACTCAGGGCGGTTCTGCTTGTCCATACCGATGAAGATGAGGTGCTCGGGCGGGATGCTGCTGAGCCACTCGCGAACATCTCGGGGGTTGAGTTTTCGCTCGGTGTTGTCGTGCTTTTCCTTGAAGGTCGTCGGCTTGTCGAGGATGATTTTCCCTTGTGTCGAACCGCAGTGCATGCACACTTTGCGCTTGGTTCCTGAGGTGACCTTTTCCACTTCTTTGATGATCTTGGAGAATTCCGTGGAACCAACACCGTGCTTGGTGATGACGTCTCGGATTCGGTTGCGGTAGTAGTCTTGTTCGCTCTGCTCGGGGTTGGAGCCGGGCGAGGTACCGGGTTCGCTGTGAAGCAAGATGTTGCTGCAGTCGTTGCAGGTCGCCTTGAGAGCGGTCTTGATCAAGTTCACGAAACCGATGTGGATGACGGGCAGTTCAAGTTGGATGTGTCCAAAGTGACCGGGTGAGTCTTGGTACTGACAGTTATCAGTGGGGCAGAGCAAACCAGGTTCAATCACACCCATGTGCGGGTCCATCAGACCTTGCTTGTAGGCGTGTCCGTCGTCCTTGTAGGTGTCTGCGGTCTTGACTTCAACAGCGGACATCTTTCGGATTTCATTCGGGTCCATCAAACCAAATCGAATCTGTGCGATTCGCTTGGGGATCATTGTGCTCTTTCGACTCATCTTCGGTCCTCCAGTTCAAGACGCATGGCCACACCTAAACTCTTCATTTCGTCCAGTAGCAGCTTGAATGCATAAGAAGTCTGCACCTTGTAGACTTCAGCGCCATCACCGTGGATGGGGCTGACATAGGTGCCACGCTTGGGGTCGTACCAAGCGATGTGACCGGATTGGGCGCAGACATACATGTCAATACCGTCCGATTCGTCCAGCAGTCGGTCCTTGATGACCATCGAGGCACCGTGGGCAATCAAACAATCACGTTCCATTTCACCAAATCGAAGACCACCTTGTCGGGCACGACCTTCGGTTGGTTGGCGGGTCAAGATTTGGACACGGCCACGTGAACGGGCGTGAATCTTTGAACTGACCAAGTGGTGCAGTCGCTGGTAGAAAATGCAACCAATGAAGATGTCAGCGGGGTAGGATTCACCAGTTTCACCGTTGATCATCATCTCACGTCCAGTGTGAGCAAGTCCGTTTCGGACCAGGCCATCACGGAGACTGGATTCCTTTTCACCACGGAAAGCGGTACCGTCAATACGTCGACCTTCCATTGCACCGACCTTGCCGCCGATCATTTCCAAAACGTGGGCGACCGTCATCCGGGATGGAATGGCGTGGGGGTTGATGATGAGGTCGGGCACGACACCGTCCGGGGTGAACGGCATGTCCTCTGGTTCAACCAAGCGTCCAATGACACCCTTTTGGCCGTGGCGAGAAGCGAACTTGTCGCCAACTTCGGGGACTTTGTGGCTTCGAACCATCACACGGACCAAGCGACCGGAATCGAGCGACTCGGTCACGTAGACGTTGTCAACCCAACCTTTCTCGCCGTGTCGCACGAGCATCGAAGATTCTCGCCGTTCCTGAGCCATCAGGAACGAGGCGCCTGAGGATTCTTCGAGGAATCGGGGGGGGCTGGTCTTACCGACCAAGACGTTTCCACCTTCCAGTGCCGTCTCTGGGACGGGAAGGCCGTCGGCTTCAAGGTGAACGTAGGATTCTGGAGCCTTGAGTCCCTTGATCTCCTGCTTGGAGGTGCCGGGCTTCTCAATTTCCTCAACTTGGCCGCCAGGGAAACGGCGGCGTTCTGCGTTGTAGGTGCGGTTGAACGTTGAGCGGCCAAGGGCGCGATCAATGGATCCTTTGTTCATGATGACAGCGTCTTGCATGTTGTAGCCGTGCAAGGACATGATGGCCACAATGAAGTTCTGACCTCCAGGGCGGTCGTCAAAGTGAGTGGTTTCCATCGCTCGGGTGCGGGTGATGGAGCGCTGAGGGTAGTGCAAGATGTGGGCTCGGGTGTCCGGGCGCATGCGGTAGTTGGCGCTTGGGAGGCCCAAGGATTGCTTGACCATCGCCGTACCGCCCGTAACACGAGGTGTGGAGTTGTGCTCGGGGTATGGGATGAGGGAGGCACAAACACCGAGGACAAGCTGCGGGTCGATTTCGCAGTGGGAGTGTTCAGCGGTGTAGAGCAGCGGCACATCAAATTCCGTGGTGGCGATTTCGCCGTTGGGCATGGAGACGTTGGCCTTGAGGTGAGCGACTTCAGTGCGTGGCTCGCCCAGGTTCATCCACTGGACATCCTCATACTTGACGACACGACCGGCCAAACCAGCGCTGTCGCCTTCGGGGATGGTTTCTGGAAGGACGAACGGACGAGGTGCGATGTAGAGGTCTTCTTCTTCCTCGGCGTCAACCCATTCTACAACGCCCTCAATGATGAGCGAGCGGAAATTGATTTCACCACTGGCAAGTTTCGTCAAGTGATCTTGGGTCAACCGGGGAGCGCCGTCGTAAAGGATGAGCAAAGGTCGTAGAATACGGCCCTTGTCGGTGTTGATGAAGATGTCTTTGTTTTCAACATCGTGGCGGATAGAGACTTCGGAAGGAATCACGCCTCGGCGTCGAGAAGACTTGAAGTGGTCCACGAGTTTCTTTCCTCGCTTGTGGATGCCGTAGATGTCACCGTTGACGTGAACGCGATCACCGTCGGTCCAGTCGTCTGGCTGGTAGACATCGAGTTCGTCAAGACGCTCACGGATCTCAATCTCGTCAATGTCTTCGGAGATGTCGATCATTTGAGCGGCGTTCTTTACGAGGCCACAGTTCTGTCCTTCAGGTGTTTCGTTGGGACAAAGTCGACCCCATTGGGTTGGGTGCAAATCTCGAGCCTCGAAGTGAGGCTGGCTGCGCACCAAAGGTGAGGTGACACGGCGCATGTGGGAAAGAGCAGCGAGGTAGGTTGTTCGGTCGAGCAGTTGACTGACACCGGATCGTCCGCCGACCCAGTTTCCGGTCGCCAAAGCGTGCATGATTTTGCTCGTCAACACATCGGGTCGCAAGCAGGAGGTAATCTTCAACTCACGCTTGCGGTTGTGGTGGCGCTCGAGTTGGTACTTGAGGTCACGAGCGAGTTGACCGGCTGAGACACGGAAGAGGTCTTCAATCAAGTCGCCAGCCAAGCGAACTCGCTTGTTGGCGTAGTGGTCCTTGTCATTGGGGTCTCGGCCTTCGATGGCCATCTCGAGAACCTGGCGAACGATGCGTCCAAGGTAGATGGCTTTCTTCTCACGGTCTTCAACTTGGTCGCCCAAGTGAGGGAGAAGTTCGCGGTCGAGGAGTTGGCTCACACGAGCCTCGCGATATTCTTTTTGCTGGCCTGCAGCGAATTTCTTTTCCAGCCACTGGTGGCTTTCTTCGGTGGTGACGACCTTGTACTCCTCGTTGTCGTTCACTTCGTTGATGTTGGCCACGATGTACTTGAACGAGTCCGTGTTTCCAGCGATGGCTTGGAAGATGTTCTGGTCGTTCTCAACACCGAGGGCACGCATGAGCAGAACCACGGGGATGGCGGTGGTACCCGCAGTGCTGATCTTGACCATCAGCATCCCGTCTCGGCGCTTCTCGACGGTCAGCGGTTTGCGCATACCGTCTTTTTGGGAGAAAATCTTGGCCACTTCAGTTTGCTTCGCATAGCGCTTGTTGATTTCGACGGTCACTCGGTTCGGTGCGAGGTCTTCCATGGAGATGAGAACACGCTCGGTGCCGTTGATGATGAAGTAGCCACCGGGGTCGAGGGGGTCTTCGCCCTTCTTGCGGAGGAGCTCATGCCAGGTGGCTTTGTCCTCGGCGGAGGTGGTGGGTGAAAGAACACGGTCCCCTGCGATGTGCTTGGCGTGAAGGTTGCAGCGTTCCGAGCGGACCATGATGGGCATGTTTCCGACGGCCACACCGGATTCGGTTGGGGATGGAACACCGTTGCGCTTGATGGTGAAATCAATGGTGACTGGGGACATGTAGGTCAACTTTCGCAGCCGGCATTCCATGGGCGTCGATGGGTTGAGTGCACCGTTGGCCTCTTTGACCGTGGGCTGGCCGAGTTTGACGTTCTTGAGGCGGATGACGATGTCTTGGTCGTGGACATCGAGTTTGATGTAGCCACCTTCGTCGTCGTTGAAGTCTTCATCGGTTCCAACGCGAATGTTGCGAATGATGCGCTCCATGCGAGAGATGGTGTTCTCTGAAGCGGGGATACAGTCGTTATAAGATGCCAGTTGGTGGTTGACAAGGCTGCGTTCTTTGAAAAATGCTTGAATGATTTCCTGCATGATATCTCCTCCTCAGTTCCCCTCCACGATGAGCCGGTAAGCCACCGTCTGTCCGGCAGATGGGGATTGCCGAACCACCTTGAGTACGCGGTCAGCAATCCATCCGGCCGCCAACGGGGTGTGGTCGGGGTCGGCCATGTGGGCTGCGGAATCAGCGGCTTCTGCGAGTTCTTTGATGACTTGGACAACGGGGTCCGTGATGAGAATCTTGGGGAGAAGTTCCTTGGCGAGGCGGTCTTCACCGGTCTCGGGGTCGGGTTGGACCATTCGCCAGGGAGCCAAAGCCTCCATCTCAACGGCCAGTTGTTCTTCTGGAGAAATGTTGGCCTCGCCGACCAATTCTTGGTGAGGAACCAATTCGTGGTTGAGGGCGTTGAAGCGAGAGGTAATTTCCGGGCGGTCCATGTCGTCGACAGCTTTGGCACGGATGGTGATTTTCGTGCTCTTCTTGGCTGCACGTCGGCGGGAGCCTTGTTCAGCGATAATCTGCATGGTGTTGATGAATTCCTCGGCGTCTTTGGAGATACCAAGGGTTGAGGCGACATCGTCGTGAGACATGTTCTTGATGTCGGTCATGTTTCGGTCGGTGGCCAGTTTGTGGGCGTATTCTTCGGAGACGCCCAGTTCCATCAACCGCTTTTTCGTTGCACTCTTTACGACCATTTTTACGCCCCGGATCGCCCACCCACATCAGACCGGTAGCGCATTCAGGCGGGCCCGACGGGGTTCGAACCCGCGACCATCGGATTAAAAGTCCGACGCTCTACCTGACTGAGCTACAGGCCCAATGTAGCAACTTGGGC
>DAGF01000051.1:0-894 GCA_002495645.1 Euryarchaeota archaeon UBA549
GACACCATGCCTACCGACGCCAACCCTCAACTCGTTGCCAACCCCGCTGACGATGACGCTCGGCATCTTAGCTACCGGATGGGACGATGTTTCTGTTGCAACGACGGTCCTTCATCGTGGTCGTACGCCGAACTGTACAGCGAGCACTACCGATGTGCTGCCCGAAACGGGTTGACTGTTCGTCAGCAGGTGCTTGACTTGGGAACCGTGCGGGTTGGCGATGTACTTGATTCCTCAACGCAAGAACCGTTGCTCTCGCGAAAGGGCTTCCTGCAGGCGCCGATGCTGGCGCGCCTTCCCCCCGGACTGTCGTTTTCTGATGACGGCCACCTCTCCGGTGAAGTGGCGTATGACCCTGCCAAACCGGCGACATACGAGGTGAACTTCGTCGCCGTCAGCACCGCTGATTGGGCCGACGAGACCATCGGCTTGGTGCGTCTTGAGATGGCCTTCAAGGTTGAAGGAAACGAGGCACCGTCCGACGATGACGCCACCGCGTTTCACCGGCAACAGGAGAAGGCGCGAACAGACGCACAAGACCTTCTCAACCGCTTGGAAGGAACATGGAACCAGTGGGAGCGGGGCCAGTTGGGCAATCGGGCGACCTGCGACCGCATGCTCGAGGATCTCAACCGATTGCGGGAGGTCGCCATGGCTCATCCTCGTCTTGACAGCGGCAAGTGGTGGGGTCATTTGGGAGGGTTCCACATGAACGTACACAAACTCCTCGAAAACACCCTCTTTGAGTGTGAACTTTACCTCGGCTACGCCCTGACCTTCGGCAATGACAACGTCCGATTTTATGCGGAACAGAACCTCAAGGGCTGCTACCAAAAACGGAAACTTGAAGCGGCCCGCTTCATGTGGTATCACGGCATCGAGAACCTGTTGAAC
>DAGF01000051.1:1219-8522 GCA_002495645.1 Euryarchaeota archaeon UBA549
GAACCTGTTGAACGATGACTGGGACGCTGCCATTGACGTGTTCCAGCGTGCGTCCGACATGAAGGAGGGCTGGGGGTGGGCCGTCAATTACGGTGACATCTGGTTGAGCGAGGCGGTCGCTGTGATGATCAGCGGTGCACAGCAAAACCAAACCGAGTCGTCCATGGCACAGGACTGGGTTGGCCGCGCTGGTGAACTCATCAACAAAGCGCAGGTCAGGTCGGATAAATCGGGAGCTTTTGGCAAGAAGGGCCACCCGTGGGTCAACGAATTGAGCGCGTCTCTCGCCGCCTATCAGAAGCGTGCCTCAAAAGGAAAATCCACTGAGAAATGGCTGAATGAGTTGAAGACTCGGACGTTGTTTTGGTGTTCTCAGGTCCTTGGGGGCGTGTTTCCTTTCCCTCCGAAGGCTGCCGAGCGAGCGGTAAGCGAGGCGGTGCTCTTCGATGCGCTGCAGAACCTCTGATGCAAATGATTGAACGATTCAGATCGCTTCAAACTCAGTTCATCCCGCTTAATCGAGAGGTCGAGTGAACCTCAGGATTCTATTTCCTCAACAACGACGTCAAAGAACACCGCTTCCCATGACACCGTCACTTCCTCGTCGTCGTCGGACACCGTAGGGAGCACCGAACCCGTTGGTTGGCTCGCATCGACTTCAATTTGCAACTCAAACATCCCGCGACCGTGTGCGTCGTTGGTCCACTGACTGGCCCAGTGTTCGGCACTCATATCGGCGACTTGGGTTTGGTTGCCGGTGTATTCAGGGAACACGGTCAAGGCGAGTGAAATGGTGCTGCAATCCGTGCTGAGGCCGGAAAGAACGTTGCGCTCATCCTGCCAGTCGGCTTGGACGCTGTTGGGTTTGAGGTCGGCAGCGACGGTGTCGCAACTGTCGCCAATTTGGCCCGAAGTTTCCTGGTAGTTGATGTTGATATAGAGCACGCCAAAGCCGTCGTGGTCGTCAAACATGGCGGTGGGGACTTCAAACGACAGGACTTCTCGGTCGCCGTCATCAATCGTTCTGACTTCTTCGTGGAGGTGGGTGTTGGTGTCAAACGAAACTGAGAACATCTCCATGGTATCCTTTGCCGCAATGTCATCGTCCATGATGACCCAAAACACCGTGGCGTGATAGACGGCCAAAACCATGCAAAACGCAACGAAGATGGAGACGCGCTGTTTGGATTCTTCATTGAAGAGAAGATCATCGAGAATGTTCTCAGAGGCCACTCAAACAACCCCCAACATTTTCTCGTAAATGTTCATCTGCCAGTAGATGAAACTGAGGAAGAACATCAACACGACGTAAACGGCGCTGACCATGATCAACCGGTCCATGTACAGTTGCGGGATGTCAAAGGTTGGAAACCAATCCTTGTCAATGTCTTCTCGAAGACTTGCAGGTTCGGAGGCCATCGTGTCGAAGGAGCGCTCCTCCCAGCCCACACCAAAGGCAATGAGGATACCCATCAAAGCTGCCGAAAGCATCTGGTTGATGGGGATGACCGTTTGAATCAATTCCAGCAACGCTGAAGTGGCCACCACAATGAGCATCACCGTCATCAACCGAGCCATGTCTCGGTTGTTTTCGTCAATGTCGAACAGTCCGTAGCGCAACAGGATGTACATGGCGATGAGCGGCCGAACCATGGTAAAGTGGATGCCCGCAGTGAGCAGGTTCCAAATCCCAAGCAGGGTGAAATCATCGTTCCATGCAAGTCCGACCTCGCCCAGACTGTTGAAGGAGGTCATGAGGTAGCGCAGCATGCCCGATAGCATGTAGGCGATGATGATGTAGAGCATCGGGCTTCCTTGCCCGTTGATGGCTTGTTTAATTTCAACATAAAGGATGGCAAGGCCGACGGCGATGCCGAAGACATGGCCCAGTTGCCAAATGTAATCGAACATCGTTGATGTCATGTCGGTCCCGCTCCACAAATCAATGAAGTAAAACGTTTCACTGAGGAAGAGCATGTCGGGGGTGTACATCCATATGTGGCCGAGCAAAAGGGTGAGGAACAGCGCTGAAACAAAGGCGATGTTTTGTGTTGACTTGTTTTGTTGAGCCTCGTCAAGCATTCGGAATTTGATGTAAACCGAGCCCCAAATAAGGCCACAAACGACGTACATCATACCAAACAACTCCAACACGGTGTTGGGCCTTCCAAGCATGACCATCAACAAGCGGACAATCATCAACCCGACCATGATGCCGTACCCGATTTTCAACTGGCGAGGGGTTCGCAGAATTGGGACTGGATAGACCAGAGCGATCATCACGATGCTGATGTCAAAGTAAAAATCCAAGAAATGCATCAAGGCCTTCCAAAATTGCCAGACAGATTGGGAGTCATCGGTGTTGGAGTACCCGCCTGCGGCGTTTTGAAGGCCTTTGACGATGAACATCAAACAGATGAGATGAGCGGCCAGTTTCTCGTTCCATTCCAGTTTCTCATTTCTACGAACGAAGCGAAGGGCGAGGCACCCCAAGGTCACCGAAAGAATGGCGCCGATGAACAGCAGATTCTCAACAGCCATCGGGTTTGTTTTCCTTCATTTTCTATGTTAAGATATCCCCGGAATGATGCCGCAAATGCGGCATACGCCTCCAATGCAAGCCCATCCAATGCGAATGATCGTTTTGAAAATCACTCGTCCATTTGTTTCAGCACCACGGTCTCAAGGCGGTCAACCATTGCAATCCCCTCATCGGTCAACATCTTACGCCAGTAGGAAGGGCCGTCAGGGAATACCTTGTTTCGAATTTCTTTGTAGTTGGCCGGATTTTTCTGCTTGACGCTCCAAAGAATACAGAGACTCTCCACCAAACCAGGTGCGGCGGTCATCAATCCGTTCACATCGTACGGGGCACGTAGCATGGGAACATCCCAAAATTTACCATAAAATTGCCATTTCTCAAACCGTTGCCAAGCTGCAATGGCTTGTTCAATCAATCCTGCATCACAGTCTGCCTCGTCCAAAGCCTCGGTTTGATTCGCAAAGAACGGCCACAAATTTCCAAACGAGGCCTTGATCATCCGGTACACAACTTGGATTGAGTCCCTGCTTGGTTCCAACACGTGCATGTTGGGTTTGATGGCCTCCTCGAAGATGGAACTCTTCTGCGAAGCGATGACAAAAGCCCGTTCAATGTTGTTTCCTACGCCGTTTCGCTCGCTGGCGTACAGCCAAAGAGGCTCAACATGACCTCGTCGGAATGTTTTGTCGAGATAGGCTGCTGCGGTAAGGTGTTCATGTCGGAAGCCCTCCACCTTCACGAGAGCCCAAAGATAGGTCTCAAGGCAATTGAACCAGTCGTCAGAGTGTTTTGCTGAAATCATCCTATTTGCTTCATCGGGCACACCGTTTTCTTGTCTTCCATTCGGTCGGCTGAAGGGATTTTCACCGGATGTGTAGTAATACGGAGGGTCAACGATGGCTCGCCTTCCCTCGAGTGCATCGGCGTATTGTTTTCTTAAAATGAAGTAAGCATCTCCGCGCTGGTTGCCAGTTTCTCCCGGTTCGTTACCTGCTCGTTTTTCATCCGCTACCGCTTCCCAATCGGCGTATCGTTCATCCTCTTTCACTTCCCATTCCTTTCGAGGAATCAGCGGTACACCGAAACGATGGCCACCATGTTCAGAAATACACGAACGTGCTGTGCAAATTCCATTTTCCGCCGTATCTCTTTCTGAAAATCCTGCACCAGCGTCTCTTACTGGTGAAAAACCATTTTCTCTCAAGCTCTGCGCGTCAAAAACGAAGTCATCGGCGTTGCGGTCACCACATTCAGGGCACATCGGCTCCATGCTGTCATCCTTTCTTGGCTCCATCGTCGCAACCCTTTGCTCGTGTGCGTCGACCGTCTCTTGAGAGTAGAGTAGAACGTAATTCTCGGGCTTTGGGTCGAGATTTTTGTTGAGCTTGTCTCGCTTGAAAAATTCCTCATCGCAAGCCGTACATTTCCCCATGGAGTACTCTGCGCCTCCAACGCATTTTGATGGACAATTGAAGATGAATTCAGCACCGTCTTCTTTTCGCGTGTAAATGGCAGTAAGGGGTTGTTCATGCCCGGCCTCACAGGTGAACGACTCGGCTGAATATTCGCTGTACTTGTTGCATGTTCTGCATACACAATAGAGCGGGGATGGAATCAATTGCCCACCTCGCTTTCTCGGATGCGAAGCAATTGTTCAGCGACAAAGGTACCCAAAAACGTAAGCGAGTATCGCGTGTGGGTCGCTGCCTTCTTCGGAGGCCTCATGGTGATGACAAGCCCCTGTTCAACCAACAAATTGTTCCGAACCGTGCGGTCAAATTGCTCAACAACGCCGGCACTGAGGTCAAGTTCGGTGACGAATTCTTCTTGAATGAAAAATCGAATTTCCTTGGCCAACAATCCGTGTTGCGTCGGTGCCAGGTTGATGCTGGTATCGAAGGGGTCAACATCGCTGTAATCGGTTGTATCCACCTTTTTCGCTTCAGCGAGGAGGAGTGCGATCAATAAATTGCTGGCGCCCTTGTTGTTCCCGTGGCCTTTTGCAATTCGAGACATGGCACTGAACGCCATGCTGTTGGGTACAGGAATGGCCAAATCTCGTCTTCGCAGGTTGCTTGCCTCGTCCCCGTCTCCCATGTCTCTCATGATGTAGGTGGTTGCGGTTTTGAAGACGAAGGCGAAAAACGAGACGGCACTGCGCAGTGGAGCCAGCGGCTCCGTGATGTCTACAGCCCATGAACGGGCTCCATGCTGTCGTTCAAATTTGAGGCAGGCCGTGAGCATGGCCATAACCACTTCCATGTGGAACATCGGTGTCGCTACAGGGTTGATGATGACCAGGTGGTCGGATGTTTGGAATCGGTCTTCCTTCGCCCGCCGACCAAGGATGGTTTTACAGTGCTTCAAATCGCCAATGAGGTTTGTGTCTTCAAAGCGTTCAATCGCCTCATCAAGGGTGAGGACATGATGCCCCTGAATGTCTTCATCATGCCGTTGCACGACGGCCAATAATCCATCCACCGGTTGGAGTGGACTCATGAAATCAAAAAAGGAATCAAAAGAGGAATAACCCCCCAAATGGTTGGGTGAACTCAAGAATGGCAAACGTCCGAACACCAAGTTCAGCGTCTTGGTATGTTCCACCACCTCCGGGCGCAGTCTCATCCATTGTTGACATGCTTCGCCCAGTCCATCTGGCAGAATATTGTAGGTTACCGAATCTTCGGAAACCTCTGTTCGCTGAACCATGTTTCGAGTGACATGGGGCGAAAGAGCGGCTTGGATGCCACTGACTTGTCCTGCATCCACCATGTTCCCTAGCCTTGCCGCATCGCTGAACCCGATGTTCTCCGTGTCTTCGCGACCATCAAGAATGTCTTCGAGATGGCATGAGAGCATCGCTGCAATCGTGCGAGGAGACACCTCTCCGCCAATGTTTTCGTGGAAGAGTTTGAGTGGAGGTTCCGCGGTGTCCATGTTCAACAGCGTTGTGTTGGCGAGGCATTGAGCAACCAACCACATCAAGTGGTCGTAAAGGGCGTTGCTCCGTCCGCAAAGCAAGATGGATTCGTGAGTGTCGTCGATTTGTTTGATGACCTCTCGGAAGACTTCCCATGGTTGTTTCTGAACATCTGTTGGTTTGGTGGCTGTGCTGGTTGAAATCAATTGAAGTTGATGGGTTTCGATGTGCATTGATGCCGCTTTGTTTGTGTTCTCAATTTCCTCCATTAGCTTCGGGTAGGTCCTTTCAGTTGTGGTGAAAACGACGCATCGTTCAATTTCCTGATTGGCCAGCCAGTGCTGCATTGGCTCGGAGAGCACCGACGTCTCGCCCGGAAGAGCACCATGGCCGAAAAGGAAGATGTCCATGGCCATCTTGGAGCGTGAGTGTTTATGATGGTTTTCGCAAATCAAATTTGTCAGCGTTGACAGAAATCATCGTTCTCATGGCGCATGATAGACATGGAACAGGACCAATCGTTGACCCTTCATGTCAGTGAAGGCCATCCTGTTTCCACCCTTCACGTTCCCGATAGCAGCATGACGCTCAATGACGTGTTGAAGGTGAACGGTTTCACGCCTCGAGACGGCTCCTTCCGTTTCTTGGTCGACGAACAGGGCACGATGATCAATCATCGAGAAGCCGGTCGAGCACCACCTACGGTCCGTTGCGGGGTTCCGGCCAACGTCGAGCAACTCTGGATTGACGATGATGCGAGGCGAGGTTTTGCTTCGGCTGTTCGGTCAAATGGCGAAGAGGTGGTTGTCTTGAACGGGAAGGCGTTTGATTTTCAAACGGTTTTTGTGACCAAGTGGAAGCGAGGCAAGGAACAACGACGTGTAGCTTACGGATTTTCACCCGAACCACCCTTTTACGCCGCCAGCGATTTGGTCTTTCTTCAAGTTCCAACAAAGGGCGAGACGGGGCGTATCTACAATCCTCAAAGTGGACGAGTTGACCGAAAAATCCGCCTCCAAGCACCCTCTGCAGAAATTCAGGCCATGCGAGGTTTTTGGTCTGCGTGGCAACTTCAACCCGACCTTGAAAGTGCGACGTATCGAGCAGACATCACGCCGCTTCCGACGGATTTCAAGCCGCATGCTCCACCCCGCCAACAGCCGAAGAAGCGTTCAATGAACAAGAACAAGCGAAAAATCAAGCTCAAGAACATCAAGGAAGATGCTTGGGGTGAAGGGATGCACAAGTCCGTTGTTCGGTTGCATACTCATTGGGCATCAGCCTTGGTGTGTGGCGTCCCCAAGACGCCAAATGGGCGAGAGGGCGTACTGGTTGCGAACGGCAACGCCAATCGTCCAACCATGGTCAACCTTGACGGCTTTCAATATGGCATGACCCAATGCATCAAGATTCCAGACCAGGGCGAAACCTACGAACTCTATGCTCCTGCGCAGAAGGACTACCTATCCTGTGTGATCGAATCAAGTGAATCCCTCAATCTCGAGGAACTTCGAGGCCGCTGGGTCATCGCTCGATTGCAACGTTCCAATCAGCACAAGCGCAAGTTGGTACTCGAGGCGCTTCCTTCGCAATTGCGTTCAAAGGAGAACTAAGTTGCTTATGAAATTCCCAAACCTGAGGTGATAGAGTATGACGATGATTGGAGATGAAAACGAGGACGAAATCACCCAGGCGATCATTGACGCCATGGAGGAAACGACCGAAGACGAATGGGAGGCCATCATCGACAGGCTTCGTGAATCCGAGAAGGAAAAACGTGCCCAAAGCGAAGGCAAAGACGACACAGATTGTCAAGATTGACAGAAAATGGAGAACTCAAG
>DAGF01000028.1 GCA_002495645.1 Euryarchaeota archaeon UBA549
TGGTGGGAGCAGGATTCTCACTCAAACGGCTTGACAGCCGTGCAGTTCTCATTCTGCAGATGCTAGTCAATGCCGGGGGCAGGATTCGAACCTGCGAAGCAATATGCAGAGGAGCTTGAATCCACCCCCTTTGACCACTCGGGTACCCCGGCTTCTGTCTGTTCGTAAAGCCTGTTCTTCTTGACTATTCCTCTTGCGGGATGTCCACCAAATCAAAGGGTTTGGGCGGTGGACGGCGCAGGGAGACGATGCGTCGGATGCGTTCCAAGTGATACGCTTCCTCACGCTGAGCACGTTGCTGACGGACCACAAAGAGCACCATGCCGGCCACGAGCAAGGACAGTGCTGACAGGCTGAGCGTGGCCATGCTGCTGTTGGTGTTGTCGGCCTCTCCAGCCTGAATATCGGCCAACGGAACGGGAACTTGGGGCGTGTGGTTGACGATTTCGAGGTTGAGTCCCAAACGCCCTGCTTTCCAGGCTTCGATGTTCCACACAAAATTCACCCACTCGCCTGTGCCTAGGGAGGCCGACTCGTTAGCCATAATGCGCCCCTCGTCGTCTCGGAGAATCACGGTCATGTCGCCGGCCAAGAGGCCGTTATTGGCGATGCGGGCGTAAATCGAAACGTTCTCACCAACCTTTGGGCGGAACGGTGTAGCGGAGAGGTCGGTGAGGACGGGCTCAAAGGCGTACCACGTCAAACCGACGTTCATCGGCGCGTCTCGTGTGCCATACCCCGTCAGTTCCCGACCGGAACGGTCGCTTGCTTCAAACCAAACAATCAGGACATCGCTACGGGTGAGTTCAACCTCTGCCGGGAGGAAATTAACCGTCCCGTTGTACACCGTGAATTCGTTCACCACCTCATCCAGTTGCAAAAAGAACACCTTCTCCGTTCCCGCCACGGGTTGGCCAAGGCGGTAAAAGACGGCGTGCATCTCCAAGGGCTCAGGCGGCATGTCGGTATCGTCGTTGATGCTAACGGTGATGCCCACATCCGTCAATTCGTTGGAGGCGAGGTTCTCGAGCATCCCCGGTGCGAGGACGAGTTTCGGCGCCACATCGTCAACCACCAGATCATAGCGGAGCGAGTTGAATCCATGTTCAACGAAACCTTGAGCCTCAACGGTGAGGAATCCCTCATCCTCGTACATCACGTTCTCGGACATGGAGACATTGAATCCAATCAAACCCGACCGTGTGAGGTTGACGCTGCTGGAAGTTGAGCGCTCACCGTCACTCAAGGTCCAGAGGAATGTTCCATTCACTGGGAGGTCCCTGGCGAGCACATCGGTGTTGTTGTGGAACACGCCAATGCGATGCTGGACCATCTCGTTTCGATGGAACCAGTAGGTGGTGCCGTCGTTTTCTCCAAACGGTGCTTGCGTGTCCGTGATGTTCAACCAGCGCAACTCAATATCGGTGCTTGGCTGCCAGGTCAATTCATTCAACTGATACAGGCCGAGCCCGAGGTCTTGCCCCTCATCAAACACCTTGAGCGATGGCGTGCCCCCGCCAGCAGCGACGGTGGTGCTGGCGTTCCACCCTATACGGAACGAAACGCTAAGGTCGTAGGTGGTGACCAACGGGCGTTTTGCAACCTGAACGATGGGTTGCTCATGGAAACAAACCTCGTCGAACTCAACGGCCCCAAACCGTGGCTCGTAGTGGATGAAACAACTGGATTGGTCAGCCTCGCCCAACAGTGCAATTTGCAGGTTTTCAAGGGAGGCAATGCCGTTCGCATCGCCCAACGCAAAGGTCAGGGTGTGTTCGTGGCCGGCCAGCAAACGGTCGTTGATTCGGTCCAAATGGATGCTATCCCTGTCAACGATCGTATCTGAACGACGCTGAACGCTGATGGTGGCCAAATCGTTGGATGCTCCGAAATCGCCACCTCCCAGAAGGGGATTGCCGGCCAAATCTTCGCCGACCAACACCACACTGATGCGTCCAGCGTTTTTGTTGTCCGGGACCACGCTTTGAGAGGAAAGCAGCGGTAAATCAACCTCGAGCTCACGAACGCCACGGTTCAGACTGACCGTTTGCATCCGGTATTCTTCTTCCTCCATCACGCCGTTCTCGTTGGTGTCGTGAAGGCGTTCAAGCCACGTCCACACCTCCAGTTGACTGGACAGGCCTTCGGGGTCGCTGAGTTGAAGGCGGAGCGCGACGTCTTTGCCGTACATCGAGATGTGTTCGTCCGCAACCACCTCACGGCCAGCGTCCAAAGCGGTCAAGGAGTTGACTTGAGGCTGAATGGTGTCAAGGAGGAAGCGCGTGGGTGTGAGGACCACCGTTCGGTCCTCGCTGGTCGCAGCGTTGGCGTCAACCGGCCCCCGACGCGAGAGGCTTGGGCGAAGTTCGAAGAAGGTGTTACTGGGCAACCCGTCGTTGATGTGAGGGGTTGAAAGCGAAACTGAAAACCAACCACCTGCAGAAACCTCAGACGACCAGGTTCGAGACCAGTTAACGGGCTCGCCCAGCCACTCATCGGGACCACCAGAGAGGTTCTTTGGAGGCACGGCAGACAGCGTGACGGTCGCTTCGGCTTCTCCTGCTCCAATCCATTGATTGGCGATGCCTTCCATGCGTACGCGTCCTTCCGCTTCCAAACTCTGGTTTTCGTTGAGGTGGAACGGCCAAAAGGAGTTGGTCCAATCGTCAATGCGACGCTGCGACGCATCGGTGACCGTGAAATCAACGACTTCCATGTCGTTTTCAACCTCATTGAACGCTGTTTTTCGCACGAAGACCTCTGGTCCAGTTTCCAGTCCTTCATCGTCTTGGGCCATGGTCAACACATGGAGGTCGTCAACATCGTCAAGCAACCATGTGCTGGTCAACACCCACTCGACGCTGCACGTGTTGAGGGTGCAGGAGACGCTTGAAGCCGCTGTGTCCAACTGAGCAAGCCCGACGCCTTTCATTTGGCGGAAGCGCGGTGCGTCTTGAATGCGGTCAAGTTCCACCAGAACAACCGCCTCTTCCATGTCGGGTGTTGGCGAAAGGTGGAACGAGACCTTGCTGATGTCCGCTGCGTCCTCGCTCAATTCTAGGGGGTTGAAGCGGGTGTGGTGCGTGGTGAAGGCCACGGTTTGTTCTGGAAGCCAACGGGTGTAAGACGGCCCGTCCACCTGTTCGAGCATCACAGGTACCGCTGCTGCCCCGATGGCCACGCGAAGGCCCCCTCGTTCGGTTTTGATGTGGAGAGGGATATCGAGAACAGCCCTCATATCGCCGTCGTAGGATGCCTCTTTGGCCGTGTTGAGAGCGGTGGGCGTCAGGTCCACCTCAACGGTCGAGTCCGGGAGTAAGTGCATGAGGTTGAGGACCTTGATGTCGGCAGCCCCCGATACGGAGAGTTGAACCCCGCAGGTCAACAATGATCGATTGGTGGAGTAGGCCTCGCTGGACATGATGGAGTTACATGGATTGGAGCCTTGATGGTGAATGACGCCGTTATCTGCGATGGTTTGCAAGGCACCATCGATACGAACTTCCGTGTCCTCGCTGTGGTTACTTACCAGTACGGTGAACGCCGGACCTTGCCCTGCGGGGTGATGCTGAGCATGACGACTGAGGGTTTGGAAAGCCAAATCCAAACTTGAATTCTCCATGGCGAGCGAGCGAGAGGATTCGTTTGGCAACCAAAGCACATCGGTGCCGTTGTGTTCAGCGTGGCTCCAGCGCGTGTTGAGACCGAGATGGTCGTCCATTCCGCTCGGCGGCCATGTCATGACGGAGATGTTGTTCCACCCAAGTGACATTTCGGGCGCCTGGGGTGGAACGACGCAGTCCAATTCCGCCTTGGCTCGGACAAAGGCTTCTCCGCCTGTACCCGTCAGCGTAAAGTCGGTCATCAACCCGATTTCTCCGCCCAAGGAGTGGTTGAGGTAGGTGGTTTTCACAGGTTCAGGTTGGTGGGCAGACGCCACCAATTGGCCGTAGGTGGTGCTCCATGTCAGGTTATCACCCACCGTGGTGAGGCGATAGCCGTCGTGAGGGCAGGCTACGAAGGAAGGCACGGTGATGGAAAACGGAGCAGCGACCAGAAGTGTGCCGTTGGCGTCCATGGTTGAGGCGGCTGAACCTGCAGCGTTGTCAAGCACATGTTGAGGACTGATGTAGGTTGTTCGTCCAACGCTCAGGCTGTGAACCAAAGGCGTGACGTAGGTGTCATTGGTGCTCATTCGAACACGAATATGCACCGTTGGATGCTCGGATGGGTCAAGGGCAAGTTGTGCAGGGAGGCTCATGTTTTGGTGACCGAGAATGGGGTTCAGGTTCGCATCAAGGGCATCAAAGAGCAGATGCGTTCCTTCGGGACGCTCGTACCAGCCGTCCAGCCAGCCATAGCCGAAAATCGGGTCGGGGGAAATGGCCCGTGATGTCCATGAGCCGGCCGGTTCAAACACATCGATCTCAATGCCTGCGTCGTCAATGTACCACCCGTCGCCCTCAACATAGGTGTCGGAAAAGAACGAGAAACGAGCCTTGAGCGACTGACCTGAAAGGTTGGACAAATCATAGGTCTTCAATTCGAAGTCTCTGGGGTTGGAAGCACCGCACCCGTTGGGAACGCTGGAGCCATCGATGATGCCCTCGCCGAAGAGTGGAGAATTCGTGTTCACCGTGGAAATTTGGTCGTGGAAACCGTTGAGTTGGGGAGGAAGCCACCACCAATCTTGCCCGCCGTCGGTTGAAATTGCCACGCCACCCCCGTCCCAATTCGCTTCGGCGCACACCCAAGAGCGGAAGGACAAGCGGGCGGTTGCATTGGTGGGAATGCTGTACTCCTGCGTGGTCAAGTGGGTGTAGATGTTGTTGGTGTACTTGGTGGTCAAGTTCACGGCGGCGCCGTTTTGACCCGAATGAAACACACCCGGGCCGTAGCCCGAGCTGTTTCGCGTTTGACCGATTTCCCAGCCGTCCGGCCAGGTGCCCTCGATGACCCAGCCGGGTGGCGTCGTCATTGAGGCTTCAAACGATTCCAAGAGCGATTCCGAGGGATTCATGCCGAACGAAGTGGTCCAATTCCATTCGTTGATCAAGCTAGAGGATGCATCCAACCAACCACGTTGGTCGCCGATTTGCCCGCTGGTATCGGATGAGAAATTGGAGAGTTGCAGCCGTTCTTCTTGGGCCGTCCCGGGGCGGTGAACGACCGTGACATCGTCAATGGCCACACCTTCCCAACCCGAGGAGGCAAAACCACCGTATCCTGTTTGGTGGTTCGTGGTGACCTGAAACATGAACAGCACGTTGGAGGCGTTGGCATGACCCGATACACCGCTTGGGATGTTGTAGGAAATGGGGCGCCAACCCAGTGATTCGTCCATGTAATAGGTTCCCTGAATTGAAAGGCCGTTGCCGGGTAAACCCGGAATTCCGGATACTGGAGCCCAAGTCGTTCCGTTGTTCACGCTCACAAAGACCAGGAGATTGTCTGAAAAGGAGCCCTCAATGTCCCAACTGGACCAAAATTCAATGCTCATCGGGCCGGTAAACGATGAGAGGTTGGCTGGAACATAGAGGCGTCCGTCGGCGTTGTTGGCGTAATCGCCGGTCATGTTACCGTGAAACCAAGCGCCTGGAAGGTCGCCGAGGTTTGACAGCGTGAAGTTATCCAAGAACCACCCCGCACGGTCGCCGGTTGTCGCAGAAGTTTGGAAGCAAAACCGAACCTCAAGGGTGGTGGCGGTTGACGGGATGAGGGCGTCGAGGTTGAAGTGGGCTTGCTGCCATGCATCGGATTGACCGGACCAAACCGAACTTGGTGCTCCGCTAAGAGAGGAGGTGTTGGTGTAGGAAGCGCTGGGCGTCAACACTTGCCATGAGCCGCCTGTTGTGCGCGCCTCAACCCAAGCCGCATCGTCGTCCAAGAAGGAAAGCCAGTGGTCCACGGTCAAGTTGTATTGGTTGACGAAGGCCGGAATGGCGTAGGCCGGCGAGGCAAGGCAACCGCTCATGTTGGCCGATAAGCCGTCCAAAGCCTGCGTGGCCAGCACGCGCTGACCTTCGGTGGCTACTGAAGGATGGCCCGAAACCGACATGCCGTTGAGGGGCTTGACGTTCCACGCGTTGTGGTTCGGGCCCTGCCCTTCCCAGTCAGGGAGGGTCTCGATGAGCGTTTCAAAATCTGTCAAGGTGGCCAGCGTGGATTCGGTCGCCAGGCTCAATTGACCTCCATGGCCAATGCCTTGCGTGTCAACATGGGTGCCTGTCCAGCCCGTGTTGGCATCGATACCGAAGCGAGCAGCGGTATCGTCAGCGTTCGCCCACATCGGGGTCGCCGACAAGGACCCGCCCGTGAATGTGTGATTGTAGGGAACACTGAGCACGCCGGTGCTCGTCAAATTCAACCCCACTTCGTTTGGTCGTGGCGTGTAGTAGATTGACTGAGCCACCGTTTGAGGAGTAGACTCAGTAGCGGGCGGCACCATCGCCGATAAGGACACCAGCACCATCAAGAGGCACATGCCCAGAGCGCTGACGCTCTTCCCCCGGGAAATTTCGGGACGATGGGCAGGCATCATGGGAGAATCACCTCGCTGTGCGAGGTGAGGTTTTGTGATATGAAAGGGTGTCATGCATGCATCAATGAAGAATGAGCGATTGTTTGGATGAAGAGGATTCAAATCCCGTCACCTTCACGTCCTCATCATGACCCCTGTTCGGGATCTCGACAGCGCACAAGCGCAGGAGATTGAGGAACAGTTGTTCACCACCCATCGCCAGCAATTACCTCGCCACGTACCCATTCCGTTGCCCCGCCAAGATTTCTGGGAAATGGTCAGGGCGTTGCTCTCAACCCTTGATGTTGAAATTCAGGACATGGTGCGAAAAGGCTCCACTGATATGCGACTTCAAAACCTGCAGAAAAGGCAGACGAATATCAGACGCATCGCTTCAGAACTTGCCCGCAAACGCATGGTTGCGATGATGCAACACGTCGCAAGCCAAGCCTTGCGAAGCGGGGTGAACCCCGGGATGACGCAAGAACTTCCATCGCTTGATTGGCAACGCCACGACCCCGCAGAGAAAGCCTTCTACCACGCTTTGCAACTGAATGTTGACCGCTTCAAGAAAGAAATTGATTGGCAAGGGATGCAACAGGGGCTCCTTGGTGAGTTACGAACAGCCCCCCGAACCCATGCCCCCGGAACCATGCAACTTGATGCCTTCATGGGTGAAGGTCAACTGACCTCACAGCCGCCACCCGATTTGGCCTTCGAAGACACATTGGAACCCCTTCAGGCGGCTGAAGAGGACGCCGAAGAGCGTTGGATGGACGATGCTCCGTGGGCGGATGAAGAAGCCTATCTGTTGGCCGACATGGCTGAGCGAGATGCGGTCAAACCCGCCAGTGTTCCTCAACAACAAGGCGCAACAGGAGCAAAGCACGGTGCTGCCATGGAACTGGCACCTTCCAAAGAGCCGATGAACGTCATTGAGGATATTCTTCCTGAAGACGGCGAAACCGTTGACAGGGATGCTCCAGCCGATGTTGTGGCGGAACCTGAAGAGGCGGCGGCGGATGGGGCTGAAGAAAAGGAGGACAACATCCGGGTCCGGATTCTCGAAACACTGCCCGAGCCGATCATGGACTCATCGGGTGAACCGCTCTCCTTGGAGGCCGGCGATGTCCACTTCCTCGACGAAGCCACCGCTGCATGGTTGGTTGATGCCGGTGTTGCCGAGCGGGCCGCCTTGTGAATTCGTTCATGTTGAACCCGAAACCCACCTTGCTTTCGCTGCAGGTTGAAACAACGAAGTCAACCGAGCGTGCTCAGTTGATGTTTCTCATCGAGATCTCGATGCTGACGGTGTCAGGGATGGGAATCTTGGTGACCGAGCGGAGAGCGGTTTGGTCCTTGGCCGTGGAAATGTCCATCTCAAGCAAGCGCTTGTGAATACGCATTTCCCAGTGGTCGTAGGTCTCGCTTCCTTCGCCGTCTGGTGCCTTGCGGACAGGCACGACAAGGCGGCGGGTTGGGAGCGGAATCGGACCTCGGAGGTTGATTCCACCGCTGTCGCAAATGGTCTTGATTTGGTTGGCAACGTCATCGATGTCCTTGTGGTTCTCACCGGTCAACTTGATGACAGTCACAGCAACCATTCAATTCACTCCTCGCACCAATCATCCAGTGAGCGAACTCACTTCTTCTCGATCTTCAAGCAGACGCCTGCAGCCACGGTCTTACCCATGTCGCGGATAGCGAAGCGGGAAAGCTCAGGGAAGGTGTCCATTTGCTCGATGGCCAACGGCTTGGTTGGCTGGAAGCGGATGAGACAGGCGTCGCCAGTCTTCAAGAAGGAAGGGTTGGCTTCCTTGCCGGACTTGTTGGTCTTCTCCAAGAGTTCCATGAACTTCACAGCGACTTGAGCGGTGTGAGCGTGGAACACAGGAGTGTAGCCAACGGAAACAGCCTTTGGAATGTCCATGAGCTGGATTTGTCCGACGAAGTGCTCGTCGTGTCGAACGAAGGTTGGTTCATTGTCGGAGTAGCCTGCGACGTCGCCACGGCGAATGTCGTCAGCAGCAAGTCCACGAACGTTGAATCCGACGTTGTCGCCAGGTTCAGCCTTGTCAACCATGGTGTGGTGCATCTCGATGGACTTCACTTCACCGCCCTTCATGGAAGGGTTGAAGACGATGTTCTTACCGACGTTCAAGACACCCGTTTCGATCTTACCAACAGGCACGGTACCGATACCGGAGATCTTGTAGACGTCCTGAATTGGCAAGCGGAGTGGCTTGTCGGATGGCTTGGATGGCATTGGGGTGGCGTTGATGGCCTCAAAGAGGGTTGGACCCTTGTACCATGGGCACTTGTCCGACTTGTTGTACACGTTGTCGCCGTTGAGGGACGAAGCAGGAATCATTGGGACGTCGTCTGGCTTGAATCCAGCCATGCGGAGAAGTTGAGAAACTTCCTTGCATGCGTTGTTGTACTTCTCTTCGGTCCAGTCGACACCAGAGATGTCCATCTTGTTGACGTGGACGATGAGGCCCTTGACACCCAACACCTTTGCCAAGAAAGCGTGTTCCTTGGTCTGGGCGTTGACACCGTCATTGGCAGCGCAGAGCAGAACAGCGGTGTCAGCTTGGGAGGCACCGGTGATCATGTTCTTGACGAAGTCGCGGTGGCCTGGAGCATCGATGATGGTCCAGTAGTAGTCAGGGGTGAAGAACTCCTTGTGAGCGACGTCGATGGTAATACCACGCTCGCGCTCTTCCTTGAGTCCGTCCATGACGTACGCAAGACCGAAACCGGCCTTACCGGATTCGGCAGCGAGTTTTTCGTTCTTCTCAATAACGTGCTCTTCAATGTGACCGGAGTCGAGGAGGAGACGTCCAACGGTTGTGGACTTTCCGTGGTCGACGTGACCGATAAACACGATGTTGCGGTGTGGCTTGCTTCTGTCTTCCCATTGTGATGGCATGGTAATCGCTCCTTAGCAAGGCATGCGACAAATATCCCCTATATCAAGAGCGCGACGCGGAATCTGCGTAGTTTTGAACGACGTTTTGGCGGCCAAAGCCTCATTCCGTGTCCAATATCTCGCCCGCATCGCCGATTTTGTACAGCCTCAGGGTGCTGGTCGCGCCCCGCATCGCCAGCGGACTGCCTGAAATGGACACCACCCGCTCCCCTGGCTTGATGCGCTTTTCGATGACCAATTGTTCAACCGCTTCTCGCATCGTTTTCGAGCCTCGGTCGTGTTCTTTGGAGAGGATAGCATCAACGCCTGGAAGCAAACAGGTGCGACGCAATGCTCGCAGCCGGTCGCTCACGGCCGTCACGGGGATTTCGGGGCGGTAGCCGGAAACCAACCGAGGCGAGGTCCCGTGTTGGGTGGCCACCACGATACGAGAAGCCCCAGCCTCACGAGCGAGCTCAACGCCTGCATGGGCGACCGCACGTGTTGAACGGAACCTTGCGAGGGCGGTTGGACGAAGGTTGGATGCACCGAGGCCCTCTTCCGTGGCTTTGACGATACGAGCCATCGTTTCCACGGTCTCGAGTGGATAGGTGCCCGAGGCGGTCTCGCCCGAGAGCATGACGCCGGTCGCACCGTGACGAATAGCGGTGGACACATCGCTCACCTCTGCTCGTGTAGGCCGGGGCTGGAAGGTCATGGAGTCAAGCATTTGCGTAGCGACGATGACGGGCATACCACGCTCCAGAGCCTTGTCGATAATCTGCTGTTGAACGACGGGGACGTTTTCCAGCGGGATCTCAACACCCAAATCGCCACGGGCCACCATGACGGCGTCGGCGATATTGAGGATGCTGTCCAAATTCTCCAACGCCACAGGGTGTTCAATCTTGGCGAGCACGGGGACGTGCATGGACGCTGCCCGGACCGCTTCTTTGGCTGGAGCGAGGTCTTCGGCCGTCCGCACATAACTCACGGCGATGTAGTCGGCGCCGTTCTCAAGAGCGTGTTGCAACGCGGCTTGGTCCTTGGGCCCGATGGCGGGCAGGTCGACCAGTGTGCCCGGGACATTCACGCCTTTGCGGCTGCTGATGGGGCCGCCGTCTTCCACCTTGCAGCGAATGTTCCCGTTGGCTTCCCCCGTGGTTGAGATGACCGTTAGGCGAATGAGGCCGTCAGCCACCAAAATGGGGTCGCCCACCTTTAATTCGGCTGAAAGACCGCCGTATTCCACGGGAAAATCCGTGCCATGGGTCGCATCAAGTTCGCGGACGCCGCAGTGAAGGGTGATTTCCGCCCCTTCCTCCAGCATCTCAACCTCTGGAAAATTACCGAGGCGAAGTTTCGGCCCAGGTAGGTCAGCGAGGATGCAAGTGGGCCGGCCCAATTCGTCTTCGATGGAGCGAACCCGTTGATAGAGGTCGGTTTTGTCTTCGGGCTCGCCGTGAGAGTAATTGAAGCGACACACATCCACGCCCGCTTCGAGTAAGGATTTGAGTGTCGCACGGTCATCGCAGGCGGGGCCGATGGTCGCCACGATGCTCGTTCGTCGCATTCGCTCGCCTCCTCACTTGTAGTAAAGACGAATGACAAACTGGTCGATGTTGAAATCGTTCACCCGCTCGTTGCGGATTTTCATGGTCCATTCACCGTCGCCGTAGGTTGATTCGCTATCGGCAAACATGTAGCTCGAAAGTTTGAGGTGCACGCAATCTTGTTCGCTGCCGCAGTCGCCAGCATCTCGGGATTCGGTGTCGGTGGAGCTCGTGTTCGCTGCTTCCTCGTCCTCTTCGTTGTAAGCGTAGATGTCCAGTTCAACTCGGCAGTTGTTGGCGCCAGGAAGGGACGTGCAATCGTCGTCTTCCTTGGGGTACTCAAGTTCAATCTGAGCCTTGACGATGGTGTTGGTCTTGCCATCACCTCGTTGGTAGTGAATCATGGTGTCAAAGTCAAACTCAGCGGGGTTGCCGCTGCTGTTTCCGCCGATTTCAAAATCCTTCCAATAGCCAGCGTAACTCACGTGAACGTCGATGGTGGTGCTGTCGGTCATCTCCACGTTATTGGTCACGGTCAGGCCGATTTGGTATTCACCGGGAGCGACGTTACTCCAGTCAACGGTGGCGCCGACGAGGTCGTCATCGTTCTCCGGGTCGCCATCGTTGTCCTTGTCCACGGTCAAATCAAGGTCCCAGGCGTAGCCATCTTCGGGGATGTATTGGGAGGTGGAATCGCCGGACGTTGACGATGATGCATCAAGTTGGATGGTGGTGGTTTCGGTGACCGTGCGGTCGGTGATGCTCTTATCGCGCGCACAAATCCAAACGACGATGTCATTTTTTTCATCGATTTCTTCGTCCTCGCAATCCTCAGCATCGGCGTACTGCGTGATTTCGGCGGTCGGAGCTTCGGCGCTTTCCGGTGAAACGGTCACGTCGCGTACCTGTTCGGAGGTCGAGGTGCCGTCCGATACCTCAAGGGTGACCTTGTAAGTCTTGGCTTCGTCAAAACTCCACGTCGCTGTCAAACCGGTGGCGTCAATGTCAATGGAGCCCTCGGTGTCGAAGTTCCAGCGGTAGGTCAAGGACCCGTCGCCCGGCGTGGAACTGGACGCATCAAAACTGACCGTCGTGCCCACCTTGATGTTCTTGCTTGGACTGAAACTGAAAACCGCCAAGACCTCTTCTTTGTCAGCCGTTGAGCCGTCTTCAAAGATGCAACCGGCCAGCGATGAACAGAGCATCAAACCCGCCATCAGCAGGGTGCGTGCATACCTTCCCATGGTGTGAGGTGGTGGCTCGTTCATCAAAAGGGCTTCCTCAAGTTGGAGGCCTCAAAAGGAGAACAGGCTGGTTTGTTTATTCCCTGCCATCAAGTCCTTGGCGTCCCAATCAAAGGCTTCCGTGATACGCCCAACGGCCGCCGCCAATCGTTCGGCGTAGAAGCGGCCGTCGTAGGACACTTTGGCCTGCTCCTCCTCTGTTTCCGGCCAAAACACGGCGGTCATCGGGGGTTTGCTGGCGTCCGTAACGACGTAGGACACCTTCATGCCCGAAGTGAAGCCAAGCCCACGCTCGATGCGTTGCTTGGCCACGCGGACCTGAACCATGCTGTCCGGTTTGCTGTAGTCTTTGGTGAAATCAACATCTTCGGATGTCTTCACCGGTGTACGAACAACGCGCCCCTTGCACGATTTTGCCAACACCACTTCGCTCGCGGGCACCTCGCACTTTCGGAGGGCCTCCACGCGTTGCTTGGCGTAGGCCACCAATTCATCCCCTTGGTCGGCCAGTGCATACCTGAAAATCTCCTTCATGGTGGAGGTCAGGTAGATGAACGAGTCTGTACGTTGTGTTTCGTAGCCTCGAACCAGCATCTCTTGAGCGGGCCAAACCACTTGACCGATGTAGCGCTTCTTGGCGCCGTGGCTGAAAAAGACCGAGAGACCTTTCTCAAATTCCAACACCGCCGAATCCCGGCTGTAGGTCGCTGCGAGGGTTTGGCCAAACTCCACCATGCTGGCCACAGCTGCTTCGTGGGCTTGCACCAAGGCAACAGCCTCCTCTTCGCCGGCTTTGGCGCTGGCACGTTCCTCGTCGGTGAGTTGCCGCGGTGCATCGGGTGAAACGGGGCTTCGGACAAAGATGGAATCGGTATCGGAGTAAACCACGCCATGACCTTCCTTTTCCACCGCAGCGATGATGCCCTTGATGTTTTGACGCGCCCAGGCGGTGATGGAGGAGCCCAAATCTCGGTGCGTAAAGCGGTAGAATCCACTGGCGAAGACCCCGTAGAAGGAGTTCATGAGAATTTTCACAGCGTACTGCATGGCGTCGTGGAAGGCTTCGGCCGCGCTGTCCTCAGAGGATTTGGCGACCTTGATAGCCGCCTTGTGTTCGTCGCGTTGAGCCATCAGGTCTTCAAGCAAAGCCGGCACCATGCCCTTGCGGTCTTCAGCCAGCCTGAATTTGCTCTCGATGGGCGAGGTGTGGTATCGGCCTTCGCCGGGAGGGTCAGGTTGAGCCGGGTCAATGCGGGTGGTGTAGCAGATGTTGTGTCCGATCATGATGGAAGGGTACATGCTCTTGAAGTCAAGGACCGCAATCCACGGATGCAGCCCCGCTTCAACATCGTGGACATACCCCCCAGTGATTTGGCCTTCCTTTGCTTCGGCTGAACCGGTCAATGGCACGGCGATGTTCTTCCTATCGGCAAGGCGAATCACCAAGGAATCGATGAGTTGGCTGGTGCTGCCGTTTGCGGCGGTCTCGAACGGCACCATCGCCACAGCAGCCACGGCTTCCTTTCGGCGGACGGCCTGAATCGCTTGAAGAATGTCGAGGGGAAGTTCGGCGTCCCGCACGCAATAGGCCAGGACCTCGTCGGGCCGCATCGCCCATTCTTGGTCCATGTTTGAGGCATCAACGTCCATCTTGTGCTTCTCTTCGTCGTCGGGAAAGAGGAGGGTCGCAACAAAAGAAAGGGTCTCACGTCGGGGTTTCAGCGCTTGCCGTGCCTGCCACCACGCATCCATGACGACACGCCCGGACAGGTTCCACGCCCGATTGCTTTGCCGTTTGGGCACGAGCGCATCGCGCTGACGCTTCAATTCCGATTCGAGGAGCGGAGCACGCCCCCAGCCAAACAAGGCCTTGGTGCCCTCCCAACCTCGGCCGCGTTGCAACACAGCGGTGCGGTCAGCCAGCCTTGGAAGGTCGAAGTTGTCGATGTTGTATCCCGTGATGATGTCGGGGTCCGTGGCTTGAACGGTGGCGGTTAAGCCCTCGAGGATTTCCTGCTCTGTGCCCCGGTAGGAGAAGACCTCACGCCTGCCGGTCCCAAGATGCTCAACACAAGCGGCGGCGCACAGCACGGTCTCGTGTTCGATACTCGTTTCCAAATCAAAGGAAAACACGGTGTAAGGGACTTGGAAGGGTTCGGTGGATTCAATATCACTCACATCGCAGCGCAGGGTGCAATCCACGCCGTACCGGCCCGCACCTCCCGCTTCAACCACCTCGGGCTTGGTCGTAGGGCCGTCGTCGCTGCGGCGGTCGACCACGGTGCCGCTGAATGCGACGTGCATGCCGACATCACCGTCGAGAAAGAATCGGTTCACGAACGGGATATCACCGGAAAAAATCTGCCAGGACCTCGTCTTGAGCACCTTTCTCAACGATGGTACGTTGAAAGGTTGTTCGACTTCAACGGTCCACACGGGTCGCTCGCCCAATTGCGTCCATTTGACAACCGGGCCGGTTACGTTCACCACATGCTCCATCGCTCGAACACTGGCAAGACGGTCAAGAACGAAGGGTGGCAGTTCACCGCCCATGTCCCATGATCCGATCGGAGCGATTTCGAAGGTTGGACGCAGTCCGTGGACGAGCAAACACATGGATTCACCCGTGTCGGTTCGTCCGAACAATTCCACAACGGTCAGGGGTTGGGGCTCACCGTCCACAACGGTTTGCGTGGAGCGATAACGCCCGCTCACGATGCCCATGCGTCCTTTCACTTGGCGACCCTCATGGGCTTCAGCGTTCCACCCCATTAGAACCCATCTGCGCTCCTTCATGAACAAACAGGCCCTGAATGGCAAAAAATGCAAGAGCAATCCTTGAAAGCCTCATTCCAATGGCTCATTTTGTTAGGGCGGGTGAGCATGGACGAATCATTTGACTGGGACAGCCTCACGTTTTCCCTGACGCCAACCGAGACGATGTACCTGACCACGGCCAAGGCCGACGAACCTTGGATGCCGGGCGAATTGCGCCCTTACGGTGACATCCCCATGTCCCCCGCTGCAGGCGTCCTCAACTACGGACAAGGCCTCTTTGAGGGCATGAAGGCCTACCGAACCTCCACCGGCCGCATCGTCTTCTTTCGACCGGAAGAAAACGCTCGCAGAATGCAGCGTGGAGCTGACCGCCTGAAGATGCCCCCTGTGCCTGAATCCATCTTCGTTGACGCCGTGGAGCAAGTGGTCGCTGCCAACCAGCACTGGGTGCCCCCCTCCGGAAAAGGCGCCATGTACGTCCGACCGCTCTTGATGGGAAGCGGCCCTGTTCTCGGGGTTGCGCCAGCGCCTTCCTACACCTTCCTCATCTACGTCACGCCGGTTGGCCCGTACTTCAAGGGCGGCATGGTGGCCATTGACCTGCTCATTTCTGAACACCACCACCGGGCTGCACCCGGAGGGTCCGGCGGCGTGAAAGCCATCGGGAATTACGCGCCCGGCATGAAACCCAGCAAGGAAGCCAAAGCCCAGGGCTACGCAGAAGTGATCTACCTCGATGCTGAAACGCACACCGATATTGAGGAAGTGGGGGCGGCGAACTTCTTCTGCGTGAAAGATAACGTGCTCTACACGCCTGAATTGACCGGTACAATTCTTCCCGGCATCACGCGAGACTCCATCATCCAACTTGCCCGACACCGAGGCTACGAGGTCGTTGAGGGCAAGGTGTCCGCTGCCTTCGCCATGGCCGCTGATGAGGCCTTCTGCTGCGGTACAGCGGCCGTTATTTCCCCTATTGGCTCCATCACCCATGACGGTGACAAAACCGTGTACGGCGACGGTCAACCCGGAGCGGTAACCGTTGAACTCTACGATGCATTGACCGGCATTCAAAACGAGACCGAAGAGGACGTGTTCGGCTGGCTTCATCCGTTGCCTTGACGTCGGGACACGAACGCCCACGCCAAAAAGAGCGACAAGAGCGTGCCCGATGTTGAGAGGAAAGGCGTGTCCTCAGCCTCCGTTTCGGGCGCTTCAACCACCAAGGGCGGCGCAGGTTCAACCGTGATTTGGCCGACCATGCCCATGGATTCGTGAGGTTCGCAAACGAAATCATAGGTGCCGTTGCTGCCACGCTCAAAGGTGTAGGAGTAATCCACTGCACGCTCCGGTTCACCCGAATCAAAGACGCCGTTGGCCTCGACCGCGTTGTGGGGCAAGGCCTGTCCACTCCAAAAGAAGCGGACCGTGTCGCCTTCCGTGATGGTCACTTGGGAGGGCGAAAAGCGGAGATTCGTGCTGTCAACGGTGATGACAACGGTCTCTGGCTCATCGGTCTGTGGGTCGATATCCCCTTGCACACCGCCTGCAAGCAAGGCGACCGTCAGCAGCACCAGGAGGGTTCGCATGTTCAGAAATGACCCTCAAAGGTTATCAATTTCTGTTTTGAATTCAACGGTTCTTGAAGCTCTTTCGCTTCTTGAAACTGCTGCGCTGTTGGGTGTTTTTGCGCTGAGAACGAGCACGACGGTCCCCTGTTTTGGGTCCGCTGGTGGATTGCTTGACGGCCTCTTGCCGTTGATTGCGTTGCATTTCGCGCCATTGGCCACCGATGAGTTGGAGCACCTCCTCTTTGCTCCCCGCACCGATGGATTCCTTGGCCCCCTTGGCCGAAACCCAAAGGCGGCCCTCTCGTCCATGTGGGCGACGTGGGTGAGAGATGTTTTCTTCCCGCTTGATTTTGCGCAAGCCGACGGCTCGCGCTGCCATGAACAGGCCTTCGAGGTCTGGCTTGAGGACGGAAGCGTCCTTTGGCACACGGCGGCCTGAACG
>DAGF01000078.1 GCA_002495645.1 Euryarchaeota archaeon UBA549
GCTGTTTTCGGTTCCCGTTGCTATGTTTTATTGGTCACCGACCCATATTAAGTGTTCCATGCTTTTTCTTGAAAACGGTACTTTGGAGTCCAAAATCGGAGTTCATTGCCATCGGTAGGATGATGAAGGGGGCGGCAACCCGCAAAATGCATGTCAGTGGACTTTGAGGAGGGGGCATTTCTTGGCCTTTCAAAGGCCAGCGGACCCGCCGATATTGCCGTCGTGCCCCTTGCTTACGAGTTGACAACATCCTACGGTACAGGGGCTTGCGATGGCCCCCAAGCCTGTCTGGATGCAAGCGCCCAGGTGGAACTTTTTGACGATCGGCTTGGAAAGGACCTCCCTGCAGGCTACGTCATCAGCACCGAACCGGTATGGGAAGGCGGAGCACCAACTCTCCGTGGCCAACTTGACGAGATGGCGGCCCACGCTCGGTCGTTTTACTCCGGGAATCTCTTTCCGTTGTTTTTGGGAGGTGAGCACGGCATCCTACCGCCACTTATTCACGCCGCAAGGCACCACCCGGCCGTGGAGGGTGACCTGGCAAATTTGACCATCGTTCAACTCGATGCTCACGCTGACCTTCGCTCCTCGCTGGACGGTGAGATTTTTTCTCATGCTTGTGCAGCTTCACGAAGCCTTGATGTCGGGGCTGGCCGTCTGCTTCAAGCCGGTGTTCGTGCTTACAGCAAAGAAGAACTCGTCCGCATCAACACCGACAATCGCATCACGACCTCGTTTGCAAAACACACGCAGCACCCCCACAGCGGTGGCGAGGCGTGGAAAGCATGGCTTGAGCAACTCCGTTCGCTTTCTGGTCCGGTTCATTTCACGCTCGACATCGATGGTCTTGACGGCGCATTGGTTCCCGCCACCGGCACACCGGTTCCCGGTGGGCTGAGTTTTTGGCAGGCTGTGGAGACGATTGAAACGCTGTTTGCCAACCCGAAGGTGATGGTCATCAGCGCCGATGTGAACGAAATCGTTGCTCAAGCGGACGGGGTCTTGACCCAATTTACGGCGGCGTTGTTGGCCACGAAGGTCGTCGCCAGCCACGTTCTTGCTCGTGATGAAGGGCGCTGGAAGGTCATGGCTGCTGACGAAGATGTGCCGTTTAATGCAGCGTTTTTCACAGAATTTGACGGAGAGGCTCGGTCATCAAATTGAAAAAGAGCGCAGTAGGGCAGGCGGCAGGTGAAGACATGACGGGGAAGGCGAACCAAGGCGCCCACGTGTTTCTGGATTACACCAACGCAGTTTTTGTGGATGAAGCCGCCTATGCTTGGCTTTTTGCGCTGATGCGAGAAGCGGTTGAACGAAGTCCGGCCAAAGAGGTTCACGCCCATCTTGCGCCCTTTGATGGCAGCACATCACCGCCTGGATTTGCCGCTGTGGTGCTTATCGACGAGAGTCACATCTCAGCGCATTGTTATGCAGACCGTGGGCTGTTGGCCATCGATTGTTTCACCTGCGGCGAGACCGACCCGGACACCATCGCAACCTATCTTCACGAAGAACTCATGCAGCGAATGCCAGATTTGGTATGTGTTCGCCGACAACGAGTTGAGCGATTTATCTCGGAGGCGTGACCATGTCGATTCGGGCCTTTGTGGACGAACACTATCGGCACTTCAACGCAGGTACAGTTCGCCGTGCTGCGGTGTCGCTCGTCGAGCATTTGGAGCAGGGCGGGCGCCTGTTCTTGACCTTGGCCGGTGCCATGAGCACAGCAGAAATTGGACGCAGTTTGGCCGCTATGATCCGTGCTGGGCACATTGCAGCGATTTCGTGCACGGGTGCCAACCTTGAGGAGGATGTCTTCAACCTCGTTGCTCACGATGCTTACGTCAAGGTTCCCGAGCATGAAGACCTCTCTCCGGAAGACGAGGCTGGTCTGTTGGAACGTAAATTGAATCGGGTGACCGACGTCTGCATTCCTGAGGACGCCGCCATTCGAGCCATCGAACACCATCTCATGGGCGTGTGGCGTTCGGCTCAAGAGGCCAGCGAATCGCTGCTGCCTCACGAACATCTCTACCGTCTCCTGCGCTCTGGTGTGCTCGCTGAAAGCTACCAAGCCGACCCAAACCATTCTTGGTTATTGGCTGCCGCCGAGGCGAACCTTCCTCTCTACGTCCCTGGATGGGAGGATTCAACGCTGGGCAACATCTTCGCTGCCCGTTGTTCACAGGGGCAACTCCACCCCAATGTCATATTGAGTGGGACGCACTACATGACCAACTTGATGGCGTTTTACCGTTCATGCTCCTCGCCCTTGGCCTTCCTTCAGTCCGGCGGAGGCATAGCCGGGGATTTCCCCATCTGCGTGGTCCCGCTGCTCCACCAAGATTTGGAGGAAGACAACGTACCATTGTGGTCGTGGTTTTGCCAGATAACGGACGCCACGGCCTCTTACGGTGGCTACTCCGGAGCGCCGCCCAATGAGAAAATCACGTGGGGTAAACTTGGCGTTGATACGCCGAAATTCAACGTGCACAGCGACGCCACCATCGTTCTCCCCCTCTTCTTTGGTTATGTTCTTGACCTTTGAGTGAGGCGAATGACCCAAAGTCTTGAAGGGGAGCCGTCCCACATTCCACCCATGACCCCCCGGCGTAGACTTCCGTCGCTGTTCATGATGGCGCTGTTGGTCGCTACGGTTTTTCCCCTTCATGTTCAGGCAGACACTGCACCTTCGGTTCGCATCAATACGCACTGGGTGGGCCAAGGCACGACGGATGTTGCTCACGCCTACATGCTCACCTTTTCCGACAACGGCTCCTACGGTTTTGAGGTTGACATGCACCACACCCACAACGGCAGTCAACTGGACACGAGCCACAGCATCACCTGGGGCAGCGAGGAGGGTTTTCGCACGGCTTTGCTCGAATTCAACAGCTCCCTTTCGTGGGGTGATGAAATTGAACTCGGCATCACCATCACCGACCACAACGAGGTCAGCGACCTTGACCATGAGACGGTTCGTAGTTTCGTGGTCGGCCGCTGGAACCAACCCATGGACGACCACGAGGTTCTCCTCTCAACGACATGGGACCTTGACCAGTCCTACGCAACCGAGGCTGGCGACCAGAATTTCAGCCTGAGTTTCACCGGCCAAGGCTGGCAGGAACGAGTGGGCGATACCCTCTCGTCTTGGGAACTTGGAAACGGGACCTTTGCCACCGTTGAGAGCACGGCGGACGGGGTCACCGAACTGGATTTGGTGTTGACGCAGTTGTGGAAAAACGAAACCGTCGTCGCTGGCGTGTTGACCAGTCAGGTCTTCGATGCGCAAGGCTTTGGTGATTTGAGAACCGAATTGATTGATGGCGAAACAACCACCGTCATCAACGCTGATGTTTCGCATGCCCTGCTCAACCGCTCCATTATCGACGGCGTGGTTGGCGAACGTCTGTCGCTGGAAGCCACAGGTTCACTCAATGTCTCCGAGGACGACGGTGAGAACAATTCCCTCGACATCGATGGTGAGCTGGCCGTGTTTTTCTTTGAATACGTGGATGTGGACGGTGAGCGCGTGCTTCAGCACACTCAATTCGAAGCCATGGCCGATTTCATGCTCATTGAGGAAGGTACTCGGCTCGATGTCTCTCTGGACGGTTTCTCGTCAGTCGAACGATGGGAAAACGGTGTTCGTACGCAGCACTTGGAGGAACTTTACGGCGATGGAAGCTTTGGTTTTGTCGACCAGGACGAAAACGCCTCGCTCCAAGTGAACGGGACCATCCTGGACTTGCATACAAAGTTGGAAAACGGCACGACCCTCATCGACGACCTGCACGTCGACGGCACCCTAACGGGTGATGTTCAAGGCACCTTTGGTGTGCTGCGAGGCATTGAGACAACGGGCATGCAAGCCAACGCCACCGGCCAGGAGTTCCTGGTCAACGTCATCTTCCAAGAATCATGGTTCAACATCACGGGCGTGAACGGCGGCAATTTCTTTGACGGCGCTGGGGTTGGTGCAACCCACAACCAAACGTGGGATTACCAAACGGTTCAATCCGACTGGGACAACCGCACCGTGCGCTTGGTTTGGCGAGAAACGGGGCCTGACGCCTCCGAGGGCGAAGAGTTCCCGGAACGCAGTCCAATCCAGCAAAACGCCACCGCTCCGGTGGCCGAAGAAAGCCTCGGTGACCTGACCGTTGGTCGGGAAACTGGATGGATGCCCATCCCGCTCAACACCAACGACCGCCTGCGTTTGAACGGGCAGGAAGGGCTCACGTTGACGGTCGATGTCGGCCAGACTCGCACGGATGTTCGGGACGGCCACAACCTCAGCGTCATCGATTGGACGGGTTTTTACGAGGGAAGTGGGGAGGCAGGAACGGCCTCTGGTGCTGTTGTCGTGGGAGGGCCGCTCAAAGGCCTGCTGTCTACGGTTGAACGCTCACTGAGCCTTCCTTTTGGCGATGACAACGAGACCGTGATGCTGCAGGAAACGCAGCTCCTCGAACGGGTCCTCTCTCCTGAAATCGTCAGCGCAGACGACAACAACCCCCCGATGGTCTCCGAGATTGGATGGCGCAAGGGACTCGCTATTGGCGAAGGTGGCGGGGTTGCCCATCTCCAAGCCACGGTTGAGGATGCAGAGTGGAACGTGGTGAGCGTGCAGGCCGACCTCAGCGTCTTTGGTCTTGGTACGGTTGAACTGAACGACCGAGGACTTGACGGCGACCTCGCTGTTGGCGATGACGTCTACACGGCATCGGTCATCATTCCAGGTCTAGAAATTGGCTCGTTTGCAGTCAGCGTATCAGCGACCGATAGTTTTGGCGCCACTGCCAGCGGTGAGGAACTGCTTGAAGTGTCCAATCAACCTCCTCGATTGCTGGCGGTCGAAATCGCTCCCACCTCCCTCGAGCGAGGTCAATCCATCGTGGTGAATGTCGAGGCTTACGACGGCCACGGCGTTCGCTCCGTCCACATCGACCTGCGTGGCTACGGTGGCGAGGTGGTCAATCTGACTTCAGAAGGCGGCAGCACGCCTTGGGCGGCCATGATTGAAATGCCGCCCGGCATGACCCCTGGGCATCAATCACTCCTGGTTGTCGCTGAAGACGAGCAAGGTGCCGTCTCGCAGCAGCGCGTTTACACCCCGGCCCCCAACGGTGTTGGCGATGCTGTGTTCGGTCCGCACCATGTTGACCAAAGCGTAACCATGCCGATTGAGGTTCATATTCTCAACGACCGACCGGTGGTGGTGACCTCACCAAGTTCTGTGGAGAAGGACCCGGATGCCACGGTTGTCTACACCGTTGAGGTGAACGATCCCGATGGCGTTGAGCGGGTCCAAATCAACCTCGGTGTCTTCACACCGATTGGAGGCCAAACATGGGCGATGATGCACGATGATGGTGTCAACGGTGGCGACGAGGTCGCTGGTGATGGCGTTTACAGCGTGGTTCTGTCCGTTCGGGAAGGCACGCCCTTGGGCACGCACGAAGTATCTCTCCGTGCGTTTGACACCTACGGCGAATTGAACTTGGCTTCTGACGTCATCACGCTCAAGGAAGCTGATGATTCCACCAACGGAACAGATGGATTGAGTACGGCGGTGCTCGGTGGCCTCGGGTTGTTGGTCTTGATCGGCGCAGTGGTTGTGCTGACCTTCCTCGCCCGTCGTGGTGGCGAGGGTGGAGCCGACCGATTCGGGATGCAGTGACCTCCGTCATTGGAGGCAGAATCAGCGGCCGTGATTCTTCGCCGACAACCGTTTAAACCCCTGCAAGATGGGAAGGGCGCAAGCGAGCGTAGTGTAGTGGTTATCACCGGGCGTTGCCAACGCCTGAACCCGGGTTCGAGTCCCGGCGCTCGCACCACTGCGAGCCATTTCTCCTCATTTTTCAGTCAATGTTTATGGGGTGGCCGAACTCAACGAACATCGATAACCATGGCCGACCGTCGCATCATCTTCATCGGAAAAAAACCTCTTCACGCCTATGTCCGAGCGGTGGTCAAAGCGATGGAAGACGGCAATAGAGAGCTGCAATTGGTGGCAAGAGGGGCCACCATTTCCCGTGCGGTGGACGTCGCTGAAGTGTGCCGTCGCCGCAACGGCCACATCGCTCAGGGCTTGCCTGAGACGGTGAACATTCAGCACCTTTCGTGCGAATCCGAAGAAGTTGAGGGTGAGAACGGGATGCGAACCGTCAGTGTCTTGCGCATTGACCTTGAGGGCGTTGGCGACATGCCAGTTTCTCAAGAGGAATGACTGACGAGGAGTCGGAGACGGCGCTCAATTTCAGCGGCCGTTTGCTCGTAGACTTCGTATTCTTGGCCCACGGGGTCTTCAAGCGCCCAATCTTCGTCGATTTTGATGGCCGGGCAATGAACGCCGCATCCCATGGAGATGACCATGTCAAAGGCGCTCGGGTCAATGCCGTCCAGACCTTTCGGGACCATTCCATCAGTGGAAATTCCCTTGCCGTTGAGCAGTTTGACCGCATGCTTGGCCACTTCGGGCCCCGGATGGGTGCCTGCTGATGCAGCCTCAAAACCCATCGATTTTGCTAAGCCTTCAGCCATTTGAGAGCGGCAGGTGTTCCCGACACAGACAAAGAGGAGTTTCATGTCCTGCCCCAACGCCTCACCCGCTTTCAAATCTCTCTCCATAGGTTGTTGATGGCTTGACATAGGGGTAGGGCGTAGGGTCAACATGAGGCGTGCACTGCTGCTGAACCTCGCCGTGTTCTGCCTTCTCTTTGGCCTCCACATCGTGTTCGCTGCACGAGGCATGGACCTCTTGTTTTCCTTGGTCGCTGTGTTCATCAGCCTTCAAGTGCTCCTGTTTGGACCGCTCACCGTCGTGCTTGAAGGGGCGATGCTTCGCACCCATCGTCGGCAAACCAACCGAAGGTGTTCACTGGTGGCTCTCCCGCTCTCCTTTGGCTTGGCATGGGCTTACGGTGGCATGACGTGGTCGCTGCCGGCGGTCGGGGTGGTTGTGGGACTCACCGTTCTTTTTCACGGCATGCTTGACCGCCAACTCTCGGTTCGCGCATAAATTCGAGCATCGGCGTTCCGTGGGTGGGTTGAAGTAGGCCAGTACGGTGGTTTGGGCATGGCGGATTCCCCGGTCTCCATCAACACGCCCGGTGCCTCAAACGAAGCACTTGCTGGCCCATCACCCCAAGAGCAGAAGCAGATGGAACAAGCCTACGCTCAGATGAAGCGAAAGATGGCGATGGAGGAAATCGGTCGCAAAATCAAACACAAAATCATGGTGCTTTCTGGCAAAGGCGGTGTGGGGAAATCCACCGTCTCAACCGGATTGGCTCTTTCCTTGGCTCAACAAGGCCACACCGTGGGTATTCTCGACATCGATATCACCGGCCCGAACGTTCCCAAGATGATGGGATTGGACGGGCGTCGCCTTCACGTCGAGAACAAGCGCATCCATCCTGCTCAAGGCCACCTTGGTGTGAAAGTCATCAGCATGGCGTTCCTCTTGGAAGACGAAGACACGCCCGTCGTATGGCGAGGTCCTATCAAACTCGGGGCCATCCAGCAGTTTATCGGCGATGTTGAATGGGGTGAGTTGGACTACCTCATCATCGATTTCCCTCCTGGCACCTCCGATGAACCGTTAACTGTGGCGCAATCTCTTCCCGACATCGACGGCATGGTTATTGTCACCACGCCACAGCAGGTTGCCCTGCTCGACAGTCGGAAATCCATCACCTTCTCCGAATCCCTCAAGGTGCCCGTGCTCGGCATCGTTGAGAACATGAGCGGCTTCACGGTGAACGGCACGACATCACCAGGAGCCGAGGTCAGCATCGCTGCTCCCGGAGGCAAAACGCTTGCTGCGACGGCCGACGATGAAGGGAAATTTTCCGTGACGCTGGATATTTTCAAAGAAGGTGGAGGCAGGGATACAGCCGAGGAATTCGGTGTTCCCTTCCTTGGGGCGCTTCCCTTTGACCCCGGTTTCGTACGAGGCGGCGACGACGGCGTTCATCGCATTGTTTCCGAGCCCGATGGCCCATCCGCCATTGCATTTGCCAACGTTGTGGCGGCCATTCAAGACCAGCTTTCCGACGGAGCAGATGGCGGACTCGAAATCATCTGAGGTGGCGCCATGAGCGAAATTCTCCCCACCCTCAAGAAGTTGGAACGGCGCCCCCAAGACATGGTGCTCACCTACGACAACGGGTCGGAATTCACGGTCCCCTATGACGACTTGCGGCATGCTTGCCCCTGCGCCAAATGTTCGCCGATGAGAAACGAAGACGAGACAAGCCGTACCCTTCGCCGCCAAATTGAGGCGCTGCCCGCCGAGAAACCGGCGGTTCGCACGGTGGGAAAATACGCCCTCGCTTTCGACTGGCAACAAGGCTGCTCCAGTGGCATTTACCGATTTGAACGAATTTACGACCTCGCGAACAGGCGCGATCCGGACCGAGGCAAGCCCTATGTCCACGGCGCCTGGTAGAACCCACCTTGCCGGGGGCTTCGTTGACGACGCTTTCATGAAGGAATGCCATGACCCACAACTTGGAGTGAGCCCCCTGTGCAGAGCGTCTATCTGACTTGGATGATCAGCGCCTTGGCTCTTGGCGTCATCCTGCTTCCGGTGTTCAAACCACCGTGGGCAAAGTTGTCGCTTCCACCTTTTGTTGATTTCTTTCGCAGGTATTGGGTGCACATCCTCATCGTCTTCGCCATCTACAACGCCAAAGATACGCTCGACCAAATCGACCGGCTCTTGATGGCGAGCACCGGCCTTGACATGACGCCGTACATTTGGGCCATTGAGGGCAATTTGGTGCTCTGGGTGCAGCAAACCTTCGAGGCGGCGTGGTTGACCACGGCGTTGACGCATTTCTATGTCGCAGGCTTCATGTTCATTTGCTATGTATCTGTGTTCTACTTTGCTTATTTTGATGACCGCTGGCTTGCCGACCGGGTCACGCTTTCCATCGCTTGGGTCTACATTCTGGCCGTGCCGTTCTACCTCTTCTTTAACGTCAGAGTCACCGGCGATACCATCCCAGAAATGGAGACCCTCGCCTACACGTTAACGCCCGAAATTGCCGATTGGTTCCGGCGCATTGACCCGTTCACCAACGGCATGCCTTCGCTCCACATCGGTATCCCGTTTGCCGTTTGGCTCTGCCTGACACGGTTTGATGACGATCGCCGCTGGAACCGTTACCGCTACACGGTCTTTGCTTACACGCTGTTGACGGCTTTCACCATCATCTACCTCGGCATCCACTGGTTCGTTGACATCATTGGCGGGATGTTGATTGCGGGTGCGGCCGTCTCAATGGCCGACAGAACCTCCAACGGTTGGTGGAAATTCTTTGACGAGCGAACGATGAACGCCCGCATCGTCACGGTGCTGACACGGCCTTGGCAGGCTTGGGCGTGGATTCGCTCGAGAATAGGCCGAGCCTTTGAGCAATATCGCCAACCGACCAGCAGGGAAACGGGCCACATCGCCGTCGTCATCCTCGTGGTGGTTGCGGCGGTTATCACGTGGGATTTGACCCATCGTTCGCTCCCGGCGGGTGGTGTTGAGGCGCCTCAATCCGCAGCCGTCTCCGACGAATGGTTGGCCACCCTCGACAACCAAACCGAGGGCGTCTCTTTGCTGCTTGAAAATCTGTCTGCAGCGGATTCCCAAGCGGTTCGGGTGAACGTTCCGGGACTTAGCCTCGACTCCACGCATGCCCTGCAAAACGACCTGCTGGTGGTGGCGAACGGCTCTGCGTTGTTGATGTACGATGTTCATCAACCTGAACAGGCCATCAGCACCTTGGATTTTGAGCAACCCGAGCACCTCTTGTTATGCGAACGAGCGGCCAGATTGGTTCTGGTTTACACCGTTGACGGGGTGTTGGAAATCACCGACCTTGAGGGCGTGCCAGTCCTTCAGTCCGAAGAGACGCATCGTGATATCGAACGCATCACCTGTGCGGGTTCTGAAATTGCGTTTGTCACCAGCGAGCGGCCGATGGAAGTAACCGTTTTGCAATTGGGAGTGCGTGGAGAAGTGGGCTACACCATCAACGCCACCGCTCCTGCCGAGGAGGATGAAATCTTGGCGGGCTGGGGCACGCCGGTAGACATGGCCAACGCCACCATTCAGAGCATGGCCTTTGACAGAGAATACCTCGCTGTGACCGTGAACGTTTCCGCCACGGACCGGTTGGTGCTCTACAACCGAAGCACGGCTGAACAATGGCTAGCCAGCAATCCGAAATACCACGTTTCAGACATTTCCCTTGACCACGGCATTTTGGCCTGGTCGGTTCGGGACCATCTGAACCCGTTGGCGCCGCAAGACAAGTACCTGGACCGAGAGATTTACTTCACCGAACTCGCCACCAACACCTCCTTTGTGTTGACTTCAGACACCAAGGACCAGTGGGGTCCCTTGGTTCTTGAGCACCAACTTGTCTACTTTGAATTGGACGATGACACGAGGTCAATGCGAGTTCATACGTGGGAGCCTGAACTTCGGTTGTACTCCAGCATCGTGTTGCAAGCCGGTGTGCTGCTGGCCTTCGTGGTCGTGATGTGGAACATGTGGCAGCGACAAAGTGAGCGTCGCGTCGCCCGTCAACCGTGATACCGAACCCGTGTTCGAATATCCTCGAGTCGGGTGTGGACTTCTTTGGCAGAAGGGACGCTGCCCCCTTGCAAGGCCGGTGCGGGACCGAGTTCTTCCTCGGCTGCAAGGTAGCCTTCAATCACCCAATCGATGGCGCCTTCCCACTGTGGATGCGAGGCACCAAGAATTTCGTCAAGCACGTGCAAATCGATGCCGAAACGCTCCACATCGTATTCAATGGAGGCCAGGCCGAAGTCGATGAGGTGAACATGCTCACCATCGATGAGAATGTTGTTGCTGGACAAATCGCCGTGGGTGGTGGCTTCTCGGTGAAGGCGACGAACCGCATGGCCGATCCGTTGAAGGGTGGCTTTTGCTTTCTCTTGTGTGGTTGTAGCATCATTGAGCACGTCGATGAGCGGTTGGCCTTGGAGGTGCTCGATGATGAGTTGGCCTCCTTCGTAGTCCAAATCCCAAACGGAGGGCACCGAAAGGCCGGCTTTTCTGGTGCGAATCAACAGGCGAGCCTCGCTGATCATCCGGCGAACACCGAGCCGATGGTCGAGGTTTGGATGGCGCCAAGAGCGGGGACGCCGTTGCTTTCGGACCGCGGGTTTGCCAAACCATTCGCCCTTCCACACCTCGGCCTCTGCACCCAAGTGCAAACGCTGTGTTGGTGTGAAGGCCATGTCTCGCTCACCAAGGCCCTCTTTTTGAACATTCATGCCCATCCGTTCCTTGAAAAAGGGTCGCTGCTTGGAGTTACATGAGCCCCATGACCGTCAGCCTGCCCATGTGCTCTGTCAACTTCATGGACACCACGCTGTCCGTTGAAGAACAGGCTGTTGCCGACCGGATTGCTGAACTCAAGGCTGAGCTGGGCGAGGATTTGCTCATCCTCGGACACCACTACCAGCGTGACAGCATTGTCATGCACGCCGATTTCCTCGGCGATTCTTTCATGCTCAGTCAAAAAGCGGCCGATTCAAAGGCGAAGCACATCGTTTTCTGTGGCGTGCACTTCATGGCCGAATCAGCGGACATACTCACATCCGACGAACAAAATGTCATCCTCCCTAACCTTCGAGCAGGCTGTTCCATGGCGGACATGGCGACCTTGAGTGAGGTTGAAGTCGCTTGGGAAGAGATTCTCAAGGCCTCCGGGCTGAGCGACCCCATCAACCGTCCAGACCCTGACCAAGCGGTGAGCGAAAACGAAGCCTACCTCGTTCCAGTCACCTACATGAATTCGAGCGCTGACCTGAAAGATTTCGTTGGGCGCCACGGCGGCGTGGTGTGCACGTCCTCCAACGCTGAAGGTGTGCTGAACTGGGCGTTTGAGCGAGCAGGTCCTAAGGGCGCAGTGCTCTTTTTCCCCGACCAGCACCTTGGTCGAAACACCGGACTTGCGATGGGTATTTCGGCCGATAGAATGCCTACTTGGACGCCAGGAATCGGTGCCATGGGTGAACTCAAAGGTGCTCGCATCGTCCTTTGGCACGGCTTCTGTTCGGTCCACAAGCGATTCACGCCCCAACAAATTCACGACTTTAGATCCGAACATCCTGATGGTATCGTGGTCGTTCACCCCGAATGTCCTCGTGAGACCGTTGACCTCGCCGATGCCTATGGCTCAACGCAATACATTCGCAATTTCGTCAAGGACCAACCTGCTGGCTCGAGCATCGCCATCGGTACCGAAATCAACATGGTGGCTCGTCTCGCCGCCGAGCACCCGGACAAGCACATCGAATGCTTGGACGAAGAAATCTGTCCCTGTTCAACCATGTACATGATTCACCCCGCCTACCTCATGGACGTCTTGGAACGCTTGGTTGACGGTGAAGTCCCCAATCAAATCGTTGTGCCAAAAGACGTGCAAGCCGGCTCGCTGTTGGCGTTGAACCGCATGTTGGCCATCTTGAAGTGATTCAAGCGAACCACGTTTGGCCGCCTTTCCATCCGAACCACGCCAGTAGCGGACCAACAACAGCCGACACCACCACGTAAAGGCCGGCCAGTCGCCATCGCCCGTCCTCCACCATCACGACGGTCTCAACCGAGAACGTTGACATGGTTGTAAAGGCGCCCAACAACCCCACGCCGAGCAGAAGCGCCTGGGTTTCGCCGATTGCGTCGACCAAAGTGGCGGCCATCACGACGCCAAGCAGAAAGGAACCGACGAGGTTGACACTGAGGGTGGCCCAAGGAAAGGCCTCAGAGGGCAGCGTTTCACTGAGATAGAATCGCAGAACGGCGCCAACAGCCCCACCCAACGCCACCAAGAACCAATGGGAGAGCATGACCATCACACCCGGTTGGTTGCTAAAGAATCTCCTTCTCAATCGGCCTCATGCCCGTCCAATGAACATGGTCATAGGCCGCCGGCCAAAGGGCCGTGCATGAGCGCAACCGTTTGGTTTCTCACCTCCAACGCTGGAAAATTGGAGGAGGCTCAGCATCACTTTCAACAACTCGGTATTGAGGTCAAAGGCCTGGATTTGCCAGACACAGTGGTTGTTGAACCACAAGCTGATGACCTGGAAACGGTGGCACGTTCAAAGATTGCCCAAGCCATGAACCATCTGCCTCAGAAGGATGCCATGGTGATGGTTGAGGACGCCGGTTTATTCGTTGACGCTCTGGATGGATTTCCAGGTGTTTATTCCTCTCACGCCTTTTCCACCATTGGAAATCATGGGATCCTCCGCCTGCTTTCTCACCTTATTGACGACGACCCCGTCCGCATCAAAAACCTCCGTTCCGCCTCCTTTCAAGCCGTTGCAGCGCTGTGGGATGGTGAGAAGGTCTTGATCGGAAAAGGGGTTTGCAAAGGGGCCATCGCCACGGAAATTCAAGGCGAGGCCGGCTTTGGGTTCGACCCCATTTTCATACCGTCGGACTTGGACGAATCGGGAGAGCCCCTCAGTCCGGGTACATTGGGAACCGTCAGCACCCACGGTCAGACCTTCGGTGTGGTGGGGCCCTACACCAAGCACCAGTTCAGTCATCGTCGCCGTGCTCTGGAGGATTTGTTGAGCCAACTTCCGCTTCCCGATGGAAATGAATAACCAAGACCTCCATCACCGTCATAAAGAATCAACGATTGGGTCGGGCGAGGGACATGGGATTTGCAAGGACCGCCGTCGGTGTGTTGTTCCTTTCTGTTTTGGTGTTCTACCTCGCCACCGTCGGACAATTGACTGACGAGGCTAAGTGGGGCTTTGTGGGTGCCATGGGCGTTCTCGCTTTCCTTTGGATCAATCTCGGGGGCCAGGCTCAACCCGCCTCCAAACCTCGGCCACGAGCGCCTCGACCGGTGGTTGCTGAAGTTGACAGCGAATCCCCTGAGGTCGAAGACGAGGTTGACGATCTTCCCGAACCCGTCAAGGCTGAATCGCTTGACGGTGCGACCCTTCGAGAGCGAAAACTGGCGAAAATCGCTGCCGCTGAAGCCGCTGCACAGGCTGCCAAAGCCGAGGCGATGGAGGATGAGCAAAGCCAAGCCGAGGTCGTGGTTGAGGTTGAGGTCGAAGATGTTCACGTCGCTGACGAATACGTGGTTGACGTCAGTCCCGAATCCGTTGAAGACGCCGATATCGAGTTGACGGTGCGAGACCGAAGGGTGCGACATGAAGCGATTCGAGAACGTATCAAGCGGCGCCGCATGGGTCAAATGGCCGATATTCGTGCATCAACCGCTCGCATGTGGGAAGAACACGCTTCAGGCGAAGACCTCGTGGCTCTCCTTCAAACGCCAGGCCACGGCCACACGGTGTTGGTCGAGCCCGAACATCCGGAACCCGGTCATGTCTACGGTGCAACCTTTGTCCGCATCGATGAGGGCCGCATTCTGAAATTGCGCCTTCCATTGGATGTTGGATTTGAATCGGTGGGGCCTTCCCAACCCGACCAACCAACGCTTCCTGTTCTCATCGGCCCCGACGGCAAAGAATTGCCACCCTTGTTGGCTCCTGACGGGACGCCGCTTGCTCTTCCACCCCTTCCCGCTGCGAGCAGTGCGCTTGACGCTCTGCGAGAAGAAATGAACGATTGAG